>NZ_JBHOQJ010000249.1:0-6802 GCF_042408365.1 Thermoflexus sp.
CCCAGCCCCGAAAACCCAAATTGAAAAATGGACAAAGCATTAGTGCTTCTCCCACATCCGATCGCGGGATGGGGCCGAATCCACTTTCCAGCCGTTTCCCCCGGGGATTCTTGGGGGTTGGGGGCCATCTGTCCCTCCATCATATCCCCTGAAAACTAAAATGATGGAAGAAGCACCACGTGTGCTCAGCGTCCTGCGGATGTTTTCGGGAGCGGGATGATCCGAACCGGTTGGGGCCGGAGTAGGTACCTGGCCTCCATGCTGGCCCCGGAAATCCTTAATCAAGGAGCACGGAGGGATAATCTGTGAGCGAATGGGAGCCCGAGCGCACCTTCCCGGAATATGAAGAGGTCCCGCCTGGCCATCGGTCGGGCTTTGTAGCGATCATCGGCAAGCCCAATGTTGGGAAATCCACCTTGCTGAACGCTTATCTCGGAACCAAGATCTCCATTGTCTCGCCGAAGCCGCAGACTACACGGCATCGGATCCTGGGCGTGCTGACGCGCCCGGACGCTCAGGTCATCTTCATGGACACCCCCGGGATCCATCGGCCCTTCCACAAGCTGGGGGAGTACATGGTCGCGGTCGCCCGGGAGACCATCCCGGACGCCGACGTGATCGTCTTCTTGGTGGACGCTTCGCAGTGGCCGGATGATGAGGATCGCATGATCGCCGATTTGCTGAAAGAGAAGGCTGGGGACAAACCGGTTATCTTGGCGTTGAACAAAATCGATCTCCTGAGGTCCGACCGGGAAGGGCATCTCGCAGCCTATCGCGCCTTGGCCCCCACTCCGCCGGAGGCGGAGCCTCCGTTCCCGTGGGAGGAGGTGCAGATCTCCGCTGTTCGGGGCGATCATCTGGATCTCCTCCTGGAGCGGATCATCGCCCACCTGCCCGAGGGGCCCCGTTATTACGATCCCGACATGCTGACGGATCAGCCGCTTCAGATGATCGTCGCCGAGCTGATCCGTGAGAAGGCCTTGCTTCTGCTGCGGGAGGAGGTGCCCCATGGGATCGCTGTGGAGATCACGGACTGGGTGGATCGCAATCCGAATCTGACTTACATCGCCGCCACAATTTATGTGGAGAAGGAGACCCACAAGCCAATCGTGATCGGGGAGGGCGGGCAGATGCTGAAGCGCATCGGGGCGGTTGCCCGCCAGGAGATCGAGGCCCTGCTGGGCCATTCGGTATATCTGGAGCTCTGGGTGAAGGTGCGGAAGAACTGGCGGCGGGATCCCGAACAGCTGCGCCGACTGGGTTATGTCCTCCCACGAGGGCGCAAAGGACGGCGATGAGGGTGCAGAGGGTATGAAGACGCCCGCCGGCTTGTTGGTGCTGGATAAACCGAAGGGCTGGACTTCCCACGACGTGGTGGAGCGGGCACGACGGCTCACCCGGATCCGGCGCATCGGTCACGCGGGGACGTTGGACCCGCTGGCGACGGGGGTGCTGGTGCTGCTGGTCGGGCCGGCAACCCGGCTGGCGGAGTTTCTGCTGGGCCACGACAAACGCTACCGGGCCGTGATCCGCCTGGGGATCCGGACGGATACCGACGACGCGGAAGGTCGGATCCTGAGCGAACGGCCGGTGGAGGTCTCTCGGGAGGCCTTGGAGGGAACGCTGCGTGCCTTTGTGGGGGAGATCCTGCAAACCCCTCCGGCCTTCGCGGCGATCCAACAGGGTGGGGAACGCCTGTATGAGAAGGCCCGACGGGGAGAGCCGGTGGCCCCACCCCCTCGTCGGGTTCGGGTCGCCGAGATCCGCCTGATCGAGTGGGATCCGCCATGGGCCACGGTCGAAGTGGCCTGTTCCGCAGGAACCTACATCCGGGCCCTGGCCCGGGATATCGGGGAACAGCTCGGGTGCGGTGCGCATCTGGCGGATCTGCGACGGCTGGCCAGCGGTCCCTTCACCCTGGCCGATGCCATCGCCTGGGAGAGCTTGGAGGCCGCTGCCCAGGCTGGGACCTGGCTCCGGTACCTGCGGCCGATGGAGGATGCCCTGCCGGATTGGGAGCCGATCACGCCGGAGCCGACGATCCTGAACCGGCTGCGGCATGGTCAAGCGATCCCTGCGGAGGAGCTTCCCCATCCGGGCCTCCGGCTTCGAGTCCACCGGCCGGACGGAACGCTGTTGGCGCTGCTGGAGCGCCGAGGAGAGCGATGGCAACCTGTGCGGGTGTTCCCGGAGGATCCATAATAACCTTAGGGGCGAGCGCGGGCGGTCACTCCGTCCGGTAATGGTAACCGAACATCCTGTCTGAGGTGTGCATCCCCATGCACTTCGCGCAACAATTGGAGGCGATCGATCCCGCTCCTTCGGTGGTCACCGTTGGGGCTTTTGATGGCGTGCATCTGGGCCACCAGGCCCTGATCGGGCAGGTGGTGGCGATGGCGCGCGCCCATCGCTGGCGTTCCGTGGTTGTGACGTTCTTCCCACACCCGGTGGTGGTTCTGCGAGGGGAGGTGCCTTTTTATCTGACCTCACCGGAGGAGAAGCGGCGCCACATCGCCCGCTTAGGGGTGGATCTGTTGGTTCAGATCCCGTTCACGGTAGAAACCGCCCGCATCCGCGCCGCGGATTTCGTGGAGCGTTTGGTTCGAATCGGCATGCGGGCGTTGTGGGCCGGGCCGGACTTCGCGATGGGGTATCGTCGGGAGGGCACGCTGCCGGTGCTGGAGGAATTGGGCCGTCAGTACGGCTACACAGTCCATGTGGCCATGGAGTTCCACTTGGGAGGGCGTCCAGTGCGAAGCAGCCGCATCCGGGAGGCGTTGCGACGGGGGGATGTGCGCTCAGCCGCCGAATGTTTGGGGCGTCCGTTCTCGGTTCGTGGGGAGGTGACCGCTGGCGCCGGCCGCGGGCAATCTCTGGGATTTCCGACCGCCAATCTGCGCATCTGGCCGGAGCACGCGCTGCCTGCCGATGGGGTCTACGCCTGTTGGGCGGGGCTGCCCGGGGGGATCCGTCGCATGGCGGTGGTGAACATCGGGGTGCGGCCGACCTTCGATCAGGGCAGTGAGCGGGTTGTCGAAGCGCATCTGCTGGACTGGACGGGGGACTTGTATGGGCGACCGCTGACATTGCATTTCATCGAACGGCTCCGGGAGGAGCGCAAATTCGCTTCCGCTCTGGAATTGGTCGCCCAGATCCGTCAAGACATCGCCCGGGCCCGCGAGATCTTGAACGCGGCTGCCCTTCCAGCGATCGAGGCAGAGGCTTAAAGCCTTTCTGGCTGCGGAGGTGAAAATGAACGCCTTCAATCGCGTGGTGGTTGTGCTGATGATCTTGGTGGCCATCCCGGTTTGCAGCGTGCTGCTCATTACCCCTCTGGAGCTGGCGGGCTTGCTCCGCATCGCTGCCGAAACAGCGGTAGAAACCCTTAGCCAAATCCGCCCAGAGATCCGTTACGGGGTGGGGATCCTGCTGGCGCTGATCGTGGACGCCCTGTTGATCCTTTGGTTGCTCTTTGAGGTCAGGCCGCCCCGGCGGATTGTTCGTGTGCCGGCCGTCAGCGGCGCGACCGTGGCCGTGGCTGTTGATTCGATTCGTGAGCGCTTAAAATATCATCTGGATCAACTGGCCGATGTCATTGAGGTCCACCCCCGCGTGATCCCCCATCGGGAGGGGCTGCGGGTGGAGCTGGACGTGTTGACCACTCCGGAGGTCGAAGTGCCTCGCAAAGCGGAGGAGATCCTGCAGATGGCTCGTGTGGTGATTGAGGATAAGATGGGCCTTCGCCTCTACGGCCAACCGGTGGTCCGCATCCGCCATGCACCGTATCCGAAAGGGGGGCCGCGTCCAGCCCGCCCGGCCTCTCAGTAACGGAGGAGGGGAACTATTCAGTCGTTCTCACGCAATGCCGATACGGGATGTAGGCGGTTGCCCCCTGGGAGCTTTTGGGGGCCCTTCCGCCTCCTCATGAGCGCTCCGAACCGAATGGGATCAGGCGGAATCGCTACGGGGGAGGGGGGGAGGCGCCCCTTCGGGGGTTGGAGGCTGTCGAAGGCGGTCTCACCCACCCCCAATTTTTATGAAAAGACCGCGAGAGGAGCGGATCGATGGAGGGGAAGCCGGAACGCCAGGTGAAAGGGCGAGAGCTGTCGGGTCAGAGCGAGCCTTTCCCACAAGCGATCTCTCCGAACGGCCACCTCCCCCTGGAGGCCCGGGTGGAGGCGCTGCTTTTTGTGGCCGGGGATCCTCCTTCCATCGCCCAGCTCGCCCGCGCGCTCAAGGTTCCCCCCGAGGCGGTGGAGGGGGCCCTGAACGCGCTTCAAGAGCATCTGAAGACGCGAGGGCTTCGACTCCAGCGCATGGGGGATCGGGTGCAGCTGGTCACCGCCCCGGAGGCGGCCGAGGATGTACGGTGTTTCCTGGGCTTGGAGGCCGCGCCCCGTCTTTCGACGGCGGCCCTGGAGACCCTGGCCATCATCGCCTATCGGCAGCCGATCACCCGCGCGGAGATCGAAGCCATCCGCGGCGTAAATTGTGATGGGGTTCTGCGGACTCTGTTGGCGAAAGGGTTGATCGAGGAGGTCGGTCGAGCCGAGGGCCCGGGCCGCCCGATTTTGTATGGAACGACTTTCCTCTTCCTCCAGCACTTTGGGCTGCGTTCGCTGGATGAGCTGCCTCCGCTGGACGGCGCGGAGGCTGACGGGGAGGAGCCTTGATCCTCCCTTTCGCGGCTCGAAGCAACGGCCAACTTGCGGCCGGAATTTTTAAACGCACTCGGGTGCCTCTTCTACGTTTTAAGGGTGTGCGCGGAGAAAGCGAATCCCTCCGCCCCCAAAGCCCCCACGAGGAAACCAACGGCACCACTCTTGCCGAAATTCCCTGTGAGAGGATCATCCACACGTATTGGGGCAACTCCCCGGTTTACAATTTCCATATTCCCCCCACGCTTTTCATCTTTGCGACGGAGGGCGGATGCTTCTCATACAGAGCAAACCCGGTTAAAATATGGTCCAGAGCCCTCTCCCCTTCGATGTTTGGAAATGGGCATGCCTCCTGATGCTGCTTCGCTATAGGGGAGGGAGGAGGAAATCGTTAGGTGGCTACGTTGAAATTCAATCGTCTGGAATCTCCTCACAGGGGCCAGGGGCTAAGGACGCGATGGGCCGCTCAAGACATCCATCGGAAGCGTTGTGTTCCTCGGTCTGGCGAGGACCCCTCCGGACCGCTCCGCGCATCCGGCGCTGCCACTGCTGGGTCATCTGGGCGACGGCAGATGGTTGACCTCATTCCTCCTCGTTTCAGGTAGCTTCCCGCGATCCCGTCCGAACACCATGGAGGTCTCCATGCGCGTGCTGGCTCTTGGCGGAGCGGGTGCGGTGGCCCGGGAGGCCACCCGCGATCTCTGTCAATACGGCGCCCTCTTCGATGAGATTGTGATCGCCGATATCGATCCCCGGAAAGCCGAGCGTTTGGCTCGGGAAATCGGCGATCCACGCCTCCGGGTGATCCCTCTCGATGTCCGGGATGAAGAGGCGTTGGTCCGGCGGATCCGCGAGTTCGATGTGGTCATGAACGGCCTTCCCTTCGCCTACGATGTGCTGGTCACTCGGGTCTGTGTGGAGGCGGGCGTCAGCGGGGTGGATCTGGCCTTCGATGAGGCGCAGTTCGAACTGGATGAAGCAGCCCGGTCGAAAGGGATGGTGTTCATCCCCGGCGTGGGGGCGACGCCGGGGACCACCAACGTCATGGCTGCCTATGGGGCTCGATTTGTGGATCAAGTGGAGGCCATCGAGATCGCCTTCGCCGCTTTCCGATGTCTCGCTCCCTCCCCGGGCCTGCTGCGCACCACCCTCTGGGAATTCAATCCGGAGGAGCCCGAGCGGGAGGCGGTTTACTGGGAAGATGGCGCGTGGCGGCCAGCCCCACCTTTCTCGGGGGAGAGGCGGATGCGTTTCCATGAGCAGATCGGCGAGCAGCTGGTTTATTATGTCCCTCACGATGAGGCCCGGACCCTGCCGCGTTCCTTTCCGGGGTTGCGCCGCGCCGCCGTACGCGGATGCTTCCCGCCGCATGTGATGCAGGCGATGCGTGCCCTCTACGAGCTGGGCGCCCTCTCCTCCACGCCGGTTTCGGTGAATGGGACAACCTACCCGGCCATTGACCTTGTCGCCCATCTCCTGGCCGCGCTCCCTGCCTCCCGGGAGAACCCTCGTTGGGCGTATGGGTTGGTGGTCGAGGTCCACGGCCAACAGGCGGGGCGTCCGCGGACGGTCGTGTTGCGCAACCGCCATCCGCCTCAGGAGGTGTGGGGAGGAGAAGCCGCCTATTACCGCAACATCGGTGTGCCCTTGAGCATCGGGGTTCAGATGATCGCACGGGGCGAGATCACCGCTCGAGGCGTGGTCCCGCCCGAACGCGCCATCCCCCCGGAGCGGTTCTTCGAGGAACTGGCCCGAAGAGGGATCGAAATCTTGGTGGAAGGATGAGGAAATTGGTTTCTTTGTCGGGTGCGGGCCATCGAAGGCGGCCCGCACCCTACAGAATGGAGCGTCTACTGCTTTAAATTTGGAGTTTTCAGGGGCCGGGCCAGGGGCCGTTTGGAGCAGGGCGCTGTAGCGTCCGCTCTTGGTCATCGGCCCAGCCCCGAAAGATTCGTTCCCCCTCTCCCCCCCAGCCCTTTGGGCCGTGGGGATGTATAGACCAGATACATGGGTAACACTTGTTCAGAGACATGGGTAACACTGGATACGATAGGGGCACGACACCTGATGCGGAGGTGGGACGTGCCCTGGAAGGAGTGCACCATGCTGTCCCTTCGGGCTGAGTTCGTACACTTGGCCTTGCA
>NZ_JBHOQJ010000250.1:0-7333 GCF_042408365.1 Thermoflexus sp.
GACCGGCCGGTGTGGTGGCGGGGGGATGCCGCCACGGGGCGGTGGGAACGGTTGGGGGAGATCCCGGAGGCCGCTCCGGAGGACTGGGACTTCCGGAGCTGGGCGTGGGATCGCTCCGCGTGGCTGTGGCTGGCGATCGGCGGCGTCAGCGGCCTGGAGCGGGCCCGCAGCCCCTCCTGGCGCATCCCCGCCCGTCCGGGGGCCCCGCTTCAGTCCTTCCCGCCTCTTCCCATCTCCCGGATCCCCAAGGGTTGTTGTGAGCCTGTATGCGCTCTGTTCCCCGTAGGGACCTCGGGCCGTTGGCTGTTGTGGTGCCAGGTGGAGATCCTACGGCCGGAGGGCAAGCCGGTCTTGCAGTTTGGGGTGACTATCGATGGGGCCACCGGGCGGGTGGAGGGCCCGGAGGATCTGGGGTTGTGGGATCCGCTGGTGGATCTGCCGAGGGGCGCGGTGATCGGGCCGAGCTTCTCCCTCTCCCCCGATGGGCGGTGGCTGGCGGTGGAGTTCGCGGAGTTGGGGCCGGAGGGCGGCTGGCGGGGGGCCCGGAGCCTGTATCTGCTCGATGGGAACCGGTGGGGCTGGGTGCGCCGGTGGCCGGGCCGGACCTGGGTGGCCTGGGATCCGGCGGGGGATGGGGTGGTGCTGTGGGACGTGAGGAAGGATCGATTGGAGTGGTTGCGGCTGCCTCCGGATCCCGATGGGGAACCGGTGCCCCTGGCCGAGGCGGCGCCCGCCGGGCCCATCGCCTTCTTCGCCGGTGGCCTGGTGACGGTGGCGCGGGCCCATCCGGCGACGGTGCAGTTCTGGGATCGGGCGGGACGGCTGAGGGGGACGTGGGATCTCTCCTCCCTCGTGGAGCGGATCTACGGCCTGTTGGGGGAGGGGGATCGGGTGTGGATGGGGGCGTTCGAGCGGGTGGCATCCGGGGCGCCCTGTCGCTTCGCCTTGCTGGAGGGGCAGCCTCCGCTCCCCTCGAGCCCCAGCTCGTCGGATGGGCGCCCTGGAGGCTGAGAGGGGAGAATCGGGCGAAGGCGGTAATGCCCCTGGATCGCCGGGTTCATTGCGCGTGGCCTTCAAATGGCCCTTAGGATCGTTTTGTACCCATATTCAAGTCATCGTGGGCCCCCACCTTCACGTCCGCTCCAATCCCCTGCCCGGCGCGAAGCCCCCGATGGCGACCCTGCCCAACGCCCCGATGGCGTTGGACGCCTGCTCCCCCGGCCGGCTGCTGCGCTTCGACCTGGACGGTCAGCTGGTGGGGGCGCTGGATCTCTCAGCGCACTACCAGGAAGTTGACGCCCTGAAGGGGGCGGGGGATCGGGTGTTCGCCGGCGCGATCCGCAACCAGCCGGAGGCGGATGGGACGTGCGCCTACACGCTGATCGCGTGGATGGCTGGGCCATAAAGGGTTGCGCTCGGAGAGCGCACCCATTTTGTTTTGGGGATGTTGGGGATGAATTTTGGGGAGCGAGCCGGGCCCCTTTGGCGCTCAGCTCGCCCCAACTCCCTACGTAGAAGAAAACAGCGTAGTATACTGAGTAACTTCCACAGCAGCGAACAGCCTTAACATTTTTGGGGGATTCAGGCGCGTGCGTCGGGGATGTGTGGGAATCTTGATCGCCTTAATCGCAGCAACGCCGCTGGCAGCCCGCCTTTACCTCTGGCTCCGGGGGGCGTCGCGAATTTATGAGCGGCCGGAGGAGGTGCCCGCGCAGCCGGTCGCCCTGATCCTGGGCGCCGGCCTCCGGGCGGATGGCTCCCCCACCCCGGTGCTGGCCGACCGGGTCCGGACGGGTGTGGAGCTGTATCGCCTGGGTAAGGTGAAGATCCTGCTTTTAAGCGGCGACGGCCGTTCTTCCCCCTACTATAACGAGCCGGAGGCGATGCGGCGCCTGGCTCTTCGTCTGGGCGTTCCGGAGCAAGCCCTGTGGATCGACCCGGAGGGCCTACGGACGATGGACTCGTGCCGGCGGGCGCGGGAGGCCTTCGGGGTCACCCGTGCCGTGGTGATCACCCAACGCTTCCATCTGGATCGCGCTCTGTGGCTGTGCGCCGCCGCTGGCGTCGACGCCATCGGGCTGGCCGCGGATCGCTCCCCTTACGGGCCCCGTCAGATTTGGTGGACGGTGCGGGAGATCCCTGCCTCCCTCAGCGCGCTGATCGAGGGGCTTCTCCTGCGCCTCGGTCGTATGGGTAGCCGCTGATCCGCATCAGCTTGTCCCATCGGTGATAGGCCTCTATGAACCGGATGGTTCCAGAGCGGGAGCGCATGACGATGGAATGGGTCCGTGCTCCCTCCCCGGTGTAGCGGACCCCACGCAGGATCTCCCCATCGGTGATGCCTGTCGCGGCGAAGAAGATGTTATCTCCGCGAACCAAATCGTCGGCAGTGAGGACGCGCTGAAGATCGTATCCCATCTCCGCAGCGAAGCGACGCTCCTCCTCGTTGCGAGGCCACAGGCGGGCGTGGATTTCCCCACCCAGGCATTTTAGGGCCGCAGCCGTAATCACCGCCTCAGGCGATCCACCGATCCCGATCAGCACGTCGATGCCTGACTCCGGGAAGGCCGTCATCAGGGCCGCGGAGATATCGCCATCGGTGATCAGCTTGATGCGGGCGCCTGCAGCGCGGACCTCTTGGATCAGGTCGGCATGGCGTTCACGCTCCAGGATCACCACGGTGAGATCATCGAGGTCCTTCCCTTTCGCCCGGGCGATCCGCCGCAGGTTCTCCGCCACTGGGGCGTCCAGATCGATCACCTCCCGGGCTTCCGGTCCAACGGCCAGCTTGCTCATGTAAACGATCCGTCCCGGGCTGAACATGGTGTTCCGCTCGGAGAGGGCCACGACCGCGATGGCTCCGGGACGCCCCAAGGCAAGCAAGCGGGTGCCGTCAATGGGATCCACGGCCACATCCACCGCAGGCGGGCGGCCGTTGCCAATGCGCTCGCCGTTGTAGAGCATCGGGGCCTCGTCCTTTTCCCCCTCTCCGATCACCACCACCCCGTCCATATCGATGGACCGGAGCATCAATCGCATGGCCTCTACCGCTGCCCGATCCGCT
Source organism: Thermoflexus sp. (assembly GCF_042408365.1). GTDB lineage: Bacteria > Chloroflexota > Anaerolineae > Thermoflexales > Thermoflexaceae > Thermoflexus. The sequence goes on from NZ_JBHOQJ010000250.1 coordinate 3,065, forward strand.
GCGTTCCGATCCCCGCGGCCCATCCAACGGCCGGCAGCGAGGGCCGCTGCCTCGGTCACCCGAACCAGCTCCAAGGCCAAGTTGCGATCCGGTTCCTGAGCCATTCCAACCTCCGGTTTTGAGCGCTCTTTCCATAGCTATTGAAGTCTAGCGCTTCCTCCATTTCTGTTTTTGGGATATGCGATGGAAAGGCCGACGGCCCCTTCCCCCTTTCTTCTCCCTTCCCGGGGGTTGGGGGCCGCCTTCGGCAGCCCCCAACCCCGAAAAACTATCAGGACCATGAAATCTCAAAAATGGTGTACGGCGTAAACAGGTGCGAAAATACCTTACCACAAACAAAAGGAGATGGGGGTATGGCATTCGCTCAATATACACGCTGGATACGCTTGACGTTCCTGGGTGGGATCCTAAGCGCGTGCCTGGGGATCTCGCAGACGGCCACATCCCCTCCCTCCGGCATCCCATCGACACCCACCACGTCGGTTGAAGCCACCACGGTCCCTCCCTCTCCCACCTTGTTCCTCCCCGTGATCACCCGCACCGCCCGTCCCGTGCTGCCCCCTCCCGATGAGGCCACCCGTCGCCTGACGGTCCCACCCGGCTTCGCGATCCGGATCTTCGCCGAAGGGATTGAGGGGAAAGCGCGTTTTATGGCCTTTGGACCGGATGGTGCCCTCTACCTCACGCTCATGAACGCCGGGCGCATCGTGCGCCTGCCGGACCGAAACGGAGATGGCCGGGCGGATCAGGTGGAGGTGGTAGCGGAAGGATTGAGCCTTCCCCACGGCATTGAATGGCACGATGGTTGGCTTTACGTGGCGGAAGGGGATCGGATCGAGCGTTTGCAAGATCGGGACGGCGATGGGCGCATGGAGATCCGCGAGCTGGTCACAAATAATCTCCCCTCCCCTCAAGGCCATGTCAGCCGGACCCTCCACTTCGGACCGGATGGCAAGCTCTACGTGAGCGCGGGATCTTCCTGCAATATCTGCGAGGAAGATGACCCGCGCCGGGCGGCTATCCTCCGGTTCAACCCGGACGGCACCATCCCGCCGGATAATCCTTTCGCCAGCGACCCGGATCCCCGCCGTCGTCCGCTTTGGGCGTGGGGATTGCGGAACAGCGTGGATTTCCTGTGGACACCGGAGGGCCAGATGTGGGCAAACCATAATGGAAGCGACGGGCTGGGGGATGATCTCCCCCCGGAAGAGATCGTGATCGCGGTCCAGGGTGGGCGCTCCCACGGATGGCCCTACTGTTACACACCCGGGCTGGGACCCAACCTCCCGCCGAATCAGCGTGCGGAGACGCAGGATCCACGCATGCCGCTTCCCCCCGGCTTCACATGCGCTGAGGCGGTGCCCGCCCTCTTCACCGATCTCGCCCACAGCGCCCCGCTGGGGATGGACTGGGGCACCCAAGCGGCGTTCCCGCCGGAGTATCGGGATGACCTCTTTATCGCTTACCACGGCTCGTGGAACACCAGCCTGCAGAATGCGCGGGACTGCAAAGTTCAGCGGATCGTGGTCGAGAACGGACGTCCGGTCCGGAGCGAGGACTTTGTGAGCGGTTGGCGGGCACCCGGGAAGATGTGTGGGGATCCGGCAACCTGGGGGCGCCCGGCCGATGTCCTTTTCGGTCCAGATGGAGCGATGTATATCTCCGATGACCATGGTGGGCGAGTTTACCGGATGATCTACGTCGGGCCATAGAAGGCTGGCGGAAGCCCGCTCTGCAACCCTTCAGGAACACCCATGGAGCAAGGGCAAACGGGCGAAAACGGCGAGATCATGGGCTTTAAACGATCCCAGGCCGACCGGTGTCAAAAACAGCGGGGCGGCCCCGTTCCGAGAGGCCGCCCCGCGCAAGCCCCCAGCGGGACTCGAACCCGCGACCTTTGGCTCCGGAGGCCAACGCTCTATCCAGCCTGAGCTATGGGGGCATGCTCATTTAAAATTTAGCGCGACACAGCCGATCTGTCAATGAGGGGCCCATGGCAGCGCACCTAGCCCATGAAGAGTTGCTGAAGGCCCTGCTCTCAGGTAAGGTTATAAAGATCACCCCGAGAAACCGAGGAGGTCATGATCGCCGCTCAGGAGATGTCCAAGCTTCCCACCTTGAACCCTGAATTGGACCAGTTGTGTGTGAACGCGATCCGCGCCCTGACGATGGACGCGGTCGAGAAGGCGCGTTCGGGGCATCCGGGGATGCCCATGGGGATGGCCGACGCCGCCTATGTGTTGTGGCGTTACTTCATGCGCCACAACCCTCGCAACCCCCTCTGGCCCAACCGGGATCGCCTGGTCCTCTCCGCTGGACACGGCTCCATGCTGCTTTACGCCTTGCTTCACCTCTCCGGCTACGACATGCCCATGGAAGAAATCCAGCGCTTCCGCCAGTGGGGCAGCATCACGCCCGGACATCCGGAATACGATCCTCATCGAGGGGTGGAGACCACCACCGGGCCCTTGGGCCAAGGGTTCGCGAACGCGGTGGGGATGGCCCTGGCGGCACGCCTTCTGGCGGAGCGCTTCAATCGGCCGGGCTTCCCCATCGTCGATCACTTCATCTATGTCATCGCCTCCGATGGCGATCTGATGGAAGGGATCTCCCACGAGGCCGCCTCTCTGGCCGGCCACTGGGGGCTGGGCCGCCTGATCGTCCTTTATGACGATAACGACGTCTCTATCGATGGGCCGACCGACCTCGCCTTCTCGGAGGACGTGGCTTTGCGGTTCCGAGCTTACGGCTGGCACGTCCTGGACCTCGACGGCCACGATCGGACGGCGGTGGCCCAGGCCCTGGCGGAGGCCCGACAGGTGGAGGACCGCCCCTCCCTGTTGATCTGCCACACCCATCTGGCCTATGGAAGCCCCAACAAACAGGGCCGGGCGGAAGCCCACGGGGCGCCTTTAGGGGCGGATGAGGTGCGGCGAACCAAGGAGCGGATGGGATGGCCCACGGAGCCTGCCTTCTACGTTCCCGAGGCGGTTTACGCCCATATGCGTGGGTTGATCGAGGAGGGGGCGCGATGGGAGGCGGAGTGGCGGGCCCGCTGGGAGCAGTATGCGGCCACCTACCCGGAGCTCGCCGCCGAGTGGGAGCGGTGGTGGCGAGGGGAGCTGCCGGAGGGATGGGAGGAGGCCGTCCCCACCTTCCCGCCTTCCGCCGACGGGATGGCCACCCGGGCCGCTTCGGGGAAGGTCCTCAACGCCTTGGCCCAGGTCATCCCCAACCTGGTGGGCGGCAGCGCAGACCTGATGGAGTCCACCCAGACCTATTTGCACCAGTTTCCAGCGATCGGGCGCGGCCGTTTCGATGGTCGGAACATCCACTTCGGCGTGCGGGAGCACGCCATGGGTGGCATCCTCAACGGGATGAGCCTCTATGGGCCCTTCCGGGTCTATGGCGGCACCTTCCTGGTCTTCAGCGATTACATGCGGCCTCCCATCCGGCTGGCGGCGATGATGCGGCGCCCGGTGATCTACGTCTTCACCCACGACAGCATTGCGCTGGGGGAAGATGGACCCACCCATCAGCCGGTAGAGCAGCTCACCGCCCTGCGGGCGATCCCGAACCTCTGGGTGATCCGCCCGGCGGATGCCAATGAGGTCGCCGAGGCCTGGAAGGTCGCCCTCCGCCGGCGCGACGGGCCGGTGGCCCTGATCCTCACCCGCCAGAAGGTCCCCGTGCTGGATCGCAGCACCTTGGCCCCTGCCTCCGGGCTGGCCCGGGGCGCTTACGTGCTGGCCGAGGCCCAAGGTGGGAAGCCGGACCTGATCCTGATCGCCACCGGGTCCGAGGTCGCCCTGGCGCTGGCGGCGCGGGAAGCGCTGGAAGCTCAGGGGATCCGGACCCGGGTGGTGAGCATGCCATGCTGGGAGCTGTTCGAGGAGCAGCCTGAGGATTACCGTCGTGCCGTCCTCCCGCCGGAGATCCCCCGGCTGGCGATCGAGGCGGGGATCCCCTGGGGGTGGTATCGCTACGCGGACGCCGTCATCGGGCTGGAGCGCTTCGGGGCCTCGGCGCCCTACCCCGAGGTCTACCAACGTCTCGGCTTCACGATCGAGCGCGTGGTGGAGGCGGCCCAGCGGTTGCTTCAGCAGCGGAAATTCGCTCCTGAGGGATGAAGGCAGGGAAGTTGAAAATTTCTGTGAGAGGCAGGCGACGTAAGCGGCCCGCTTCTCACAGAAATTTCATGGACCTGTTGCATAATTCCTGCGAGAATTTTTTGGGCTGGGAAGGCCGTCGAAGGCGGCCTTCCCAGCC
>NZ_JBHOQJ010000276.1:0-7586 GCF_042408365.1 Thermoflexus sp.
CCGGGCGCCTTTGGCGCCCGGCTCCGCCCCCAAAATCGTTCTCATCCCCCCTCCCCTCAGCCCAAAGGGCCGGGGAGAGGGGGATGCAGGGTGAGGCCCTTCCGCCTTCTCTTGCGAGCCCCGAATGACGTGCCTTCTAAGCATGCGGAGACAGCTTCCCTATCCCTCACGGCCCATGGGCAGCTGCGGGTGGACAAATCAAGGGCCATGGGGGAGGAAGGAGGGGACTGTTCTCCGGGGTTGGGAGTGCTCGTTCCGCTAGCCTCCCCAACCCCAGGGAAACGGCCTAAAGGACCATCCCAAGAAGGGATCCGGGATCGCTGGGCCAGAGCGTATCGAATGATGCATATTAACGCTTGGGCGACTGAGGCGCCTTGCGAGCGCTGCGGAGCCCGGGCTTCTTGCGTTCCTTCTCCCGCGGATCGCGCGTGAGCATCCCGTGTTGCTTTAACAGGGGGCGCAAGCTCGAATCCAACAAAACCAACGCACGGGCCAACCCGAGGCGGATTGCGCCAGCCTGACCCGTCAGGCCGCCCCCCTCTACTTTCACCGTGACATCCAACTTCCCCTCCATGCCCGTCAGGCGGAGCGGCTCGAACAGATGATAGAGATCCTGTTCGCGGGCGAAGTAATCCCGCGCCGGCTTGTTGTTCACAATGAAAATCCCGCTCCCGCCCGCGTATAGCCGGACTCGGGCAACGGCGCGCTTGCGGCGACCCACACCTTCTACATAATTACGGCCTTTGAAGGCTTCGAAAGTAATCTCTTCCACAACAGCTGCCATTGTTGCTCCTTTCACTCCGCGTAGGATATGCCTCGAAGAATTGCTTTTATCACTACAACGGAAGCGGCTTGGGTTGTTGCGCTTGGTGCGGGTGCTCCGGCCCAGGGTAAACTTTCAGCTTCTTCAGCAGACGTCGCCCCAGGCGGTTCTTCGGCAGCATCCCCCACACCGCCTTCTGGATCACTCGCTCCGGATGGGTCTGCAGCATCCGGCGCAGCGGGATCTCCCTCAGGCCGCCGGGATACCCGCTATGACGGTAATAAACCTTCTGCTCCAGATGCCGTGGGTGAACCGCCACTTTCGCAGCGTTGATAACGATCACATAATCCCCACAATCCTGCGAGGGATCGAAATAAGGCTTATGCTTGCCCCGCAGGATCTGAGCGATCCGGCTGGCCAGCCGTCCCAGGTTCTGATTGGTCGCATCCACAATCCACCATTCCGCTCGGATGTCGGCCGGCTTGGTGACATAAGTCTTCACGGTGTTGTTCCCTCCAATTTCAAGATTGGGGAAGTTACGGGCGGCCCGCCCTCCGCAGGTTGCCAGTCAGGAACTGCGGGGGGGGCGGGATGGAAATCCGATCATAGCGTGCCCCGACAAAGTATAGACCGTAAGGTGGAGCGGGCGCGTGTGCCGGATAAGCGTCTGGGCGCCCCAGGTAGGCAGCGGCCACCTCCGGGGAACGCTCCCCTCGGCCGACAAGGACCAGCACCGCCGCCATGATCCGGACCATATGATAAAGAAACGCATTCGCCTCGATCTCGAAGGCCACCCACTCGCCATCGGCGATGATCGCCGTCCTGAAGACCTCCCGCACCGTGTCTTGTCCTCGTGGTGGGCGGCCGAAGGCCCCGAAATCGTGACGGCCAACCCAGAAGGCCGCCGCCCGTCGCATGGCCTCGACGTCCAGCGGCTGAGGCACATGCCACGCCAACCTCCGCCCGAACGGATCCCGCCAAGGCCCGTTGTAGATCAGATAGCGATAGATTCGGGCTCTCGCCTCCAGGCGCGGATGGAAATCAGGCGGTGCCTCCCCCAGAGCCCAGATCACGATGTCGGGCGGTAACAGCGCATTGAGGGCGCGCTGCAGCTCCTCCAGGGAATGCCGCCACGAGATATCGAAAGCGATCACTTGACCCAATGCGTGGACGCCGGCATCCGTGCGGCCGGCTCCACGCACCCGAACCGTTGCTCCAGACAGACGATGAAGCGCCTCCTCCAGGACACCCTGGATAGTGGGCTCATAAGAGGGGGCCAATCGCTGGAACCCGCGATACGCCGTGCCCTCATATGCGAGGGCCGCCCAAATCCGCATCCTTTCAGGACCGCTTCCGCTCAACTTATTCCTGGATCAGCTCCAAACGCGCCATCGGCGCTGCGTCTCCCCGGCGGAACCCCAGTTTATAGATGCGAGTGTAACCGCCGTTCCGATCCTTATAACGCGGGGCGATCTCATCGAAGAGCTTTTTAACCACTTCTCGTCCATAGAGGCGAGCCGCCGCCAGCCGACGCGCAGCCACCTGCTTCGACGGGTCCTCCAGTGCCCGCTTGGCCAGGGTGATCAATTTCTCAGCGTAAGCTTGGACGAATTCCGCCTTGGCCTCCGTTGTTTCGACCGCCCCATGCAAAAAGAGCTGAGTGGCCAGATTCCGGGCCAGGGCCTCTCGATGGTCTTTATCCCGGCTCAATGTCTTCCCGGCAACCCGATGACGCATGGTCAAGCCTCCTCCATCTCCTCCGCTGGCTGTTGCAAATCCTCGGGCTTCAGGAAGCCCCGTTCGATCAAACGCTCCCGTAACTCCTCCAGGGATTTGGCCCCGAAGTTGCGGACGGAGAGCAACGCCTCCTCCCCTCGATACAGCAGCTCCAACACCTGGCCGACCGTGGTGATGCCCGCCCGTCGCAGCGGGTTAATCACCCGCGCGCTGAGCTCCAAGCTCTCCAGCGATGTCTCATAGGCCTGGGGCGGGATCATCTCCCGCACCGGCTGGGTTGGGATCTCAACCTCCTCAGGCCCCACGAACTCGGAGATCAGGGAGAAGTGCTGCATGAGCAAGCGGGCCGCTTCGATCAGGGCGTCCTTAGGCCCCATCGTCCCATCCGTCCAGATCTCCATCACCAGCCGATCGTAGGTGGTTCGCTGCCCGACCCGAGCTCGGTCGATCTCAAACGTGCAGCGGCGGACGGGGCTAAAGATCGCATCCACAGGGATCTCCCCAATAGGCAGGCGGCCCCGCTCCTCCGCCGGCGAATACCCCCGGCCGCGCTCCACGGTCATCTCGATCTCCACGCGGGTCCGGTCATCATCTACGGTGAACAGATAGAGATCGGGGTTCACAATCTCCACTTCAGGCGGGCACTGGATGTCCGCCGCGGTGACCACCCCCTCACCGGCTACTTCCAACCGCAGGCGCGCCGGGCCATCTCCATAGAGCTTCATTCGAAGCTGCTTGATATTCAGGATGATCTGGATGACATCCTCTCGGACGCCTGGGATGGTTGAGTACTCATGAGGCACATCGGTGATCCGAATGCTGGTCACCGCAGCGCCCGGCAATGAGCTCAACAGCACCCGCCGCAGGGCGTTCCCGATGGTCACCCCGTATCCCGGCTCCAAGGGACTGATGATGAAACGGCCGTACGCTTGGGTCAGGATCTCCGCTTCCACCTTCGGCAGAACCAACGTTACGCCAGCCACAAAAACCTCCTTTAACCATCAATGGTGCACCAACGCCGAATGCGATCAGCGCGAATAGAACTCCACAACGAGATGCTCCTGTACCCGCGTGTCGATCTCCTCGCGAATGGGCAAACGCAGGACCTGACCGGACAGATCCTGAGGATTCAGTTGCAGCCAGGGCGGGGGGCGATGGCCTTCCAGGCGCTCCATAATGTCCTTAAAGTACTCCTTCTCCCGGCTGCTATCCCGCACCCGAATGACATCACCTGGCCTGACCTGATACGAGGGGATATCGACCTTGCGGCCATTGACCTCAAAATGGCCGTGGCGGACAAGCTGCCGCGCCTGGGCCCGCGAGCTGGCGAACCCCAGGCGATACACCACGTTGTCCAACCGACGCTCCAGGAGGATCAACAACAGAGCCCCCGTCATCCCACGGGCGCGCTGGGCGATCTCAAAGTAGCGCCGGAATTGGCGTTCCAGCACCCCGTAGATCCGCCGCAGCTTCTGCTTCTCCCGCAATTGCAACCCATAATCCGAAGGCCGGCTTCGCCGGAATTGCAACTCCCGACCGTGCTGGCCTGGGGGATAATTTCGTCGCTCAATCGCGCACTTCGGCGTGAAACAACGCTCCCCTTTCAGGTAAAGCTTCTCCCCCTCTCGTCGACACAATCGGCAAACCGGTCCAATATAACGTGCCATTCGCTCCTCCTCAGCAGGATCTCGCTTCTCCGAGATTGGCGGGGTAATCCCCTTCTCCTCTCCCCGTGGCCCATCGGACCACTCGGAGAGGAGAGCGGAGCGATTTTGGGGTGGGCGGGACCGCCGAAGGCCGCTCCACCCACCCCAAAATCGCCTTATCCGCAAGTTGCCCCTTTGACAAAAGACTGATATAGAGCCTGAACCCACTCGCCCGCCTGCCCGGGCTCAAACCTTAGGGAGACAAACGGACAACTCAGGCCCTCAACGCTCGCTCCTTTCTATAACTTACACGCGACGCTTGGAGGGCGGCTTACACCCGTTATGAGGAATGGGTGTCACATCCGTGATGGACCGAATCTTCAGGCCCATCGCATGCAGGGCACGCAGCGCGGCCTCCCGCCCAGGGCCAGGACCGTTGATAAAGACATCGATCTCCCGAACCCCCATATCCATCGCCTTGCGGGCAGCCTGCTCCGCCGCCAGACGCGCTGCGTAGGGGGTGCTCTTCTTCGAGCCTTTGTAGCCGATCGTCCCCCCGCTGGCCCATGTCAGAGTATCCCCGTTGGGATCCGTAATAGTCACAATCGTATTATTGAAGGTCGCATGGATATAAACGTGCGCACGGGTGACATTCTTCCGGGTCTTTCGAGTGCTCCTCGAACCTCGCGCCATCGATGTGTCCCCCTAGTATATGATCAGGATCTCTGATCAATCACAGAGCTATCAATTCTCGGACTTTGAACAAACGGGCGGTCCGATTGCTCGTCCGGGCCCTCCCCTTGTGGGGGCCAACCCCTCCCCCCTCCCCGCGAGGAAACCAACCGCGTAACCTCTGCCGAAATAGGAAAGATCATCCCTCCAGGTGGAGGGGACGACTGCTTTGTCGATTGGGGTTTTGCGGACGGTCCGGGCCAACGGCCCCGCCCCCCTGGATCCCCCCTCCCTACGGTCCTTGGGGCCGTGGGGAGGGAGATAAACAGCCTTTTGGGGGCGAGCCGGGCACCGAAGGCGCCCGGCTGCAAATCCGTCCCCCACCCCGAATGGGATCACTTCTTCTTGGCGCCGCGCTTGCGGCCACGACCGGGCACAGTCTTCCGCGGCCCCTTCCGGGTGCGGGCATTGGTCCGGGTCCGCTGGCCCCGCACCGGAAGGTTCATTTTATGCCGCAGGCCGCGGTAGCACCCAATGTCGATCAGCCGTTTGATATTCATGGCAATCTCTCGCCGCAGATCGCCCTCCACCTTGTAGTTCCTCTCGATCGTCTCTCGCAGGATATTCACCTCGCTTTCCGTCAGATCCTTTACGCGTTTGTCCGGGTTCACCCCGGTCTGCTCCAGGATCCTCTTGGCCAAGGAACGACCGATCCCAAAGATATAGGTAAGGGCGATCTCCACTCGCTTATCGCGAGGCAACTCCACGCCGGCAATGCGCGCCATCGAATCTCTCCTCCATATCTCTGATAGAAGTTACGCAGTTCGTAACCCGTGAGAGGAGGCGGAAGGATCCCTCTCTACACAACCCAAAGGGCCATGGGCAGGCTCTCTCGCCAGTCCCCATGAAGCCAGGAAGTTTCGAGCTGAGCCCTATCTCATCCCTGCCGCTGTTTATGCTTAGGATTTTCACAGATCACTCGCACCACTCCCTTGCGCCGGACGATTTTACATTTCGGACATCGCCGGCGGACGGAAGGTGTAACTTTCATCGCGTCCTCCCGAATCGGATAAGTTGATCTCAAAACCTCCCCTGGCGAGGACCCGGGGGCGTGAGGTTGCTGGCGGCAGCTTTCCCCCTCAGGTCATTGCGTTCCACCCGCCCGTAAGTGAGGAGGGCACCCAAGCGCCCCGCCGCAACCGGGAACAGGAGAGATTTTCAAACCTCCTACTTAAGGCTTTTCTCCCTCCTCCCACAGCCCAACGAAGTGCGAGGAGAAGGAGAGAGGCCGTCTATCCCCACCGGATATCCACAAAATTCATCCGGACACAGCAAAAGAATTGCGCGCGGCAGACTCCTATTTTACCCAAACAAAAGACATGCTTCCAATTTCCGAGACAGCGTTTGGAGATTAAAGCATCTTTGATGGTTCATCTAGGGAATGATGACGTTCGGGACGCAAAGTGCTAAGCCAAACGGGGATCATCTTCCAAGGCGGTCAATATAATGGGATCCCCATCGGTAATGGCGATGGTGTGCTCAAAATGAGCGGCCAGGCTTCCATCCAAGGTCACCACAGTCCATCCGTCCTCCAGGATGCGCGTTCGCCAATCCCCCATGGTCACCATCGGCTCAATCGCCAGGGTCATACCCGATCGCAACAGAAGCCCCCGACCGGGATGCCCTCGGTTCACAAACGAAGGCGGCTCATGCAAAGCCCGCCCGATGCCGTGGCTGGTGAACTCACGGGCTACACTGAACCCCTGGGATTCCACCGTATGCTGGATCGCCCACTGGATATCTCCCAAGCGTCGCCCAGGCCGGGCTTGAGCGATCGCTGCCCAGAGAGCCGCTTCCGTGACCTCCAGCAATCGATGGACCTCGGGGGAAATCCGGCCGACCGGCAGCGTGATCGCCGCATCCGCGTAGTAGCCCCGGAAATTGACCCCCACATCGATGCTGATGATATCCCCCTCTTTCAACCGGTAAGGGCCTGGGATCCCATGGACCAGCACATGGTTGACCGAGGTGCAGAGCGTGGCCGGGTAGGTCGGGCCGCCTTCATCTTTCATACTGGGATAGCCTTTGAAGGCAGGTATACCACCTCGACGGCGGATGTAATCTTCAGCCCAACGATCCAGCTCGGCAGTGGTGATGCCGGGTTGAATTAACGTGCGCATCGCCGCCAGGACCTCCGCGACGATGCGGCCCGCCTCCCGCATCATCCGGATCTCCGACCACGTCTTCAGCCGGATCCCCTCCACCGGCCGGCCCATTCGGGGAATCACGCGTGTGCTCATGGATCCACCGCCTTCCGCACCTCGATCGCTCGGATCAGCGCTTCTGTCACCTCCGGAATGGACCGCTCCCCATCGATCTCCACCAACAGGCCGCGTTCCCGGTAAAACGAAACCAGGGGCGCGGTCTGCTCTTGATAGACCTGGATGCGCCGGCGCTGAACCTCCTCTGTGTCATCCTCACGCTGATAGAGCGGACCCCCATCGAGATCGCAGCGACCTGATACACGCGGAGGGTTGAATTCGACATGGTACACAGCCCCACACGTCCGACAGGTCCACCGCCCCGCCAGGCGCCGAAGGAGCAGCTCATCGCGCACTCGGATGTAAAGGACAGCGGTGAGGGAGCGCCCCATCCCGGCCAGAAGCTCATCGAGCGCCTGGGCCTGAGCGGGCGTGCGGGGGAATCCATCCAGGATCGCCCCATCGCGACAATCCGGCCGCCCCAGCCGCTCCCGGATCATCTCGATC
>NZ_JBHOQJ010000277.1:0-6005 GCF_042408365.1 Thermoflexus sp.
AGGATGGGGAATACGTTGTATTCTTCTGTCAACAGCCCATCGCGCGGATTGATCTGCACCACGGAACGAGTCGCCATATGTGAGTCACCCGATGTCACCCATGTCTCTGAACAAGTGTTACCCATGTGTCTGGTCTATACAGGGCCATGGGGAGGGGCTTGATCGGCACGGGGGAGGGCCCGGACGAAACGTCAATCTCATGAGTTGAGTAAAAAGGTCATCACGACAGATCAGGATGACTATCGTTTGTTCGAACTCCAAGTAAAAACTAGGAGGAGCGATGGAAGCTCTGGAGCACCAACTGGTGCTGTTCCTTCAGAACTTGTTTCAGTGGATGGGATGGGGAGGCGTGGTCATCATCATGGCCCTGGAGAGCGCCAACATTCCCATCCCCAGCGAGGTGACCATGCCCTTGGCCGGCTGGATGTTGGTCCAGGCCCGGGGAGGGACGCTTCTTCAAGCCGTCCTCGAAGGGGGGTTCTACGGAGGGCTGGGCTGCACGCTGGGCTCCCTGCTGTCTTACGGGCTGGGCTATTACGGCGGCAGACCCTTCCTGTTCCGATATGGGCGCTACCTCCTGATCAGCCCGCGGGATCTGGAAGCTGCGGATCGGTGGTTCGCTCGCTGGGGAATGTGGGCCACCTTTCTTTCACGCCTGCTGCCGATTGTGCGCACGTTCATCTCATTCCCCGCCGGAATCACCCGGGTCCCGCTTCTCTCCTTCACAACGTTGACCTTCGCGGGCTCCTTTATCTGGTGCGCCGGCCTGGCAGCGGGTGGTTATCTGTTCGGCCAGCACTGGGAAGAGCTGCGCCGGATGATGCGACCTTTCGATATCCCCATCGCCCTTGCCCTGCTCAGTGGGTTGGTCTATTATCTCTACCGCCATATCCGCCACGCCCGAGAGGGTTATGAGGCGTGGATCCCAGCCGCTGAGGCAGCCGATCCTCGAGAAGAAGGCGCTTAAGAGCCGGTTCAACGCCCCCTGTCCCGGGAAACGCTCCTGCAGCGCAAGGGATGACGGGCTGCCCCTTGGGTGAAACATTTCCATCTCCCCTCCCAGCGCCCTACTTGCAGACGGCCTGATGGGTTGCACCGGTGGTGAGAATTTGGTAAATAAAGATGATCTTCATTATAATAAATTCAATTCGCCATCGCCTGCGCTCCGCTTAAGCGTCAAGGTAACAATCGGCTTCCATCAGCATGCGGAGATCTTGGTCTTCCGTTCATCGCCCCCAAGATCCTCAGGATCCGCGAGCCTGGAGCCGAATTCCTTATCCCTTATTCATTCATGAAAGGAGCCGAGATGTCCCTCTACCGACCAGATTTTGAACCCTGGAAGCCCAACGAGCTTCAGACGCGGGGCGGGAGAACAATCCAGCGAACGGATCTGCGTCTCGATAGCCCACTCCTTGAATTAAACGCCTGGCTGGGCCTTGCCCGCGCCTGCGCCCATAGCGCCCGAGTTCAGGCCATCCTGCTCGCCCTTCAAAGGGATCTTCAGCAGATGCTCAAGCAGCTGATCGCCCTCGACGACTCTCCCAACCATCACTCATCGTTTCTTCCCATGGAGCGGATCGGCTGGCTGGACGAAATCCGGGAGACGCTGGAGCGGGAACGTTCGACCTATGAGTTCCCCGACCTTCCCGGCGATACGGTCAGCGGGGCCATCCTCGATCTCTTGTCGATCATTACCCAACGAATAAGCTCCCAGCTCCATCAGACCGAGGGGCAGATCGACCCAACGATCGAGGGTTATCTGGAGCGATTGCCCAGGCTATTGTTCGCCCTTGCCCGCTACGAGGAAGCCCAGGCAGCTCCCCAGCGGTGATCGCTGGGAGTTGATAGGCAATAAGGCCCTCCTCGATAGCCTCGCTGCCCACGAACGCGCTCTTCCTCCCCGTCACAAAGAGGACTCGCCAGATCCCGCCTCTTGGCCTCCGGGGCAGATCGAGCGCTGCTTTGCTAAAATCCTCTCCAGGTAAGCAACCTGATGCAGAGGATTGGGCGGAAGCGCCGATGCGGGTGCTTCATCTTTATAAGGACTATTTTCCCGTCCTCGGGGGGATTGAAAATCACATCCGCGCCCTGGCGGAGGCCCAGGCCCGTATGGGCCTGGAGGTGACCGTTCTGGTGACCTCTCCGACCCGGAAGACTGTGGAACTCCTGGACGGCTCCGTCCGCGTCCTGAAGACAGCCCGCTGGCTCACCGTGGCCTCGACGCCGCTGAGCCCGGGGTTTTTCGCCCACGCCCGGCGTCTTTTTTCTCGCTGCGACTTGGTTCACCTCCATCACCCTTATCCCCCCGCGGAGATCGCCTATCTCTTGAGCGGAGATGCTGTCCCAGCCGTTCTGACTTACCACAGCGACATCGTACGCCAGCGCCTGACCGGCTGGCTGTACCGACCGATGCTCCGTCGGGTCCTCGCCCGGGTGGTGCGGATCCTGGCGACCAGCCCGCTCTACGTGGAGACTTCCCCTCACCTACGCGCCTTCCGGGACAAATGTCGCATCGTCCCCCTCGGCATCGACACAGCTCGCTTCCTATCCGCGTCGCCAGAGGCCGCACGAGCCCTACGAGCCTCCTGGTGCTCTGCTCCCCATCGCCCCCATGTGCTCTTCGTCGGCCGCCTCCGATACTATAAAGGGATCGATACGCTTCTCCACGCCCTCGCCCACCTGCCCAATGTTCACGCCACTATCGTGGGGACCGGTCCGATGGAGCGCCCCTGGCGCGCGCTGGCCCGGGATCTCAAGCTGCTGGACCGTGTGCATTTCCTCGGGGAGGTTCCGGATCCCGAGCTGCCTCTGGTCTACCACGCGGCGGATCTTTTTGTTCTCCCCGCCAGCGCGCGGGCGGAGGCCTTTGGAACCGTGCTGCTGGAAGCAATGGCCGCGGGTCTCCCAGTCGTGACCACGGAGATCGGAACCGGAACCTCGTGGGTGGTGGGCGAGGCGGGATGGATTATTCCCCCGCGAGATCCGGGGGCGCTGGCGGAGGCGATCCGGGAGATCCTGGGGCAACCGGAGAGGGCCCGGGCCCGAGGACAACGGGGCCGGGAACGCGTGCAGGCTGAGTTCACCCTGGAGAAAATGGCCCAGAACGTGCTGGCGATCTATGAGGAAGCCCTCCACCACGCCAGCGCCCAAAGCGCCAGCCCCAATCCGTAAAGGGGAAGACCCCATCCGATCCACGGGCTCAACCCCAGATGCTGAATCCAGAGCCTCCATATCTGGACCAGCTCGGGCCCCACCCCTCCCACCATCGCCCAGGGCAAAGCCAACGCCAGCCGTCGTCGCCACCCGGCGGGCCAGAGCGGCAAAGTTCCGACCAGGAACATCGTCAACAACCCTCCCAGGAAACCCCCTCGCCCCTCAATGGATAGCGGGTTCAAGAGCTCCGGATAAGGAGGCCAGGTTGCCAGGGACCATAACCCAGCGAGTGCCCACAGCAAACGCCTTCCTATATGAGGTAGTTTCCCTGAATCACTGAGGGCCAGGATGGCCAGCGCCAGGCTCAGCCCCCACAACGGAGCCCACAGGCGTTCCCGTATTAACGGCCCATAACCGGCTCTCTGGAAAAAGACCAGAAATGGAACCAGGTCGAAGCCGGAAAATGTTAACCCGGCCCCATCGCCCTCAACCCATGGCGCCCAGTATCCAACGAGCATCATCCCCCAAGCCAACCAGGCCAATGATCCCAACGCAGTCTTCACGGTGTGGTCCTCTGGCTCTGTACGGCGATTCAGCATACCGGTTTTGCAATGCGAAGCTCAAGCCCTTGAAGCGGAGGGACGGGCAGGCTAACCGCCAGGCAGGAAAAGCTCCATCGGCGTAGGAGTGGGTGGCGGTGGTGGATTGCTCGTCAAGACGCTCGTCAGGATCAAGCTGAGCACCGCCAGAATGGCCAGGATGATGAAAACCGTCTGCTGCCATCGGTAAGAAGGTGAGCGACGCGGCATCGCGCGAATCCTCCTTCGAGCAAAGGATCTCCTCTTCGCCTTCCCAGGAACCTTTGTTCACGCCAGGACACTTGAGCGCCTGTTTTTATGCCGCGGGGATGAGAGAGGAGCAAGACGTCGGAACCAGCAGGCGGCCCTCAGACTCGCGGCACGGGTTCATATATTCCCAAGGCGCCACATTACAATATTACCTGCATTCGCTAGAACTCCACGACCGGATGAAGGCTAAGAAGCCATGGCACGACGCAGCGAGGTGTGGTTCGCCGCTTTGATCCTGCTGATCTCCTGGCATCTGCTCGCCTGGATCGTCCAGCGTCCGATCCTTCCCACGCCGGTCGCCGTTGGGCAGGCTCTGATGCAGGAGCTGCAGGGGGATCTGGCCTTGCATCTTCTGGCCAGCGCCGGACGGGTGATCATCAGCATCATCCTCTCGATCGCCACAGCGGCCCCGCTGGGGCTGGCCCTGGGCCTCAGCCCCCAGCTGCACCGACTGGTTTCCCCGTTTTTATATATTCTCTACCCCATCCCCAAAGTGGTGCTGGTGCCCATTCTGATCTTGTTTTTTGGGGTAGGCGATCTGGCAAAAGTGTCGCTGATTTTCCTGATCCTGTTCTTCCAGATCCTGGTGCTGGTGCGGGATGCGGCGGCGGGCCTGCGGCCGGAGCTGGTGCTATCCGTGCGGAGCTTGGGAGCCGGGCGGCGGGCGCTGTTCCGCTTCGTCTATCTGCCGGCCTCCCTCCCCGCGATCCTCACCGCGGTCCGCCAGAGCATCGGAACGGCGGTGGCTGTGCTGTATCTGAGCGAGCTGCTGGCCACCCGCTACGGCTTGGGGTATTACATCTACATTCAAGCGAGCACCTTCTTTAATTACCCGGCGATGTATGCAGGGCTCGTCCTGATGAGCGGGATGGGACTCGTGCTCTACCAACTGGTGGACGTCCTGGAGCGTCGCTGGTGCCGCTGGCTGTTTACGACATAGGCTTCGAGAGGCGATCCGTGTGTGGGCTGGCCTTTTCTTTAGCGTATCTGCCCGTGCTGCTTTATTCGCTGTTCGTCTGGTGGCTGGACCGCTATGAGAAGGAGCCGAAGCGGCTGATCTTCGCTGCCTTCTTCTGGGGGATGCTCCCCGCCGTGGTCCTGGCCGTTCTGGCGGAGGTCGCGTTGGAGCCGCCCATCGAGGAGGGGCTGTTCCGTGACCTGATCACCGGCAGTCTGATCGCGCCTATCGCGGAGGAGACCGCGAAGGGGCTGTTCCTGCTGCTCCTCTTCTGGTTCCAGCGCCGGGAGATAGACAGCCTCTATGACGGGTTCCTCTACGGCTCCCTCGTGGGATTCGGCTTCGAGGCCGCGGAGAATTTTCTATACCTCATCGCCGCCGGTGAGGAAGGGGGCCAGGAGGCGCTGTTGGGGCTGGCGCTCATCCGGGTCGGGTTGTTCGGCCTGAGCCACGCGGTCTTTACCGGCTTCGCCGGCCTGGGCCTGGCGGCCGCGCGGCTCTCCCCCCATCGGGTCCTCCGTCTGGTTGCCCCGGTGGGAGGTTGGGGAACAGGAGTGGCTTTGCATGCCTTTCACAATGGCATGCTCTCGGTGTTGGGGCATTTAGAGGCGAGCACGGAGATCACGGTATTAGGGTTCCTCAGCGTCGTCGCCGCCAACTGGATGGGCCTCCTGATGGTGCTGTTGCTGGCCAGCTGGGGTCTTTATCGGGAGCGGATGTGGATCACCCGCTACCTTCGCGAGGAAGTGAACGCCGGGATTTTACCGGAGCCGCTCTACCGCGAGTGCCGTTCCGTGTGGCGGCGGGGGGTTCGGCGCTGGCAGGCATTGTTAAGAGGCAATTGGCGGGAATGGCGGCGGCTGGGACATCTGTATGGGGTGGCCGTCGAGCTGGCGTTTCGGAAGCATCAACGGGAGGCGCTGGGGGAAACGCGCTGGGAGCCGGAGATCACGCGCCTTCGTGAGGAACTCGCCCGGCTGACCCAACGCCGCGTCTGATCATGCTTGATGGAATTTCTGTGAGGTGTGGGCCGCTTACGCGGCCCA
>NZ_JBHOQJ010000283.1:0-22600 GCF_042408365.1 Thermoflexus sp.
TCCCTCCCCGGTCGGCAAAGCCGACCGGGGAGGGAGAAGGCCATAGCTCCTTAAGCGGATGGTCCGTTTTTACTTTTTCCCTCAGCCCTTTAGGCTGGGGGAAGACCGAAGATTTAACGGTTGCTTCGTTTTCGAATCTCCTCTACCTCTTGAGGGGCGAACAGCGCTTCCTCCACGTGCTTCGCCAGCTGGAGAATGGCATTGGCGATCGGCTTAGAGCGCTGGGCGACCAGCGGAGCCCCTTTATTAATCGAGTTCAACACGGTCACCTCATCCCATGGGATCTGCACTCCCACAGGATGCTTGAGGGCCTGTTCGACCATTTCAGCCGTTATGCCGAAGCGCCGATCCATTTTGTTCAGGATCATCAGCGTCTTCTGAGGCGGGTAGTTGAGCTGGGTGATCACATCGAAAAACAGACGGGCGTTCTTGATGGTCGGCACATCCGGGGTAACCACCAGGACGATCTGATCCGCCTCATCCAGAATCAACAACGTGGTGTCTGTCGGCTGGGTCGTGGTGTCGATCACCAGGATATCAAAGAGGGTCCGCGCCATGCCTAAGATACGCTTCATCGCCTCCGGGGTCACATACTCCGCCAGCTCCGGCCGGGGCGGGGCCAGGAGTACTTTCAACCCGGAGGCGTGGGAGAGCAGGGACAAAGCGAAGGCCTCTGGGTCCATCTCATCCATCTGGGCCAGATCCGCGAGGCTCCGGGGTCCTTGTAGGTTTAGGAACACCCCCACATCCCCGAAGGGAAGGGAAGCGTCGATCAGGGCGACCCGGCGTTCTGGCTTCTGTAGGGCCACAGCCAGATTCACTGCGATCATGGTCGTCCCCACGCCCCCCTTGGGGCTGTAAACGGCCACCACCTTTCCCTGAGCCCCGGCCCGACCGGCTGCCGGCCCCAGCGGCCCTGTGGGTGGCAGCACCGGTGGCGGCCGGCGCGTTCGATAGACCCGACGGATGGTCGCGACGAGCTCATCCGCTGAGAAAGGTTTAGGGAGGAAATCCCGGGCGCCGGCCAGCATCGCCCGCCGCAGGTAATCCGCATCGCTCTGGACGGACATCATCACCACCTGGGTGAGCGGCGCAACCTCCATGATCTGCTCCACAGCGGAGATGCCGCTCATCCCCGGCAGGTTGATGTCCAGCAGAACGACATCCGGTTGCAGCTCCCTGGCCAGCCGGATCCCTTCCTCAGCGGTGGATGCGGTGCCCACCACCTCGATGTCATGTTCAAACATCAGGAGCTTCTTCAGGTTCTCCCGTGTCTCCGGGATGTCATCGACGATCAGGACGCGAATCCGCTGGTCCGCCATGTATCCCCCGTGATGAAACTTAGTATTTCTCCCCAATCGGATTGTTGGATATAACCCAACTCGCCTTTAAGCTGTTTCCCCTTGGAGATCTTCGGGGGCTGGGGACCGTTCGTGGTCGGGCGCTTCAGCGCCCGTTGTTTGATAACCTCCCCCGAAGGCGACCATCCTTTCACCGACATGGTTCCCTCGCGAATTGATCCGGACAGCCCGGCGTGTTGTCGAGGAGCAAGTCGAAATTGTTGGCTGGCGGAAGGGTGATGCCCAAGCGCTCGATCAGGGATTCCAGGGTGACCGGGTCCGTCCGCACCAGCTGGTTATCCGTAGGGTTGCGCAGTGCGAAGTCGACCACGGCGCCGGATTCCCGCAGCCATTGCAGCACCAGCGCGTCTTGTTGACTCACCAACAGGACAATGAACTGCTGACGCGGGCGCGGGGTGGGGGTGGGGGCCGGCGTCGGGCCGGGTGCAGGGGTGGCCACGGGCGTCGGCTGAGGCCGCTGAGGGGCCTCAAAGGTGCCCACCGTCAGCACCTCCACGTTTTGCAGCACCAACTGACTGACCCGATGGGCCACCCGTTGGGTTGGATCCATCAACGCCGTCTGAGCGGCTGCGGGGGGCTCCACACCTAGTGCAATCAACCGACGGGCTAGGTCCTCATCCAGGGGCCGGTGATAAATCTCACCATCCGCCAGCGGCTTGGTCTGAATCAGAGCGAACGTCACCAGCACATCCACCTTGTCGCCGGGGGCGAGATTGAAAGCCACGGCCGCTGCTTCGTCCACCGGAAAGGCGAACGCGACTTTACCGGGGGGGATGAAGAGCGCGGCTTCGGAGCCCCGGCGGGCGGCCTCCGCGGGCGCTGCCGCCAGATCCTCCGGCACAATGGGCTTCTGGCGTGGGATATCGACCCGGGCGACCTTCCCGATGACCGCTTTCGTATCCGTGAAGGCGCCCTCCGGGAGGACCTCCACCGGCCATCCGCGCAGCGTGACATCGGATTCCGTGATGATCGCTCCGCGTGGGATCGTCTGCGCGGCGATCACGATCGACTGTAGGAACGCCGGCGTAGGCGTCGCTGTCGGTGCTGGGCCTGCCGCGAAGCGAGGCAAAATGAACAAGGCCGCCACCATCAGGACTAGGATAACGAGCACCAGCAGCAAAAGCGTTCGATTTCTGCGTCGGCGCATCGATCAACCTCCTGCGCGGGTTCGACTTCTCACATGAATAATCATCCTCCTGCTCATCGCTTCCAGCAAGTCCGCACATGCTTTCAAGGGACTCACTGTCGCCGGATCTTGCCGCTCTAGGTTCCCAGCAACCTTGCCCATGTCTCCACCCTTGAGCGCGTCTGCCATCCGCCCCCGGCTCTTGGCATCCGCCTGCTCATCATGCCTACCGGCTGTTCGGCCAATTTAAATGGGTTCAAACCAATTATATGTTAATTTGTTTAGCTGAGACTTGAGCCTCGCCGCTGGGAACTACGCTGAGAAGCGAATAGGTTCCTTCCCCGCGGGGAAGCGCGTGCTATGATGCGCTACGTCGAGGGCCCATCCACTGCGGAGGGGAGGAGCCCGCATTGTTTAGGGTGATTCGGGTTGCTATTAGTGTCTGGATGGACGATGCCGATGACGAGCGATCAGGAATGCCGTGAATGCCAGTCCCCCTGCCGCAACTGGTCCGATGATGCTCCATCCGGTCTCCGGAAGGCGTCCGGCAGCGTCAAGCGGGTCGTGCGCTTCCCCCGTTCCTGGCTGAGGATTGGGACCTGGCGGCGGGGCGAATCCTCCCGGCGTGGCGGAGGGCATGAAAGAAACCGTGGGAGATGGGGTGAATGTTGCGTTCGGGATGGCCGTGGGGGTGCTGGGAGCCGGTGGCGGAAGTGTCTCGGTGGCTGTCGCGGTCATGGTCGGCGTTTCGGTTGGCGCCTGTGTAGGTGTGAGCGGCGCGGTGGGCGTAGGAGAGGCCACCGGCGTCGCAGTCGGCGTCGGCGGCGGCGTGGGCGTGGGGCCGGGCGGTGGGAATTGTGCGTCGGCCCGGCCGCTCAGGCTCACTGCGAGCAATAACCCCATCCCCCATCCCAGGCGGTTCCGGCTGGTTCTTCGCATCAGTTTCCTCACTACGTTCATGACAGAGGCGTTACGCTGTGCAATTTCCTTGGGGGCTGGGGATCGCCGAAGGCGGCCCCAATCCCCAAGAAATTTTTCTCCTAAGGTGATGAGTGAGCGCCTGGAAGCTCCGCTCCCCATAGGCTCTCAGGCGAATTATAGCACAAATGTGACGATCCCAATCATGCGCGCGCTTGGCCCGCTGGCGTTTTAGAGACCTTCGGTGGGGAAGGGCTCGGCTTCTCTCTTCCTTGCTCTTCCTCCCCACCGCCTTCAGGACGACAAGGAGGGACCGGAAAAGCCCATTGGGGGTTGGGCCCTGCTTGGAGTCGGGCCCGGAACGTCCGTTGTGGAAGACCCCCGAGATCCCCCTACCGGTTGCGAAGCACCAGCGGAAGGAACACCCGAAAGCCCTCGATCCACACCTCCGACGTGGTGTTGTTGTCCTCGTTCGTTTCCATCACGCAGCCTCGCAATGGGTCGCCATAGCCGGGGATGGGCACATCGATAACAGCCCCCAGCGTGGAGAGGGGTTCGGTGGTGGGGATGGTGAGGATGAACGGAACTGTCACGCTTCCCCCGGGCTTTAATTGACGTGAGGGAAGTCCGAGATAATCCGATGCTGCCTCTTTCCCGTTGATCTTAAACCCCACCAGCACCCACCACGGCGCGCATCCCAGGGTGCCGCTCAGCGGCCGGGCGGTGCCCGGCCCGACGTTGGTCACGATGAGGGTGAGGGTGATCGTCTTGGTGATCCCGTGATCTTCATACTGAATGGAGAGGATGGCTCCGACTAAATCAGGGCCCAGAAGGTCCGTCCGATCACGGGCTTCAAAGCGATCCGCGAGGGGGAACCCAGCTCCGCCCGCGGAGCGGACCTCCACGGTGTTGGTGAAAGCCGCCACATCGGAGATGTTCGCGCTGGGGCTGATCTCGACGCGGCGGGTCAGGCTCACCACCGCCCGTGGCCCCAGCGCTGGCCACACGGTAATCCATTGGGAGGAGGCGGGTTGGTCGGTGAAGGTGACCCACGGCCATCCCTCCAGCGTGTCGGTGATCCCGACGTCGGTCACCGTCACCCAGCCGGTGTTGGTGAGGGTGATGGTGTAGCGGAGGATCTCGCCGATATCGGCCTGGGCTTTCCCATCGGTCTTGGAAACCTCGATCGCATATGGCTGGCGCACCAGATGGGTGATGGTCCCGATCGGAAGCGGAACGGCTCCGGAGAAGGCCGCCGCCGCCGTCAGCCACGTCCCATCGGCGATGGACATCGGATCCGTGATCCGCACGGAGAGGGTCAGGGCAGCGGAGGCGTTCGGGTCTACCGAACCGACTGCCCATCGGATCATTGGCCAGGCGTCCGTGGTCACTGACCCGGCCGACATTTGGATCGCCCCGAGCACGACCGGGATCGGTAGATGTCCGGAGATCTCCACGTTTGTCGCCGACGCGGAAGCCGAGTTGGTGATGCGCACGGTGTAGGTGATCCAAGACCCCGGAAACACGGTGCTTCCTTCGGGGGGCGATGCGCTCATGGAACCAGCGAGCGCTGCGATGGGATGTCTGGTCGTGTTGCTGTGCAGCAGCCCGAGCTCATCCGTCTGAAGCGTTACCTGATTCGAAACGTCGCCGGACACAGCGCTCACCGTCGCCGCGAAGGTGAACGTGAGGACCTGCCCCCGGGCGAGGGTCTCGATCTCCCCCACCCAGCGGTTGGTGGAAACAGTCCACGAGAGCCCCGACGAGGCGCTGGCGGACCCCGCCACATAGACCGTTCCAGAGGGAAAGGGGTCTTCCAGGCGGACCCCGTGGAGGGTCGCGCCGCTGTCGTTGGTCAGCGTCACGGTGTAGGTGATGCGATCGCCGGGCCGCACGGACGTGCCATCCGGCGGGGCGGCGGATTTCACCAGGCTGGGCGGTTGATCCGGCACTTCATAGAGCAAATCCGCGTTCAGCAGGAAGGGTGCGGTGACGGGGTTGGGGGTGGTCAGGGCCAGCTCATACTGCAGGGCCTGCGCGTAGGCCTGAAGCGGGATGGAGACGGTGAGCTCGCCGGTGGAGGTGATCGACACCCACCCGCTCCAGTCGTTCCACGGGAAGCCCTCCTGAGGTTGGGTGCGGTAGCGAACCGCGATCTCCGTGGAGTCGGGGCGCAGCATGTGCAGGCGCAGCGCCACCATGAGCCGCCGGCGGTCCAAGCGGAACGGCGGCGCCACGTAACGGCCGCTGGAGACGAAAAGCCCCAGCCCGTCCGCGCCGAGGCGGCCGGCGTTGATGTGGGTGAGGGGGACATCCTGGTTTTGGGTCCGGCCCCGCCCGCCGATCACATAGACCCAGCCATCCGGCAGCACCACCATCGCGTGGGCGCTGCGGGGGGGCGTGATCAAGCTGGTCGCCGTCCAGGTGATGACCCCCCCACCCTCCGCGGTGACCCCGGCCCGCACGTCCGGACTGGGGTCGCTCAGGTTGCTCTGCAACCCGCCGCTGGTGAGCAGCAGGCCGTTGTAACCGATGGCCGCCAGCTCCACCAGGTTGTTGTCTAAGGAAGCCGTCCGGGTGAACGGCCCCTGGAGCGTGCCCGGGCCGAGGGGCGCAAACCATACCTCATACAGTGGAATGCCTGTAGGCTGCGTCATCCCGCCGATCACGTAGAGGGATCCCTGCTCCGCGACCGCGGCGTGCCGGTACAGCGGGTAAGGGAGCGTCCACGTGAGGGAGGTCCATCCGGTGATCGCCCCGGTGGCCGGGTCGGGATGCGCCACATAGATCGTGGGGGTGATCTGGAGGTTCGCGTCGATGCCCCCCAGGACGTAGATCCAGCCGTTCCATGCCGCCACCGCCATCCGCGCCAGGCCAGTAGGGAGGGGGGCGGTGGGGGTGAAGGGGGAGAGCGAGCCGTCGGGGTTCACCCGGGCGTAAGCGACATGGGGTTGGGCCACGTTGTAATAGATCAACGGCTTGCTTTGCCCTCCGATAACATACAGGAAACCCCCCACCAAGACCGCGCCCCCGTAAGCGATCCCCTGGGTGAAGATGGTCGTGAGGTTGGTGGAGAGGGTGGACCAGGGCGTGAGGTTGTGGTCGCTTAGGACAGCGGCCGATTGGATGATGGTGGTGGTGAGGGCGCTGGGGTCGCTCGGGTTGTTCAGCCCCCCGATGACGTAGATGCGGCCGTTGGTGTAGATGGCGGAATGGCCCCAGCGGGGGGTGAGGCCGGCTGTCACCACAGTGGTGATCCATTCCCCGGAGAGCCCGGCCCGGAGCAACGAGACCGCCCCGTCGCCCACATCCGCCAGGCCGGTGCGGAAGAACTCCCCATTGTTGAAATCGGCCAAGGTCGTCTGGGAGAGCGTGCTCACTCCGGCCTCGGCCCGGCGGCTCATCGCGAGCCAGAGGGCCAGAAGCCCCAGACCTGCGATTCCCAGAGCCAGTCCAACCCGATACCAACCTTTAGAAGCAGACATATGCTCTCCAACGGTGTTTGTTGTGGGAATGGCGTGGATTGCGTGAGAGCTAAGTCAGAATATTCATACCATGAGGGGGATCAAAAGGGGGAGACATGGCACACGCCATGTCTCCCCCGGAGAGAGCGCTTATTTGAACAGGAAGATCTGCGGTGGCGTGAGAGGGCAGACCTCATCGTTATAAGTAAGCTTGAAGTTCGCCCCGGAGACATCCACCTCGTATCCAAAGATCGCGCCGTTTCCAGTGAAGCCACGAGCGCCAGAAAAGTTCACCAGCCCATCGGGGGCGTAGATCAATCCTTCCCATGTCACCTGAGCATAGGAAAGCTGGATCGCTCCTTCGCTGGTGTTGTTGGAGGTTGAGAAGAAGAGCAGCTGCCCCTTTCCGTCTGGCTCCTTATAGAACCCCTTGAAATAGGCCTGGTCGTCTTTCGAATTGGTGGACTTGATCGTCCCGTTGGTGACGATGGTGATGGTGACCGTGCCCCCGCCTTGGATCTGGACATCGCCGTTAACGACATAGAGGCCGTCACACAGCATATAGTCACCGCCGCTGTTGGTGGTTTCCGAGGAGGGGCATCGGCCGCTGGACTTCAGGGTGATGGGTCCATTGAAATAATAGCGCCGGCTGGCATCCGCTTGGTTCCACTTCGAGCCGCCTGGCAGGAAGTCCTCATAGCGGTAGAACTCGGGCATCGGGATGTATCCGCCCTGTTGCTTGGTGCTACATGTCCCGGTCCCCCCTTGCTCGGTCACATAATCGCAGATCCCGTTGATATACATTTGCTGGCTGATGTTGATATCCGCGTTGGAGTGGATGTTCCCATTGATCACACCGCTCACTCCCCCGCCCATTCCCCCGCCAGTCGCCTTGAGCACGTTCTGTTGGCAGTTGTCGGTGCATCCGGCGAAGATGGCCCATCCGTTACAGGAGACCGGCGGCTGGTAGACGGCGGTGGCCTCGGCGCTCACCCGCAGGTTGGCCTGGCCGATGACCCGGGCGATGAAGGCGGAGAAGGGGTTCCAGACGACCACCCGGACGCCCTTCACCTCCTTCGTCCCGATCTTGGCGGGGACAAACCCGCCTCCGACGGGTCCGAGGACGTTGCCGTCGGCGTCCGTGTAGAAGACCTGGACGTTCCCGTTATAGGCGTTCCCCGGGGTGCCGTCAGTGTCCGGGAGGTTGTGGGCCTCCACAGCGGTGTGCACGGCCCGTAGCAAATCGGCTTCCGGGCATCCGTAGCCGCGGGCGTTGTTGCACCACGGCCTTGGGTCCCACAGGAAGCGGGCGCCGGTGAGGGCCCCCGCATCCGCCCCATTCTGGGCCCGCCGGCGCTGCCCATAGGCGTTGCTGCCATCGAGGGCCAAGGCGGTGAGCGCCAACAGACCGACGAACGCGATCGCAATCAGCACCAGCGCTTGCCCCCGATTCCCCAAAGCGTTCCTTACCCACATCGCTGCCTCCTGTCGAAGGAGAGGGCGCTCTTTGTCGATCGAAAGGTCTTATGGACAGCTGTTTGAGCCGTTGTTCAGCGCTTGCTGCACAGCGTAGGCGCGTAGGATCACCTCCGAACCGAACATCCCTCGCATCACGGGCGTGACCATTGTGAAGGAGTAAGCCGTGGAAACGGTGATCGGCGTGCCGAAGCAGATTTGGCTCGGATCGTTTGGCGTGATCACGATGGTCACCCGATAGGGATCCAGGGGGGTCCCGGGGGTTTGCCGGACCGCGATGAAGGTGCGGTCGTAGGCGTTGTTGGGAGTGGCGCATGAGGGTCCGTTCGCCGCGCTGATGCATTGTGGGTTCATCGCCGCATACAGCGCTCCCTCGCCCGCTGCGTCCTGGATCGCCACCCATGCCATATACATCCGCCCCAGATCCAGGACCCCGGTGAGCAGCAAGAGCAACACGGTAGCGGCCAGGGCGAACTCCACCAGGCTCTGGCCGCGCCGGGCGCCTTGGATGAGCGAATCCTGTTTCCCTTGCATCAGATAATTCCCCACAGGGATCTTCACTCGAAGTCGAGCGCCGGGATACTCGTGATCAGCGGGCCCTTACGGCTTGGGCATCGCGATCCCGCTGATGGGGACCACCGAGCGCATCCCGGCGAAGCGCAGCGGGAGATTCGAGACGAAGGGCCGGATCAAAGGGGTCGCCGCGCTCACCTGGGATTGGACTTCCACATACACTTGGTCGTTCAACGCCAACACCCGGGTCGGCAGTCGGGACCGAGCGGGATCAGAGGAACAGATGCCGATGCTCGTAGCGTTGCCGCTCCCCGGATCCGGCCGCAGGTATTCCACGGTGATGGTCACTTGGGTCCGGGGCGTCAGGGCCAGGGTTCCATACGCTCGGTTTAGCACTTCATTGCATTCGGATGCCGTCACCTTCCCCCGATCCGCATCATTACCCCGGTGAATGGTCGCCGCCGCGGCGCGCAGGGCCTCCCGCGCTGCATTTGAAACTTCAGTATAAACAAAGAGAATACGACCAAACTCCATGATCCCCAGCATGAACAGCAACAGCACAGGGAGGATCAGGGCGAACTCCACCAGGCCCTGCCCCCATCGGGTGGCCCGCAGCCATCTTCGAATCCAGGTGCTCCGCCGGAAGGTCATAGCATTTTTATCCCCTGATAAAACCGATGGCAAAGGGAAAAGGTTACGAGCTCATTCGTTAATCACTTCTTTTTTGAAGGCATCACCCCCTGCCAAGTGGAAAAAATGGACGATATTCATTATAGCCAAACGCATCGAATTGATCAACTTTGTCTAAACTGGAATTCCAGTAAGGGGAATTTCTTATAATGTTGGCAAATTGTTAGGATAGCCTGTTCCTCCTTAATTCTCATTCTTGCTTCCCCTCAGCCCTTGGGGCTGTGGAAGGGATCCTAGAGGTCCGTCAAAGGCAGGCCCCCAAATCCTATGATCTGTTACAATTGAATTTGTCTCAAAGCTCCTCGTCCCCCTGGCCCCTCGCGCGCGGCGAAGCGATGGAAGGGAGCGTCGAGATCGCTTTGGGTGTTGGGAAGGGTGCCTGCGGGGGTCTTCCTCATCCCCAAAGCCCATAGGGGAGTTTAGGGCCGAACTCGATAGGCGCGCCACTCCCGAATCATTCGAGTAGTGCTTCGTCCACTATTGGTTTTGGGGGATATGCGGTGGAGGGAGCGGATGGCCCCTCCCCGCGGCCCGAAGGTCCGGGGGAGGGGGAGAAAAAAATCCTCCGGGGCCGGGCCGAAGGCCCCCGGCCCAGCCCCGGAAACCCCCAATTTACCAAATTTAAAAAAATGGACAAAGCAATAGGTGTCCGATGACCAAGTTCTTCTTTATTTTAAAGACTGGCTTCCGGCGAGGATCTTGGACTTTGGTCATGGTCCCCCTCCTCCTCGCCTGTCTCGCCCGCCCGGTGCCGGTGATCGTGGTGGGGGATGGGCAGCGGCGCACCGTATACACCCGTGCCGCCACGGTGGGGGAGGCGCTGGCGCAGGCGGGGATCCCCCTGGGGGATCTGGATCGGATCTCCCCGCCGGAGACCGCACGGATCACGCCGGGGATGGTCATCACGGTGACCCGCATCACCCAGACGCTGGAGGTCCAGGAGGTCCAGATCCCCTTCCCCCGCCAGATCCTGAAAGACGCACGATTGGCCCCGGGGGAAACGCGCCTGATCCGCCGCGGCGAACCCGGGGTGGAACACGTGACTTTCCGGATCACCTGGGCGGACGGTCAACCCATTGAGCGCCAGGAGATCCACCGGGAGCGCATCCGGGATCCGGTGCCGGAGATCATCGCCGTCAGCCTGCTCGGCGAGGTCGCCTCGAGGCCGATCTCTGGCACATTGGTCTTCCTGGCCCGTCGGGACGTCTGGCGGATGGTCGGGGAGACATCTCGAATCGTGCGGCTCACCCACTTGGGGGATCTAGATGGTCGGGTCTTCGCGCTCTCCCCGGACGGAAGCACGTTGTTGTTCTCCCGCGCTCCTGTAACTTCTACTCGAACGGCTTTGAACACCATATGGGGGATGAGCCTCCAGGTGGATCCTCCGCGCCTTCAGCCGCTCGGCCTGGGAAACGTGCTCTGGCTGGGATGGTCCCCCCAAGGGGATCAGGTGGCTTTCACCACCGGGGAGCCCAGCCCGGGGCCGCCGGGCTGGCGGGCGCATAACGACCTGTGGATCGGTCGATGGGTTGGGGGGCGGATCGAAGCCCGGCGGGTGCTCACGCCGACCGCCGGCGGCCCTTACGGTTGGTGGGGGATGACCTGGGCGTGGGCCCCGGATGGCCGCCGCCTGGCCTTCGGTCGAACCGATGGGGTGGGGGTGCTGGATTTAGAGACCTTGCGGGCCACTTTGCTGATCACGTTCCCGATCTATGAGACCCGGAGCGCATGGGCGTGGACGCCCGCCTTGGCCTGGTCGCCCGATGGTCGGTATCTCGCCGCGTTGGTTCATGGCCCGCCGCGTTCCGGAGAGCCGCCGGAGCAGTCCACCCGTTTCGACCTCTGGATCCTGGCCGTGGATGAGGGGTGGGCCCGCCCGCTCATCGAGGATGTTGGGTTGTGGGCGGGGATCCTATGGACCCCCCAGGGGTTGTTCTTCGGTCAGGCCCGCCAGCCGGAGGCCGGGGATGCCTCGCGCTACGACCTCTATTGGGCGGATCACGATGGGAGCGACCGGCGGCGGTTGTTCCCGCCAGAGGGGGAGGTCGGGTTCGGTGGACAGCCCGACCTCCTGTGGGCGCCCGACGGGCAGGGGGTGGTGGTGCGCTACCAGGGCGACCTCTATTGGATCGCGATCCCATCCGGCCAGATCAACCGGATGACCGCCCAAGGGGATATCGCGGCGATGGCATGGCGATGAGCAGAGCCGTCCGGATCGGGGCGCACGGGCGCACCGAATGGCTGTAGGGGCACCCCTTGTGGGTGCCCCGACAAAGAAATCCCCCGTGGGCAAATCCTCTCCACGCGTTGAGGTGACTACGGGAAGGCGAACTCCTACTTCTGCATCGCGACGGGCTCCACAGGGGACAAAACCGTGCTCTCCATCCGACCCAAGGGGCGGAGGTAACGGGGTGTCGTGTGGGGGAAATCGGCATAGATCCCTCGTCGCTCCGGAGGGAGCAAGGCCGCGATTTGAGCCATCAGCTCATCGGTAGCTTCCCGCAGGGCCTCCCGCTCTTGCCTCTCCGGGATCTCCACCCGGCAAGGCGGTCCGAAGACCACCCGGACGGGCGTGCGGCGAAGCCGACGGATGTTGAACTTGAAGCGGTCTGTCCCGTCGATGCCCACCGGCACAATCGGGGCCCCGGTGCGCCAGGCCAGGTAGATCGCTCCTTCCCTTCCCTGAATCAGAGCTCCGGTGGGGCTGCGGGTGCCTTCGGGGGCGATGAGCAGCACCCCGCCCAGCCGCAGGACCTCGAGGGCGGTCTGGATCGCCCGGCGGTCCACCTCCCCCCGGCGGACGGGGAAGGCGTCGAAGGCGCTCACCAAGGGGCCCAGGACCGCGTCTTGGAAAACCTCGGCTTTGGCCATTGGGAGCACTTTGCGGCGGAGGACGCTCACCACAATGACGGGGTCTAGGAAGCTGATGTGATTGATGGCCAGGATCACCGGCCCGGTCGGGGGGATATTCTCCAGCCCCACCACCTCCAGGCGCAGCAGGATTCGATAGAGCAGGTGGAGCATGAAGGTCAAGAAGCGGCGCAACCATGAGTGTCGATGCACCCGGGCGGCGGTCGCCCAGCGGGAAGCGCGCTGGAACACCTGTCCTGTCTCCGTCATACCGCACCTTCTCCCTACGCTCCAAGTTTATCAGGTGGCTCTCCTTTCTGGAGGCACCTCAGCGCCCGAGGCCATGGGGATTTCAGGGGGTGGGGCCATCCACTCCCTCCACCACATATCCCCAAAACGAATGTGGATGAAGCACTGGAGCGAAAGCGCCATACGACAAGCGGCCTGCCCCCCAAAAGCCCGTTGAGCATAATGAGAGCGCTTCAGCGTATCGCCTCCTCCTCGGCGAGCCGGCGGGTCTGATCCTCCATGATCAATGCCTCAATCAGCGGGTCCAGGTCTCCATCCAGGATCTCCGGAAGCCGATATAGGGAGAGGTTGATCCGATGGTCGGTGACCCGGTTCTGGGGGAAATTGTACGTGCGGATCTTCTCCGCCCGTTCGGCGGTCCCCACTTGGCTGCGGCGGGCCTGGCTGACCTCTGCCTCCCGCTTCCGACGTTCCAGCTCGTACAGGCGGGCCCGCAGGATGGCCAACGCGCGCTGTTTGTTCTGGAACTGAGAGCGCTCGTCCTGGCATGAGACCACGATCCCAGTGGGGACGTGGGTGATCCGCACCGCCGTTTCGTTCTTTTGCATATGCTGTCCGCCCGCTGTGCCTGCCCGGAAGGTTTCAATGATCAGGTCCTTGGGATCGATTTGGACCTCTACTTCATCCATCTCCGGGAGCACCGCCACGGTGGCCGTGCTGGTGTGAATGCGTCCGGAGGCCTCCGTGACGGGGACCCGCTGGACCCGATGCACCCCGCTTTCATATTTGAGGCGGGAATATGCTCCACGGCCGCGGATCAGGAAAATGACCTCTTTGAAACCGCCCAGGCCGGTCTCGTTGGCGCTGAGGAGCTCCACCCCCCACCCCTTTCGCTCGGCATAACGGGTGTACATCCGGAAGAGATCCGCGGCGAACAGGGCGGCCTCCTCGCCGCCTGCCCCGGCCCGGATCTCCATGATGACGTTTTTCTCATCGTTCGGGTCGCGGGGGAGCAGGAGCCGTCGGAGCTGTTGCTCCAGGCGCTCTTGCTCCTCGGAGAGCCGTTCCATCTCCTCCCGGGCGAGGGCGGCCAGTTCCTCATCGGTTGTGCTCTCCAGCAGTTGCCGCGCCTCTTCCAGCTGGCGGCTGATCCTCTGGTAGCGATGGAAGGTCTCCACAATGGGCTCCAGCTCCTCCCGCTCCTGGCTGAGCGCCCGGAGCCGTGAGACGTCCATGGCCACGGCAGGGTCGGCTAGCCATGTGGTCAACTCCTCGTAGCGCCGTTGAACCAGTTCCAGCTTCTCCAGCCACCGTCGTTCCATCGGATTTCACCGCAATCGATCAAGATTCCGTCTCGCCCCCGTTTTCAATCCCCAATCGGATCAAGGCGTTCCGCGCGGCCTCCCGAGTGGCCTCCCGTTTGCTGGCGCCCTGACCTTCCCCTACGACCTCATCACCGATCAGCACCTGGACGGTGAAGCGGGCAGCGTGGGGAGGTCCTTCCACGGCCACCACCCGATAGACAGGTGTCTTGCCCCGCACGGCCTGACTCCAATGCTGGAGGCGACCCTTGGGATCGTGCCACTCCAGGCTTCGCAGCGCCTGATCGATGGCCTCCGGGAGCAATCGATCCATCAGGCGCTCCACAGCTGGCAAGCCGCCATCCAGATAAAGGGCACCCAGCAAGGCCTCAAAGGCGTCCGCCAGAACCGAAGGACGAGTCCGGGCGCCCTCGGCCTCCCCTTTCCCCAGGCGGAGCCAGCGTCCCAGTTCCAGCGCCTCCGCCCAGAGAGCCAGACGCTCCCCACGGATCAGCGCGGTGCGCAGTTCCGTCAGCCGCCCCTCGGACCACTCGGGGAACCGGCGGAACAGGTCCGTGCTGACCACCAGCTGGAGGACGGCATCCCCTAGGAATTCCAGCCGCTCATTGTCGTGAATCCCCTCATTGGGGTGCTCGTTGATGTAGGAACGATGGGTGAGGGCTTCGATCAGGAGCGACCGGTTCCGGAAGGACCAGCCCAGGCGCTTCTCCAGGACCGAGAGAGAATCCTCCTCGGGTAGGGAGGCCTGGGGCGAAAGGGGAGACAGCCCATGAGATGCGGGCTGTTCCGGTTTTTCCCGAGGATGCCCCCAGAGCTCTCGAATGCGGGCCCACCAATTCCCCATCGGGAAGCCCCTTCACCTTTATTTTTTAGCGCTTCTTCCGGTGATCCCTTCCATTCCGTTCCGTAGTGACCATTTTTTCGTGGGGTGCAGGCCGCCGAAGGCGGCCCCCAGCCCCCGAAGGATTTTTCCCCTTCCCGCAGCCCAAAAGGCTGCGGGAAGGGGAAGAAAGGGAGGGATCATCGGCCTCCTCCAATGTATACCCCAAAAACCAAGATGAACAAGGCCCTAGAGGTTTGGGGATGTACAGCGTGAGGCAGCTCCTAACCCGCGAGGCCCCCCAAGGATCAACGATGGAAAGCGCTTTTGTTGCGGTGGCGAACCGATCGCTCTTCGAGGATTCCCTCTTTCCCCTTCTTCCCCATTTGGGGAGGAGGGGAAAGGAAAAGGTGAGGGATCCATGCGGGCGGCCTCTGAAACCCGCAGACGGGCAGCAGGTCGCCACCGCTCAGGCCAAAATAAAAGGGGCAGATCATCGATCTGCCCCCATGGTGGAGCGGGCGACGGGATTCGAACCCGCGGCCTTTGGCTTGGGAAGCCAACGCTCTACCACCTGAGCTACGCCCGCGCACGTTACCTGCTTACGCATCTCTAATTTATAATTTAGCGGGCCCCGGCGGCCTTGTCAAATTCATCCGAATGGGGCGACTGCTTGGCTCCCTCCTGGGGAATTTTTTGGGGAGGGGCTTGCCCCGCGCGAGGGGGGCGGATGAGAAGTCAGGCTGTCCGTTGGTCCGGAGTCCACCTTAAAAGATCCCCGAGATTTGCCCCGTCGGATCGTCTAAGACCGCTGGGGAGGACGGCGACCTCTCCTACCTGCCGAAAACGAGACGGTCACCCGAATCGATTTTAGGGGCTGGGAGTCGATCGAGGCGATCTGCCGAGGATGTGCTGAACCCTGACCGGATCGGGGAGATCTTCTTGTGAGGATAGATCGGGCGCTCCCGCAGGGGCACGGCGCGCCGTGCCCCTGCGAGCCAACCCGTCCCCATCTCTGGGGCAGGAGGATCCTGCCTCAGCGCTTCGTCCGGAACCCGATGAGGGCGTAAAGTGGACACCAGCCGATCAGGGAGGTCAGGATAAAGATCACGCCGATGACGGTCAGGACGATGCCCAGCGTGTTGAAGCGAAGGATGAAGGCCGAGAGCAAGATGAGGACGACGGCCACGATCAACCGCGCGATCCGATCCCAGCCTGCCATATTGAGCGCCATGGCTTGCCTCCTTAATGGAAGATCTACAGCCATTCGAACCCGGCGTGCGGTGAGCGTCCTGGACCTTGAACGCTGCGATCAGTCCAACTCCTCATCAGCGTGGTAGTGATGATGCGCGTGGGCGCTGGAAAGCTCATAGCGCATCCGCTCCCAGACCGCTTGAGCTCGCGCCATCGCCTCGGGATCCGTGACCTTCATGAGCTCATTGATAAAGTAACCCTCCGGGACCGCCCCCTCGATGTGGATGACCTCGTTGATCACGGTGCGCGGAACGCCGTAGACCCCGTAATAGTCTGCCAGCTCCGGAAACTCCATCGCCTCCACCATGTCCGCCCGGATCCACGAACTTTCCATGGCTGCCTGGTGGGCCAGCCGCACCATCCGTGGACAGTAAGGGCATGTCGGTGTGACGAAGACCTGGATGTGGACGGGCGTCTGGATCTGGGCCAGCCGCTTCCGGCTGGATGGCGAGAGCCCGGAGTCCCGGGCCCCGACCATCCGGATGTCCTCGATCAGCGAGCCGAACTCATACCCCGATGGGATCCCGAAGTAGCGGATGCCGTAATCCCGATCGCCCTCGATCACCACCGCCGGGGCCTTATCAATCCCGTAGCGCTCCGCGATCTCCCGGTCGGTGATGCGGTTATAGACTTCCATGGAGATCTGATCGGAGAGGGCAGCCACTTCCTCGATCAGCTGTTGGGTCTCCTGGCAATAGGTGCAGTCCATCTTCTGGATAAAGACCAGCAGCCGCACCGGATTCTTTAGATCCGCCAACAGCCGCTTGACTTCCTCCCGAGTGCGTGTATCCAGCAGCGCCATACGGACCTCCTCCTGGGATCTAATCCAAGAGCTTATCGGGCAGGGTCCGCCGGTCCCCTCCTGGGCGCTCGGAGGGGGCGGGTTGACAACCCGCCCCCTCCCCCCAGTCGGAGGGCCCGATGGCGCGGACCGTTGCCCCTCACTTCCCTTAGATGCAAGGGGCGCGTTCCGGTGACAGGGGGTTTGGGGGCTCGAGGATCTCCATGGAGCCACATTTTCCACTGGTTTTGGCTCCTCGGGGGTGGGGGCGAGCTGAACGCCGAAGGCGCTCAGCTCGCCCCCACCCCCCAGGGGCTCAAAACCCAAATAAGGAAGAAGCACTACCCAAAGTTATGTTTCGTGCTATAATGAAAGTGCAAGGGGGCGAAAAGGGCTCGACGGGGGAGGCAGATCGTTGGTGGCAGGCCGGGGCCGCTCGGACCCCGTGAACAACCCGGGCAAACAACAAGTGCCAACCGCGACTACGCGGCCCTCCCGCTGGCGGCCTAAGCCAGCGTGATGGGACGGTCCCCCGATGAGGGGACCCGCTCGACCGGACCCATCGCCGACGGGGCCGGATCGGGTGTGACAAAGTCGGCGTGCGGTCGCCCGGTGCCCCGGAGGGCGGCCTAAGATCCAAGGGGCTGGCCGGCCGGAGACCTTGCCGGTTGGAGGGCCGGTCGGCGAGAGAAGCAAACCGGATACGCCTGTAGGCACCAGCGATCGAATCTTCCGGACGCGGGTTCGATTCCCGCCGCCTCCACTTTTTTATGTCGGAAGGACAATGCAGCAACATCAGATAACCCGTGAAATTTGCAGCGAGGAGTGGATGATGCGCCCCGGGGGCCGTGAATTCTATGTGATCATCGAGCGCGATGAGGATGGATATTATGTGGGGGAGGTTCCTCAACTGCGCGCCTGTTACAGTCAGGGGAAAACGCTTGATGAGCTGATGGCGAACATCCGAGAGGTCATCGAGTTGTGTCTGGAGGAAGGGGAGGAGGAATACCGGCTGGAGTTTGTGGGTCTTCAGAAGGTGGTGCTCTGATGACTCGTTTGCCTGTTTTAAAGGCCCACGAAGTCATTCGGGCCTTAGAGAAGGCCGGCTTTCAGGTGGTGCGGCAGAAAGGAAGCCATGTGCGGTTGAGACATCCCGATGGACGAGTGGTTACCGTTCCGGTTCATCCCAATCAGGATCTTGGGCGAGGACTCCTGCGCAAGATTTTGCGGGACGCAGAGCTCACGCCAGAGGATTTTGCGAAGCTGCTGTGAAGGAAACCGCTAGCTCGCAAAATCATCGGGGAATGGAAGGTGATCCGATTCCTTCCGGATGAGAGAAGTGGGCGATGGCTCGTGAGGGGCCTCGCCCACTTCGCGTTCATGATTGTGAATAGGCCCATGGAGCGGGCGGGTTCGTTGCCTATTATTTCCCTTTCAGTGTTCGCTGAGACCCCAATGGGCGTTACGGATTACTACATCTGGCGGGAATTCGAGGATCGCATCGGCGGCGAATGGGTCCGCTGGGCGGGGAAGCCCGGGCTGGAGATCTGGAGCCATGTCGATCCGGGAGCTGCCCTCATCGCGCAGGTCATGGAGATCGGCCCGGAGGACCACGTTCTGGATCTGAACTGTGGGGTCGGATGGCTGGGGGTGCTCGCGGCCCGGCGCACTTCCGGCCGGATCCTCCTGGCCAGCGATCACGGGCTGGCCGTGGAGGCCGCTCGACGCACGATGGCGATGAACGGCCTGGAAGGGCGCGCCCTCATCGTCCACGGCGATGGGTATTCCCTCCTGGAGCCCGAGGCGTTTGATGTGGTTTTCCTGAACATCCCCAAGGGGAAGGAGGTCGCCCAGCGTTTGGTGCGCCTGGCCGCATGGGCGCTCAAACCGGGGGGGCGGCTCTATCTGGCCGGGCCGAAACGAGGGGGTATCGAGGGGATTATCGCTTACGCTCAAGATTACTTCGGCAGGGCCCCGGTGTGGGCCT
This sequence comes from Thermoflexus sp., assembly GCF_042408365.1. GTDB lineage: Bacteria > Chloroflexota > Anaerolineae > Thermoflexales > Thermoflexaceae > Thermoflexus. Next base: position 18,812 of record NZ_JBHOQJ010000283.1, read on the forward strand.
ATGGAAGCGGTTACCGGGTGGCTGTGGCCGTTCGTCCGGCGGAGCTGAAGATGGATCCCCCGGGCGAGGAGTTTGTGGAGCGGGAGGCCGTTGTGCGAGGCCGCGCCTGGCGCTTCATCACCCGACCCGGGCTTTTCTCTTGGTCCGCCCTGGATGAGGGAACCCGACATCTGATCGAGGGGATGGAGATCCGCCCCATGGATCACGTGTTGGATCTGGGATGCGGCTATGGGATTGTGGGGGTGGTGGCCGCGCACGAGGCGCGGGAAGGTCGGGTGGTCATGGTGGATATCAGTGCCGCAGCCTTGGAGGCGAGCCGTCGCACCTTGGCGCTTTATTCTCTCCCCCACGTCGAGGTCCGCCTCAGCGATGTCATCGATGGCGTGCGGGGCGAGCGGTTTGATGTGGTGGTGACGAACCCGCCAATCCATCAGGGGTTCGGGGTTGAGCGGGAGGTGGCCTTGCAGTTCGTGCACGACGCGCCCTCCGTGTTGCGCCCTGGGGGCCGGCTGTATCTGGTCGGGGCCGTGGTGCTTCCCTATCGCACAATCATTGAGCGGGTCTTTGGGAATGTGGAGATCCTGTTCGACGATCGCCATTATCGGGTCTATCGAGCGATCTATATGCCCCGCCGGCTTCGATAAGGCTCTTTTCTGTTTCCTGCCAGCTTCCGATAGCCATCCCTTTCATGGAGAAAGGCCGATGACCCCTTAATTCCTTTTTTCCGTCGTATCTTCGGAACTATTCCGCTCGGTTCCATTCAGTTCGGAGCTCTTATGAAGAGGCGGAAGGCTCCCCAAGCCCTCAGGGGAAAATCCACGGTGAAACGCCCATACCCGTGTTGTGTTGCGTGAGAGCGACTGAACGGTTACTTTCCTTCTCCCCATGCAGCCCTTTGGACTGCAGGGGGAAGGAAAATCCTTCGGGGGCTCAGGGAGGCGACCGAAAACGGACGCTGATGGAATTTAACGAGCGGGGGATAGAGGTGATCCCCTTTCCCGCAACTCCCATCCGAATTTGAAAGACCCTCTGCTTTTAAACCGGGTCCATTGACATTTTTCCCAACCCCTACTAAGCTTTTCCATGGAGGGGCTGGTCGGGGTGGTCGGCGATGCGCCAATCTGGGGGAGGACCGAGCCTCCCCGTCGCTGAGGAGGTGGCCGATGCAGGCCACGCGAGCTCGTATTCTGCAGATTTTGCGGGAGAAGGGAGAGGCAACCGCGGTTGAACTGGCCACCCGACTCGGCCTCCGGGCGGTGACTGTCCGTCATCACCTCCGAGTGCTTCGGGAGGATGGCCTCATCCGTGAGGTCCGCACCCTCCGGAACGGACGCGGCCGTCCACGGATCGTCTTCACCCTCACCGAGGCTGCGAATCGCCTGTTCCCTCGAAACTATGAGGGGTTGGTTCGACATCTCCTCCCGATCGCGTTATCGTCCAAGGAGATCCGCCAGGTCGCCCGAAGCATGAGCCAGGAAGCGAACCTCCAAGGCCTGACCGGCCAAGCTCGGCTGTCCCGCGTTGTCTCCTTCCTGAATGAGAAAGGGTATGTGGCTCGGCTGGAGACCTCAGGGAATGGGCCGACCTGGCTGGAGATCCGGAATTGCCCCTATTTGGAGGTCGCCCGGGAACGGGGGGAGCTCTGCGCCCTGGACAGCGCGCTGATGGAGGAGCTGGTGGGGGCCCCGGTGGAGCGGATTTCCTGCATCACCCATGGTGATCCTGCTTGCCGGTATCGCATCCGCTCCGAAACCGCCTGAGCGTATAGGTGGCTGAAGCCAGGGTAGGAGCAGGCTGGAAAGCTGTCCTCCGCCGGGATTCATCCTGTGGGGAGGCGGGTGATCGCCCCATCACAAGAGGGGATTGTTTTGTCTGCTGCTGATGCACCGTCCGTGTATTGCAGACGGACTTCCCCTTAAAGGCCGAGCCTCTGGAGGATCATCGTCTGGAGCCCCAACCGTTGAAGGAGCGAGGGGACTAAGATCACCCCCAGGGTGTTCAGGCGACGGCCCCCACTCCATTGCCTCACGGCCTGGCGGTTTCGGTCGGGGAAGCTCCCCGTCCTCGCCCGGCCGCTTCCCACGGGCACCATCCGGGTGGGAGAGGTTTGCCCGGGCAGCCGGGTTGTGCGCTACGCCCGGGTCTCTTCGGCGGACCAGAAGGCCGATCTGGAACGACAGGTGCAGCGGCTGGAGGCGTTGGCCCGGCTCGCCCCCAAGTTTCATCCTCCCTCCCCAAAAGTCCTCTGAGCCGTGAGGAGAGGGGATCAAGGGGGATAGGATCATCCGCCCTCTCCATCGCATATTCCCAAAACAAGAAGCACGGGAGGCGCAACTTGCCTTGTCGCAAAGAGGAAGTTTTCTGTGGGGGGCGGGGCGTTTGCGCGGCCCGCCCCCCACAGAAATTCCGCGAATCAGAAGCTCGTCACCACGAGTTGAGCGGATGACCTCGGTTTGCAGTAGAGCGGACGCAACTCCCTAATTGAATTCGATTGCTTTCGCCTGAAGCCAGCCCTCTTCCGTAAGAATCCATTGCACCCGCCCATCGGTCGGGGTGTGGGGAAGGGCATCCACCAGGAACCGGGCATAGGTGACCCCGACCGTCAGACCTTTCAAGCCGGGTAGAAGGCGATCGAAATATCCTCCGCCGTAGCCCAAGCGGAACCCGTAACGATCAAAGGCCACGCCGGGGACGAATGCCAACTCAATGGCTTCCGGATCGATGAGGGGACACTCCGGCGTGGGCTCCAGCATCCCATAAGGGTGCCGTTGCAGGGCCCCGGGACAATACAAATGAAGCGCCAGCTGTCCGGGGGCGGCGATGCGCGGCAGCACCCAGCGTTTCTCCGGATGCTGTTCCAAGAGGGGGCCCAAGTCGATTTCGTTGCGGAAGGCCATATAAATGAGCACCGTCCGGGCGGCCTGGAAGGGGGGCCAAGCCTCCACATGCCGTCGGACCGCTTCGCTGGCTGCAGCGACGATTTCCGGGGGCAGGGCGGTTCGCTCGGCCAGCCATCGCCTCCGCAGGGCGCGCTTCGCCGCCTGGATCGCCTGGGGATCGACGTTGGGATCAAAGGGGATGCGCATCGGGCGTCCCTTCCAGGGAGCGGGTATCCATACCGGGTGGCGGGGGGGGTTCACCGACAGGGAAGCGCGCTGCGATCTCCTGGAGCCAGAGATCGGTCACCCTGCGGGCAGCGTCCTGGAAATCCCATCGCGGGGAGGCGTAAAGAATGGGCTCTCCCACAAAGATGACGGTGGGTGCAGGCCATGGGATGGGTTGGGGGAGCTCTGAGAGATCACGTGCGTCCAGCATAATCCAGGGAAGATCCTCCATATGGACAGTCTCCGCCATGATCCGCCCCGGCGAGCTCACCGCGATGCCGGCCGGGACTCCTCCCGCCCGAGCGGCCTGCGCATAGCGTTGGGCCGGTTTCAGATCCTCGGCTTCACCCACCCACCAGAAGACCGCCCCGCCGCGGTAAGCGGCGAAGGCCCTTGCGGCCTCAGCGGGGAACTCAGGGGCTACGGTCACGGCGTCTGCGCCCCAGACATCGAACGCGGCCCGGGCGCAACGCTCCGCCGAGCCCGGATCCCGCCATCGGAGATCCAGCAGGATAGGGATGGTGTTTGGGAGATAACGCATCAGCCGTTCCATCGCCACCATCCCCGCGGCCCCTTCCGCCAGGAAGAACATCGCCGGGATCGCGTAGGCGCAAACGCGTTCCCCCACGGTGTCCACGATGATCCGGCCGAAGGGGAAAACGGGGTCATCCACCCGCAGCATCGG
>NZ_JBHOQJ010000285.1:0-6977 GCF_042408365.1 Thermoflexus sp.
GCACCCGGGCCGGGGGCAAACGGTGGGAGGTGGGATCTTCTCGGGCTCGACTTTGGGGAGGACGAACAACAATCGCATGGGCCTCCTCCAGGGGGTGTCTCCCCTTGATTATCCCAATTTCACCAACAGGTGAACAGTCACCCAAGAAGGTGGGCCTTGCTGCTTTGCCTCTAGCTTGCTATAATGATCCATGAAGTGGGCGGTTAGCTCAGGTGGTGAGAGCGCCGTGTTGACAACGCGGAGGTCAGAGGTTCGAGTCCTCTACCGCCCATCCGGAACGGCCCGCCCCGCTCGGGGTGGGCCATTGAACATCATACCGGGAAACCCGAGGAAGGGGACACGCTCTCAAGCAACCCCACGCCAGAGCGCGGGCCTCAAAGGCTGGGAGGGCCCGTCGTGGAGGCCTTGAGGGCACCGCCCTGGAGGGGTCATTCCGATCCGGCACGGCGCCGGGGTAGGGATGAACGGCCCGCCGTCGTTATCCGGCAGAGAGCGCGATCGCGCAGAGCCCGCGCGATCGAAATGGGGTGGAACCGCGGGAGGCCTGCGCCTCTCGCCCCGATGGGGCGGGAGGCGCATTTTTTATTCTGTCCGATCGGCCGTCGGCGTAGGCCGAGGGCCGGCTGAAGGCCTTAAAAGGGCGGCTTCCAGTCGCCGCCAACGGAGGTAGGGATGCCCCAGAAAAAGATCATTCCTTATCAAGACACATGGCTTTACCGCATCCGCCATTCATGCGCCCACATCATGGCCCAAGCCGTCCTGGAGATGTTCCCGGAGGGCAAGCTGGGAATTGGACCGCCCATTGAGGACGGCTTCTACTATGACTTCGACCTGCCCCGCCCGCTGACGCCGGAGGACTTGGAGCGGATCGAAGCCCGGATGCGGGAGATCATCGCCGGGAACCACCCCTTCGTCCGCCGCGAGGTGACCCCGGAGGAGGCGCGGGCGCTGTTCAAGGACCAGCCCTACAAGCTGGAGCTGATCGAGGATATCCTCCAGCGCGGCACGGACGAATACGGCAATCCGCTTCCCCCGGGTCAGCGCCCCATCCTGACCACATATCGGCATGATACCTTTGAGGACCTGTGCCGTGGTCCTCACGTGGAGCACACAGGCCAGATCCACCCCGGGTCCTTCAAGCTGCTCCACGTGGCCGGCGCCTACTGGCGCGGCGACGAACGCCGGCCGATGCTCCAGCGGATCTACGGGACGGCATGGGAAACCCCAGAGCAGCTCGAGCAATATCTCTGGCGCTTGGAGGAGGCCAAGAAGCGCGATCACCGGCGTCTGGGCCGGGAGCTGGATCTCTTTTCCTTCCACGACATCGCCCCCGGCGCGCCCTTCTGGCATCCGAGGGGGATGATCCTCTTTCGGGAACTGGAGCGGTTGTGGCGGGAGGAGCACGACCGCCGAGGCTATCAGGAGATCTCCACCCCCATCTTGGTCCATCGGAAACTCTGGGAGCAATCCGGACATTGGGAGCATTATAAGGAGAACATGTTCCTGCTGGAAGTTGAGGGGCAAGAGTTCTCCCTCAAGCCGATGAATTGCCCTGAATCTACGATCATCTATCGCTCCCGCTTGCGCTCCTACCGAGATCTCCCGCTGCGGCTGAACGAGATCGGGCGGCTGCATCGCTTCGAGCGCTCCGGGACGCTCCACGGGATGCTGCGGGTGCGGCAGATCACGATGGACGACGCCCACATCTACTGCCGGCCGGATCAGATCCTGGAGGAGATCGACGGCGTCCTGGACCTGATCTACAGCTTCTACAGCATCTTCGACTTCCAGCCGGAGTTCTTCCTGAGCACCAAGCCGCCCAAGGCGATGGGGGATCCGAAGCTATGGGAGATCGCCGAGGAGGCTCTCCGTCAGGCCCTGGAGCGTCGAGGGATCGAATACGGCCTCAAGGAGGGTGAAGGCGCTTTCTACGGCCCCAAGATCGACGTTCAGGTGAAGGACGCGATCGGCCGCGAGTGGCAGCTGGCCACGGTGCAGCTGGACTTCCAGATGCCGGAGCGGTTCGCGCTGGAGTATATGGACCGGGACGGCACGCCTAAGCGCCCGGTGATGATCCATCGGGCGATCTTCGGCTCCTTTGAGCGTTTCATCGGCATCCTGACCGAGCATTACGCGGGCGCGTTCCCGGTTTGGCTGGCTCCCGTCCAGGCCGTGGTCATCCCGATCACCGATCGCCACACCTCCTACGCCCATGAGATCGGGACGAAGCTTCGGGCGGCTGGCCTGCGGGCGGAGGTGGATGATCGGAGCGAGCGGATGCAGGCCAAGATCCGCGACGCTCAACTCCAGAAGATCCCCTATATGCTGATCGTGGGGGACCGGGAGGAGGCCGCTGGGACGGTGGCCGTCCGCCTGCGGACCGGGGAGGACTTGGGGGCCATGAGCTTAGAGGCGTTCCTCGGCCGCGCCCTGGAGGCGATCCGCACCCGCCGGGGGCTGTAAGGCTCGAGAAGGGACGGGTGACCTCACCGCCTGCCTCACTTTTTGAGGGTTGACGCGGCGCTGCGGCGGAACGAGCCTCTGGGCTCGGTCTACGAGCACCCGGTCGATGAAGCAGGAAGTGGCCGGTTATCTATGGCGCCCGATTGGGCGAAATAGATGACTACATGTCATGGAACGGAAAGCCAGCGATGCGCACCCGCCAGGATCTCGAAGCGATTGAAGATCAGATCCTCGCCCCTTATGCCCAGCGCAGCCGGCTCAGCCGGGGCCGCCAATATCCGGAACCGGAGCACCCTTACCGCACGGCCTTCCAGCGGGACCGAGATCGTATTCTCCATACCACGGCCTTCCGACGTTTGAAACACAAGACCCAGGTCTTCATCATCACGGAGGGCGATTACTACCGGACCCGCCTCACCCACACCTTGGAGGTGGCCCAGATCGGACGGACCATCGCGCGAGCCCTCGGGGTGAACGAGGATCTGGTGGAGGCGATCTGCCTGGCCCACGACTTGGGCCATCCGCCCTTCGGCCACGCGGGCGAGCAGACCCTGAACCGCCTGATGCGGGACCATGGGGGCTTTGAGCACAACGCCCAATCCTACCGCCTGGTCACCCACCTGGAGCGCCGCTATCCGGAGTTCCGAGGCCTGAATCTCACCTATGAGGTCCTTGAGGGCCTGGTTAAACATGAGACCGAATACGATCACCCCCTGATCCGCGAGTTCGAGCCCCACCGCCGTCCGACGCTGGAGGGCCAGATCGCCAACCTGGCCGACGAACTGGCCTACACCGCCCATGACCTCGACGACGGCCTTCGCGCCGGTCTGATCCGCCCGGAGGATCTGGACGGCCTCGCCCTGTGGGAGGAGCTCCGGCGATCCATTGGATGGGATGGGAAAGGGTTCAACGACCTGATCCGCTACCGCCTGGTGCGTCGGCTGATCGGATGGATGGTCACCGATGTGATCGCTGCCACCGATCAACGGCTGCAGGACCTCCGGCCGCGCTCCCCGGAGGAGATCCGGGATCACCCCACCCCCTTGGTTGGTTTCTCCGAGGCGATGGTTGAGAAAGTGCAGGAGCTGAAGCGGTTCCTTTACCAACGTCTTTACCGCCATCCCCATGTGGTGCGCATGCAGGCCAAGGCGGAGCGCATCATCGAGGCCCTCTTCCGGGCCTACCTTCAGGAGCCGGAACAACTGCCTTACTGGGTCCAGGAACGCATCCAGGAGGAAGGGGACCTCCACCGGGTGATCTGTGATTACATCGCTGGGATGACCGACCGCTTCGCCCTGGGGGAATACCGCCGCCTCTATGAGGTCACCGATGTGCTGTAGCCGACAGCTCCGAACCCTGCCCCTCGCGCTCAGCCTCCTCTTGCTGGCGGCCGCGCCGCCGGATCCCCGGTTCGGGGTGGTGGAATCCCCGGAGGCCCCAGATTGGGCGGCCCGGCTGGGCGTCGCGTGGACCCGGGTGCGGTTCGCGTGGCATGAGATCCAGCCCAACGGCCCGGAGGACTGGAACCCCCCGTGGCCGGTGGAGCGCCTGGAGGCCGAGCGACGGGCCGGCCGGGAGATCGTGGCCCTCGTGCTGGGCACCCCGGAATGGGCCCGCGCCGACCCGCAAATCCCCGGGGTGCCGAGAGGCCTCTATGTGGAAGAGAGCCGTCCGGAGAACCTATGGGCGGCCTTCCTGCGGCGCCTGGCGACCACGTATCCTTTCATCCACACCTGGATCATCTGGAACGAGCCGGACATCTGGGACCCTACGTATCCTGGATACACGTGGGGTGGGACCGAGGCGGATTTCGTGCGGCTGCTACGGGTGGCTTACCGCACGCTCAAGGGGCTTAACCGAGAGAACCGGGTCCTCCTGGGGGCGTTCACCTATTGGTGGGATGCGGTCTACGGCCGCCGGCCTTACTTCGAACGATTCCTGGAAGCCCTAGCCCGCGATCCGGAGGCCCCTCGATCCGATCGATATTTCGACGGCCTGTGCGTCAACCTCTACTTTAACCCGGATAGCCTCCACGATCTGATTCGCTGGCATCACGAGCGGATGCGGGCCTACGGCTTTGATAAGCCGATTTGGTTGACCGAAACCAACGCCGCCCCCTCCGAGGATCCGGCCTGGCCGGTGCCCCATCCGATGTTCCGCGTTACCCTGGAGGAACAAGCAGCCTTCATCGGTCAAGCGATGGCGATGGCCCTCGCGGCCGGAGCCGACCGTCTGGCCGTCTACAAGCTGGTCGACAATCCCACGGATCACTTCGCCAACCCCGAGCCCTTCGGCCTGGTGCGAGAGGACGGCTCGCCGCGGCCCGCCTTCCAGGCTTACCAAGTCGCCATCCGAACGCTGGCTGGGTTCACCGAGGCCCGCCTGGTCCGTCGGGACCGTGTGGCCGTGGTGGAAGTTCGAAAGCCCGACGGTCGAATATGGATCGCCTGGTCCCGAAGCCCACAACCCCAATCGATCATCCTGCAACGGCAAGGGACGCTCCGGGGCGCGATCGACGGGATGGGGCGCCCCGTTCCGTGGACAGCCGTTGCCCAGGGCTATCGCGTGACGCTCCCCGGGGCACGGTGTGGGCAACGCTTGGGGACCGCGTGTATGATCGGGGGGATGCCGGTTTATATGGTGGAATCCGCCCTCCGGCCGCTCCGGGAGCCGGAGTGATCCAAGAGCCAGAGCCGAGCCAGCGGCTCACACTGCTCCACCGCGCCGGAAAGATCTTTCTCGGGCTAGCAGACCTGCGACGAAAGCGCCAGCCGAGGAGGAGAAGAACGGAGAATTCACCTAAAATTGAGGCAATGGCTTGGCCAGAGGCCGTTCAGACACCCCGTCGGCTCCCCTCGCCTCCTCCCCGCGCCGCAAAACGGTGGGAAGGGGGTAGAGGAGAGCACACATGAGGACCTGAGAACCTATCGCTTCGCGAAAGGAGAGCCCGTGAGCGCCTTGGAACCCACCATCCCACCGGAGAGATTCCGGCAGCTTTTAGAGCAGTTGTCCAACCTCTCAGAAGATGAGCGCGCGCTGTTGCTGGCGTTGACCGAGCTGGATCAGGCGATCGGCCGCTCCCTCTCTCCGGACGAACAACAGCTCCTTCAGCGCCTGGCCGCCTCGCTCCAGACCTATGATCCAGAGGAGATCCGCGCTGCAATCCGCCGTGTGGTCCAGAGCCACCCCCAACGCCCGGCTGAGCCCTGGCCTGGTGACCTACGCCGTCGCCTGCGCCGCCTGAAGAAGCGCTGATCGCGAAGGGCTGAGGCAGGCCGTGAAGCTACCCCTTGGAGCACATGGCTTAGCGGGCGGAATGGGTTCGCCGGCTGGCCGGCCATCCGGGTATCGGTTCGGCCCTCACCGCACTCCGAACGCCTAATGCGCTGTCCTTAATGATTTAACAGGGATCGCTCCCCCCTTTTCATTGAGACTCGGTGGCTTCCGCCGCTTCTTCTGGTGGAAGCTCCTCCGCCTCCGGCGCAGCGATCAGACGCTCCTTCAGGCGGGCCGCCTTCCCGAAGCGCTCCCGCAGGTAATACAGCCGGGCCCGGCGGACGCGGGAGTGGCGTACCACCTCGATGTGATCGATGCGGGGAGAGTAGAGGGGGAAGGTGCGCTCCACCCCGATGCCGTGGGCGGCGATCCGTCGAACCGTGAACGTGCGTCCAGTTCCGCTGCCCCGGATCCGAATCACCGTCCCCTGAAAGATCTGCACCCGCTCTTTATCCCCCTCCCGGATCCGCAAGTGCACCCGCACCACATCCCCCGGTCGGAGCTCGGGGACCGGGCGTCCCGCGATCCATTCCCGTTCCAGCTGTTGAAGGATTAAATCGCTCATCCCGCTTTCCTCACAGAGGGTTCCGGAGCTCAAGAAATCCAGCCGGCCTCGAATGCGCCGGATAAGAACACGCAGAGAGAGATTATAACGGCTTCCATAGATCCTGACAACATGCCCGGCCAGTCGGTGCTGCCGCAATGGCGCCACTGCTTCGCGGGAGCTCCGAACGGAATGGGGCCCGGCTGAATAATTACAGGGAAAGAATTCGCCTCTCCCTCTGTCTTCAAGTAGAATCATTGAAGCCCTCCGATGGCACTTGTGATCGAACGATCGATCGAAATCCCTCCCTCGCAACAACAGCAGTCCAGGGGGCTCCGGGGAGGGAGGAGAAAAACCCTTCGGGGTTCAGGATGGCCTTCACCCCCGAAGATCCCCACGGAGGAAAGCAATCCGGGGATCGGAGAGATCCCCTCAGCGGCCTCTCCGGCCCCTTGCATCTCTTGATTCTGCACCAAGCAGGAGGCCTGTGGATGTCGACGGAGAACGTGATCCCAGTGGAGATCGAGGAACAGCTGAAAACGGCTTACCTGGACTACGCCATGAGTGTGATTGTGGCGCGGGCGCTGCCGGATGTGCGGGATGGGCTGAAGCCGGTGCAGCGGCGCATTTTGTATGTGATGCACGAGATGGGGCTGCACCCCAACGCCCCTTACAAGAAGTCGGCGCGCATCGT
>NZ_JBHOQJ010000287.1:0-26619 GCF_042408365.1 Thermoflexus sp.
ACGATGCGCGCCGACTTCTTGTAAGGGGCGTTGGGGTGCAGCCCCATCTCGTGCATCACATACAAAATGCGCCGCTGCACCGGCTTCAGCCCATCCCGCACATCCGGCAGCGCCCGCGCCACAATCACACTCATGGCGTAGGAGAGATAGGCCTGCTGCACCTCCTCCTGGATCTCCACCTGCTGAACCCGTTCGACCGCCATCGTGCCTCCTGAAGGCTGTGGTTTCGCAATGCCCATCGCGCCGATTGGGAATCGGCCTTCAAGAAAGATCCTTTGGGGGCTGGGGGCCGCCTTCGACGGCCCCCAGAGACCCTCGAAGGAAATTGCTGGATTCATCTTTGCGGCGAAGCAGAACGATTTTCAATCGACACCCAACGCTGTTAAGTTTAACCCATTCAGCAGATGCCCAAGCCCCGCTCAGGGGGCAGGCCATTCACGCCATATCGGGAAGCGGCCAACATCATCGGCCACCGGGTCAAGCCCCAGGGACCTCAGGGGCCCACTCGGGGGCGCGTGGGATCAGCGGTCAGCTGGCGGAGCGCCTCTCGCCCGATCGGCCTTCACACCACATCGGACGGGATCGGCTCCGTCTTCACAAGACCCAAGATATGGCGAGCGATGACCAGGCGCTGGATCTCGCTGGTGCCCTCCCCGATGGTCATCAACCGGGCATCTCGATAGAGCCGCTCCACCGGGAATTCCCGGCTATATCCGTATCCCCCATGGATCTGGATCGCGTTGCGGGTGACCCGCTCCGCCATCTCACTGGCGAACAGCTTGGCCATGGCCGCCGCTTGGGTGTAAGGGAGCCCCTGATCCCGCAGCCACGCCGCCCGGTACACCAAAAGCCGCGCCGCCTCGATCTCCACCGCCGCATCGGCCAGCATCCATTGAATTGCCTGGTAAGCGGCGATGGGCTGGCCGAAGGCCGTGCGCTCTTTGGCATATCGCACGGCTTCCTCAAAGGCCGCCTGAGCGAGCCCTACGGAAAGGGCGCCGATGCCGATGCGTCCCCCATCCAGCACCTGTAACGCATAAGGGAGGCCGCGGCCTGGTTCCCCCAGCAAATGATCCATCGGCACCCGCACATGGTCGAAGGTCACTGCGTGGGTCGGCGATCCGTGAAGGCCCATCTTTTTCTCCGGCGGCGCGATGGAAACCCCGGGAGCATCCGTGGGGACGATGACCAGGCTGAGGCCCCGCTTCCCCGCCGCCGGATCCGTGCGGCAGAGGACCACAATGATCTCAGCGATCCCCGCGTTCGTGCACCACATCTTCTGGCCGGTGATCACCCATTCGTCCCCATCGCGGACCGCCGTGGTGCGGACCGCCCCCAGGTCGCTGCCACAGTGGGGCTCCGTTAAGGCCAGGGCCGCCAGGCCGTTGCGGCCGCTGGTCAACGCCGGCAACCATCGCCGCCTCTGGGCCTCGCTGCCGAACAAGACGATCGGCGCCAGGCCCAGGCCGTTGTGGGCCGCCAGGGAAAGGGCGGTCGAGCCGCACCCACGGGCGATCTCTTCGATCGCGATGGCGGCGCTGACGTGATCCAGCCCCGCCCCCCCATAGGCCTCCGGAACCGTCAGCCCCAGCAGGCCCAGCGAGGCGCCCTTCCGGACCGCTTCCCAGTTAAATTCCCCAGTTTCATCCACGCGGCGAGCCCGGGGCTTCAACTCCTGCTCGACGAACTCCCGGACGGCCTGCCGGAACAACCGTTGTTCCTCATTTAGGCGGAAATCCATGGCGGGCCCTCCCATCCAGGATGCTCCTCAACGTCTATTCGGAATAGAGCTTGTGGGGCCAACATGGGCTGCCTGAGCCAGCCATCCCTTTCTCAGCGCTCTGGGAAATCCGCGCCCAGGCGGATCAGCAGCTCGCAGGCGCAGGCGAGATCCGGGGCCTCGCGGACGGACGCGAGGGGAAGTCCCAACCACCCGGCCACCTGATCGCCGGCCTCCCGCATAGCAGGACGAACCAGAATTTGGGTCTCCACGTAATCGAAACGATCCGCGTTCCCCACCTCCACGATCTCCGCGCCCAACGTCCGGAGAGCTTCCGCAACACGGGTGGCCAGGCCAGGCCGCAGCGTGCCGTTCCGCACCGCCACCCGGACACCCAAGCGGGGCACCTGAGGTCCGAAGAACTCCGCCAGGGCCTCCCGGACCTTCTCCGGGACGCGCACCAGAACCTCCGCCCCATCCGGGGTGGTGTAAGGCCGGGTCATTGAAGGGCCGATCGCCACCATACGGATTCGCTCCTCCGGGATCCGAGCCGCCAGGCGGGCCAGCGCGATCATCTCCTCTAAGGTTAAATTCGTGCGCACGCCATCTTTCAAGGTCTCCCATAAAGCAGGGGCACGGGCGATCAATGCAGGCAACATGTTCAGCCGCAACACCCGCTCTCGAACCGCCTGGATCACCTGCTGCTGCCGGCGCATCCGATCGAAGTCGCCCCCGCGGGTGGCCCGCGTTCGTGCATATTTCAATGCCGTCCGACCGTCAAGGTGCTGGCAACCCGCATCGATATGGAATGGTTCATACCCATAACGCGCATCCGGATAGCGAGGATCATCGATGGCTTCCGGGATACAGAGATCGATGCCGCCGAGAAGGTCGATCGCCTGCTCGAAGGCGGTGAAGTTCACCCGCACATAGTAATCGATCGAAATCCCGAGATTGTAACGAACGGTTTCCTGAGCGAGCGCGATCCCGCCGCCAGGGTAGCCGTAGGCGTCCCCCAGGAAGTGCGCTGTGTTAATCCGGTTCTCCCCGAAGCCGGGGATCGTGACCCAGAGATCCCTGGGGATCGAGAGCACGCCCGCGGAGAGCCCCACCGGATCGATGGTCACCACCATGATCGTATCCGTCCGCCATGGCCCTGGCTCCCCCTCCCGCTGATCGATCCCCAGGACCAAAATGTTCACCCGCTCCTTGCCGGTCCACTCCGGAAGAACAAACGAATCGCCCGGTGAGGGGATCCCTGGGGAAACTGCTGATTCGCCAGCGGGGGGAGCGGACGAGGGAACCCGAAGCGCCTCCTGGAAAGCGAGCCGATAACTCCATACGCTCAGCCCTCCCCCCAGCCCCAACACTCCAAAGATCCAGAGCAATCCCGGCCAACGGACGGGAAAGCGCTTGGAAGATGCAATCGGGCCGCCAAGCATCGTTTGATCTCCTGCGCAATGAAGATCTATCCCCGGCGGACGGCCTTGAGATCCCCAGGCCCAAAGGGCTCGGGAAGCAGGGAGCGCAACGAGGTCTCCCGCACCTCCCCCTTGGCGTCCACCAGCAGGATTCGCAGATCCGGGGCGAACTCGGAGAGCACCTGGCGGCAGGCGCCACACGGCGTGCCGCCGTTCTCAGTGGCGATGGCGATGACCGTGAAGCGGTGTTCTCCTTCCGAAATCGCCTTGAACACCGCGACCCGCTCAGCGCACAAGCCAAGAGGATAAACAGCGTTCTCCACATTGCATCCCGTAAATACCTGACCGGAGGCGCTCAACAAAGCTGCCCCCACCCGGTAGCCTGAGTAGGGCGCATACGCCCGCTCCCGCATCCGAAGGGCCAGCTCGACCAGCGCTTGATCCTCCATTCCAGAGCTCTCCTGAGAGCGTGGTTCGGCGTCATGGATTTTAAACCTCAGGAAAGAAAAAGAGGATAAGCCCATGAGGGAGAAAACAATGCTTCATCCACAGTTGATTCGGAGTTATGGGGTCGGTTTCCTCGCGGGGTTTGGGGGGATCGCTCCTAACCCTCGAGCTGGCTATCCTCGACTGAGCCCCAGCCGATATTCCAGCATGGCAGCGATCCGACCCAGGATGTAGTTCACGAGGAAATAGATGATGGAGACCACATAGAGGGTTTCCATCGGATTGCGCTCGCCCTGAAAAAGGATCACCCCCCGCCGGTACAGCTCGATGAACCCAATGATGGCCCCCAGGGAAGTATCCTTGACGAGAGTGGCAAACTGAGCGACCAGCGGGGGGAGCGCTCGGCGAAAGGCCTGAGGGAGAATCACCAAGCGCATGGCCTGGCCGTAGGTTAAACCCAGGGACCGGGCGGCCTCCCACTGTCCGCGAGGCAGAGAGAGAATAGCCGCTCGCAGCGCCTCGCCGTTCACCGCACCGGTATACAGCCATAGCGCGGCGATCACCGCCGCATCCGGCCGGGTGAGCGCATCGATCCCCATCTGACGGCCGAGGGTGCTCAGACGCAAGAAGAGGTAAAACATCAACCCGAGCAGGGGGAGAGCCCGGATCCCTTCGACGATGGCGATCACCGGGTAACGTAGCCATGAAGGGCCGCTGTGGCGGGCCAGAGCGAAGAACAGGGCCAGCGGGATGCTGGCCAGGATGGCGATGACGGAGGCTTCCAGGGTAAGCACCAGCCCCAGAACGAGGAACCGCCAGGTGGAAGCCCATGTGAACGGCACGAACCGCGCCGGCTCCATCCGGAACGCCAACGGGATCAGGATCAGCACCATCACCACCCCAAGAAATGTCTGCCAGGGCCGCTCCTGGGTCTGCATCGATCCCACCTCTGAGCGTATCTAATTTCCAACCGTTTCCCCTGGGGATCCTTGGGGCTGGGGGCCGCCTTTGGCGGCCCCCAGCCCCAAGGATTTTCTCTTCCCCTCCCCGCAGCCCATTGGGCTGCGAGGTTTGCTCAGAACATAATCCGCAAGCGACGCTCCATGAAATTCACGATCCCACTGAGGGGGACCGTGATGACCAGGTAGAGCAGAAAGGCGATCAGCATAGGCCAGTCTGCAAATGTGCGGCCGATGATGAACTCCGCCTGGTAGAGCAGCTCCTCCACCGCAATCGCGGAGGCGATGGAGGTGTTCTTCACCAGCGCGATGAACACGGTGCCCAGGGGAGGGATCATCATCCGGAAGGCCTGCGGCAACAGCACCAGGCGAACCATCTGGGGGAAGGACATCCCGAGGGAGAGGGCGGCTTCGATCTGTCCCCGGTGGATGGATTGAAGGCCGGCACGCACCACCTCGGCCACAAAGGCGGCTGTGTAAACCCCCAAGCCGGCCACCGCGCTATCAAACGAGGTGGGCAATCGCAGGCCTGCCTTAGGCAACCCGCTGTAGACAAAGACCAGCACCGGAAGCAAGGGGATGTCCCGGAAGAACTCCACATAGCCGGCAGCGAACCAGCGGAGGACCGCCACGGGCGCCACCCGCAGGACCCCGATCAAGGTCCCCAAGATCAGGGCTACGCCCATGCTGGCTAAGGAGAGGCGCAGCGTTGTCCACAAACCCAAAAGCAGATAATGCCAGATTTCGGTGGGGCTCATTGGCGTGCTTTGTCCACCTGAATTTCGGAGGTATTCGATGGAGGGGCCATCTGCCCCTTCCCCCTCTCTATCCTTGGCTTACAGTCTAATGAGCTGCGGGGAGGGCGTGGCCTTTCAACGCCCTAACATCAGCGTGCGTTTTTGGGTAAGGAGCATGACGCTTGGGTGGAAAGGCGGCGAGGGGGATTCAGGGGCAGGCTGGGCGCTTTCAGCGCCCAGCGTGCCCCTCCATGGCGCATCATTGAGACTGGCCTGCTGCTCGCCAGTCATCGGGCGGCGGCTCGGGCACCGTGTCGCTGGGGATCCACTTCTTGTAGATCTCCTTCCAGCGCCCGGAGGTCTTGAGCTCCTTGATCACCGTGTTGACCACTTCCAGCAACTCCTTCTCGCCCTTCTTCACCCCTACGCCATAGGGCTCCACGGTGAAGCGACCCCCGACGACCTTCCACTTCTCAGGCTCCTTGCGCACAAAACCGTAGAGGATGATGTCGTCGGTCGTCACCGCATCGACCCGCCCGGCGTCCATCGCCGCCACCGCCTCGGAGTAGGTGTCGAAGAGCACCACCTCGATGTTCAGGCCCTGCTGCTCGG
The DNA here is from genome assembly GCF_042408365.1 of Thermoflexus sp. GTDB lineage: Bacteria > Chloroflexota > Anaerolineae > Thermoflexales > Thermoflexaceae > Thermoflexus. Next base: position 5,897 of record NZ_JBHOQJ010000287.1, read on the forward strand.
AGACCGCCCGGATGTTCTTCTCCGAGGTCGATCCCTTCACCGTGCCCACCCGTTTGCCCTTGAGGTCCGGGAGCCCGTTGATCGGGCTGTTCTTGGGGACCAGGAGGGATTGCCCGGCGACGTAGTAAACGATCGAGAAGTCGATCTCCTTCAGGCGCTCTTCGTTAATGGTCATCGTCGAGGCGACGATGTCCACCACCCCTTCTTTCAGGAAGGGGATGCGGTTCTTGGAAATCGCTTCTTTAATCTCCACGGCATTGGGGTCGCCGAAGATATATTCCGCCACGGCGCGGCAGATCTCCACATCGAAGCCTTCCACTTGGTTGGTCTGGGGGTTCAGATAGCCGAAGGTGGGGATATCGTACTTCGTGCCGCAAATCAGCTTCCCGCGATCTTGAATCTTACGCAGGAGGGTTCCTTCGGGAGCCAAGGGGGCACGGCCCTTTCGAGCCGGCGGAGCCCCGCCAGGCGCCTGACAGGCAGCCAGCAGCAGGGCAAGGATCCATGCGAGCCACAGCCATCGGGGGAATTTGCAACCCATCGCGCACCTCCTGGAATAAAAATCAGCGGGGGAAGATGAAGACCTATCCCCCGCGTTTCATACCCATGGCCTTAATGGCGCAAGACCTGACTCAGGAAGATCCGTGTGCGCTCGTGCTTTGGGCTCTCGAAGATCTCATCCGGGGTCCCAATCTCCACGATCCGACCGCCTTCCAGGAACACCATCCGATCCGCCACGTGGCGGGCGAAACCCATCTCGTGGGTCACCACCACCATGGTCATCCCCTCCCGCGCCAGATCCTCCATCACATCGAGCACCTCTTTGATCATCTCGGGATCCAGGGCGCTGGTCGGCTCATCGAACAGCATGATCTTCGGCCGCATCGCCAGGCCCCGGGCGATGGCCACGCGCTGCTGCTGGCCGCCGGAGAGTTGGGCTGGATAGGCATGGGCTTTCTCCGGGATCCCCACGCGCTCCAGGAGCTGCATGGCCAGCCGCTCCGCCTCCGCCCGCGGCACTTTTTTCACATGCACCGGCCCCAGGATGATGTTCTCCAGCACCGTCAGGTGCGGGAACAGATTGAACTGCTGAAACACCATGCCGATCTCCTGACGGAGCCGGTTGACGTTGATCTTCGGGTCGTGCACCGGGATGCCGTCCACCCACAGTTCCCCGGAGTCGATCGGTTCGAGCCGGTTGATGGTACGGATCAGGGTGCTCTTTCCGCCCCCGCTGGGGCCGAAGATCACCACCACTTCCCCCTCGTAGATATCCAGGGTGATGTCCCGCAGAACGTGCAGGCTCCCAAACCACTTGTTGACCTGGCGGAATGAGATGATTGGCCGCTTCCCCATCATCGGCTTCCCCAACATAGATGGATATGACCCACCGCGCTCGTCCTCAGGGTTATTATATTAGGAGTTGGAGCCCGCGAGAGGAGGCGGAAGGACCCCACCGCAAGGGAACCCACCGCTCGGAGGATCGCCCAGGCCTTGACGGGATGCCCTCAATGGTTCGCACCTCCCGGAGCATCAGGAACCGGCGTCCGAGGCCTCCACCCGCCGGACCCGGATCTTACGAATGCGACGGCCAAGAACCTCTTCCACCCGAAACTCCAGACCCCCATCCGTAAAAGTCTCCCCAGCGACAGGAATGCGTCCCAAACGTTCGTAGATATAGCCCGCCAGGGTATCGGCTCCCTCCGCCGATAGTGTAGCCCCCAGCAGCTCCCGGACCTCCTCCAGATCGACCCGGCCATCAAAGAGGTAGGTGCGTTCATCGATGGGCAGCACCAGAGGCTCCTCCGAGCGGTCGAACTCATCCTGGATCTCGCCCACGATCTCCTCCAGAATATCCTCGATCGTCACCAAGCCGGCCACCCCCCCATATTCATCCACGACGATCGCCATATGGACCTTCCGCTGCTGCATCTCCCGGAGCAGGTCGACGATGCGCTTGCCCTCAGGGACGAAATAAGGGGGGCGCAACAGCTCGGCGAGGGAGGCTTCTTGGATCCCATCCCGCATCAGGCGGAGGAGGTCCTTGGCGTAAAGCACACCGACGATGTGATCGATGGTGCCCTCGTAGACCGGGATGCGGGAGTAGCCCGCCTGGAGGATCACATTGAGGGCTTCGGAGAGCGAGGCCGTCACCGGGATCGCCACCATATCCGGTCGGGGGACCATGATCTCCCCCGCCACCGTATCGTGGAGCTCAAAGATCGAAACGATCATCTCTTTCTCGGTGGCCTCGATGACGCCGCCCTCCTCCCCCGCGTCCACCAGGGTGCGGAGCTCCGCTTCGTTGACCGCCGGAGCAACCCGCCCCTCCACCCGTGGTCCGATGCGAACCGCCAGATGACGCAGGGGGGCAAGGAGCCAACACAGCGGCATCAGCGTTAAAGCGCCGGGGACAGCGAGGGCTTCCGCATATCGATGGCCCAGGGCGCGGGGCCAAGACTCCGCGGGGCCGCGCAACCCCCATGCCAGAAGGAGCCAGAGGAGAGGCATCCATATGGATAGCCCCGAGCTCCCAAAAAGCCAGAAGGTCACCCATCCGGCCACCGCAAGATCCAAGAAGAGAAGCCACAGCTGGAGGGTCTGGAGTCGGATCGTGCTCTCTTCATTTAGGCGATAAATCCAGGAAGCTAGAAAACGCCTCTCCTGGATCCAGGCCCGTTGTTTCTCTTCCGGGAGGGCAAGGATCGCTGCTTCTGAGGCCACGATCCAGGCCCGCAACATCAGGCCAACGAACACACCTAATCCAACAATCCAACCACTCCTTCCGTCCATCTACCCTAACCCCTCATCCAAGTAAGCCTTAATATTGTGCTCCACCGCATAGGCAGCGGCTTCTGCGCGATTGGATAGCCCGAGCTTGCTGAGAATGCTGCTGACGTAGTTCCGCACCGTCCCTTCGCTGAGGAATAGCGTCTGAGCGATCTCCCGATTGGTCTTCCCTTCGGCGATCAGAGCGAGCACCCGCAGCTCCTGCTCGGTGAGATCCTTGAAGGCGGAGGCCATGGCGCTGCGCCGCGCCGCCCGCACATGCCGGAGCAAGCGGGGGGTCATCGAGGGATCGATCAGGGCCTCCCCTCGGGCCACCCGTTCGATCGCCGTGATCAACTCATCGCTACCGATTTGCTTCAGCACATAACCGGAGGCCCCCGCCTCGATCGCCTCCAGGAGCAGCTCGTCCTCCGCGTAGGAGGTCAGCATGATCACGCGGGTCTCCGGGAGCGCTTCGAGGATCCTTCGCGTGGCCTCGATGCCGTTCCCCCCTGGGAGGCGGATATCCATCACCACCACATCCGGGCGGTGATCGGCAGCCTTCTGAACGGCCTCCTCAGCCGATCCCGCCTCCGCCACCACCCGAAAATCCGGCCGCCGTTCCAGCAACGCCCGCAAACCCACCCGCACCACCTCGTGGTCGTCAACGATCATAATCCGAATCGTTCGCATCCCCCCACCTCCTGGTCAGGCGACCTGAGGGAGAAGCCGGCGCAACCAACGGGGACGGGCCATCGCCTGTTCCAGCCCCGCGAGGGCAGCGCGAGCGGCCTGTTCTCCCCGCTCGAGAATCTCTGGCGCGAGATCCAGCGCGAACATCGGGATATCCCCCGTGGGCACGCGGATCAGCCAATCCGGCGGTGATTGGGCCAGACGGACCTCCGTGATCCACCGCGCCATAAGCCCCACCGAACGGAATATCACTTCCATCGTCTGGTTCCAGCGCGATCGCCGGCTCAGCCATCGGATCAGCAGTGGACCAGGCAGCTCCTCCCGAAAACGTTGGTCCCTCCCCGCAGAGTCCATCCCGCTGAGGTCCACACCGATCACAAAAGTTGCCCCCAGCGCCCGCGCGGCGTCCACCGGTAAGGGATTCAGCACCCCCCCATCCACCAGGCGTCGCCCCTCCCACAGAACCGGAGGGAAGACCCCAGGAAAAGCGCTGGTGGCCAGCATCGCCTCCACCAGCGGGCCCCGATCGATCCAGATCTCCTCCCCGGTGTCCAGATCCACAGCCACGGCCGCAAAGCGAATGGGGAGGTCCTCGATCCGCACATCCCCCACCGTCTCGCGGAGGAAGCGAGCCAAGTGTTTCGTTCCGACCAGGGCGCTCCCGCTCGGATCCAGCTGCATGAACATCCGCCATCCAATACGGCGGGCCAGCGCCTCGATGGTCTTGGGCGGAAACCCGGCGGCAAACAACCCGCCCACGATCCCGCCGGCGCTGGTGCCGGTGACGATCTCCGGCCGCCAACCCGCCTCGATCAGCACCTGAAGCACTCGAATGTGGGCAAAGCCCCGCGCCCCCCCGCCGCTTAGGGCAATCCCCAGCCGATGCTGGCGTCGGATCCCCCATCGCATGGCGCGCTCCTTGAAACCAGGGAATTGAAGGCCGCCGAAGATGGCTTGTCCAGCCTCCCCAAGTGTTTGAATCCCTTGGGAGCCCCTGAGGGCTCGTTGGCGCGTGAAGCACCCGCCTTTCCGCATGGATAAGGAGATCTAGGGGGAGGGGCTGAAGTCCATATTTACGATCGCCCACACCAAATGGATGACCTAAGCCTCCCCATCCCAGATCCATCCGCCCATTTGAATTATAACTGGACCGGGGATTAGTAAAAATCCAGTCATGTAGGGGCATCCATAAGGGGTGCCCCTACACGGCCTCTACGCTGAAAGCAGGTTCCACGGGCTCTGAGGAACCAATGTGGAAGCTTACCGGGTGGTTCGCGGGCTTATTTCAAGGAAGACGTTCAAAGGGGGTTTTCGGAGGCTGGGCAGGGGGCCGAAGCCCCCGGCCCAGCCCCCGAAAAAATTTTCTCCTCCCTCCCCGCCGCCCGAAAGGTGGCGGGGAGAGAGGAGGGGTCATTCCCCCTTTGAAAAGCCCTGACGACTTTAGACATCGGTGGACAAGGCGGTTCGCTTCAACTTATAATCTCAAGATATCCGGCAGGACGTTTCTAGCAGTCCTGAGGGAAAGCCGGAGATTGGTTTGGATTCCAGTAACACCTTTCCCCTACCCAATGAAGGAGAAGTTCGATTGATGTCCCGTTGGACCCGTCGCAAGCTTCTGCAACAAATGGGGTGGATCGGATTGGGCCTGGCGGCTGGCGCCTGCGCACGCGCCGTGGGGCTGCGCACGCCCACGCCTTTCCCAACCTCCTCGCCCAGCCCGATCCCCAGCCCATCGCCCTCGATCACGCCGATCCCGACCGACACGCCGGTGCCGGCTTCGCCGACGCCTGCGCCAACGCCCACCAAGACGCCGTGGCCGACGTTCCCACGCCCCAGCAAACTGGGGATCGTGGTTCAGTGGTTCCGGGATGTGCACATCATCAACCTGATCGTCAACACCCGAATGCGGGTGGTGAAGATCATCGACGACTTCGGACGGGCGCCTGAGATCAAGGCGGGGTCCCCCAACACCATCCTCATCGGCCGGATCACCCGGAACCACAACTTCGGATTTGAGGAGCACATCCGGGATGGGCGCACCGACATGCGGGCGGCGGCGGAATGGTATGTCAACCGGTTCATGGATATCTACTTGAGCAATCCCCATATCGACTATTGGGAAGGCCATAACGAGCCGCGGCCGCACAACCATGAGGTGATGCGCCTCTTCGCCCAGTTCGAGATCGAGCGGATGAAACTGATGGCCGAGCGCGGCCTGAAGTGCGCGATCGGGAACTTCCCCAATGGCTCGCCCGACCTGGAGCTGTGGGTCGATTTCCTCCCGGCCCTCCAAGTCGCCAGACAATTGGGGGGGATCCTGGCCCTTCACGAATACGCTTCTCCTACCATGGACGCGGGGGTGGATCACCAGATCGGAGAAGGATGGTTCACCTTACGCTATCGCAAGGTATATCGCTATATGGTGCCGCCCGCCTATCAGATCCCAATTGCGATCACCGAGACGGGGATCGATGACATCCCCACGTTTCAGGGGCCGCCCAACCGAGGATGGCGAAATTACCTGGGCTATTGGCAGCAACAGGGATTCGGGGACCCTTACTTCTTCTACCTTCGCCAGCTCTGGTGGTATGATGAGGAGCTTCAGAAGGATGATTATGTGATTGGGGCGACGATCTATATCGCGGGGGCCTTTGACAATCAGGACCCTTATGAGGTCATGGTGGAACCGTTCCGTGAGCTGTTCGAGGATTATCTGCGGGCCCATCCGAATCCGTAACAAGTTGAAAAGCCGCAGCGGGTGTGTTCGGCCAGGCTTTTCAAGCGCCCCGCCTTTCCTCTCCGGACTGTGGACAAACGGACAGCTCAGCTTCTCATTCGAGCCCTCCCCTCGTACGGAGCAAGCTCCCCTCCTCCCCCCTCTCCACGAGGAGGAAGTCGAAGGATTTTGGGGAGGGTGGGGTGGCCTTCGGCGGCCCCACCCTCCAAAGTTCCCCAAACTGAGGAAGAGGAGAAAAGGATGAGGCTCCCGGAACGCTGGATTCTGGCGTCCACCTCTCCGCGGCGCCAGATGTTGATCCAGATCCTCGAACATCCTGTGGAGATCATGCCCGTTTCCATCGACGAGACCCCGGAGCCGCTGGAGGCTCCTGCGGCTTGCGCCGCCCGCCTGGCGATCGCCAAGGCCATGGCGGCGGCCCAGCAGGCCCCCGAGGCCTTGATCCTGGCCGCAGACACCGTGGTGGAGCTGGAGGGGAAAATCCTGGGCAAACCGGAGGGGATCCCCGAAGCCCGGGCGATGCTTCGTGCACTGCGCGGGCGATCCCATGCGGTGCATACCGCTGTTGCCCTCTACCACCCGGATCGGCATGAATGTCTTCTCGAGGTCGCCACCACATGGGTTAAGATGCGCGCCTACACGGACGAAGAGATCGAAGCCTACCTTGCCACCGGCGATCCGCTCGACAAGGCAGGCGCTTACGCCATCCAGCATGCGGGTTTCCGACCTGCCGAAGAGGTCACGGGGTGCTACGCCGCCGTGGTGGGCCTGCCGCTCTGTCACCTCGCCCGAGCGTTGCGCCGCTGGGGCTGGTCTCCCCCAGCGGCCCTCCCGGAGCGCTGCCAGATCGCCCTCCAGCACCGTTGCCTGGTTTACCCAGAGATCTTCCCCGCTCCGAACCAACCGGATTGAAGACGCGCTTCCTCCCTGAGGGAAAGCACACTGGGATCCAGCGGGGGCGGTCGCTCCGGATCCCTTAAAACCCGTGGAGCCCCCTCACCTTGACGTCTTCGTCCGGAATCTTTATAATGTTCATGACCTTCCCCGGTAGCTCAACAGGCAGAGCAGCCGGCTGTTAACCGGCGGGTTGGAGGTTCGAGTCCTCCCCGGGGAGCCAAGGCCGCCTGACGGCGGCCTTTTTTGTTCATACCGAACGCAGCTCACGATGCTCCCTGATGGCGCCCCTAGGTCCAAGGCCGGCGGGGCGTTGCCAGGCGCCGATTCGCTCCTGAAAGGAATCTCTGACCGGGGGAGGCAGGAATGCCAGGCGAAGTTCTACCGAATGAGGCGCTGGGGGAGCTTCCGGAAGCCCAGGACGCACTGGAGGACCGCCAATGCGAGGTCTGCGGCTTCCCCATGGAGGAGATCCATTGCAAACTCCGCTGTCCGAACTGCGGGCGCATGCGGGACTGCTCAGATCCCTAAACGACAGCCGAGCGAAGCAGGCGCCGCCTCCCCCGGATTGGAGCCCCTCACGAGCGGTCCATCGGCAACGGCAGCGTATGGGCGGGCCGCCGTCCGTTAAGGGTGATGAAGGGGGCGGCCCGCGCGAGGGAGACGCCCAGGGCGGTCAGGCCCTCCGGCCGGGTGAGCGCGCCCTCCCGTCGGGCCTGGAGCAGCGCCCGCGCGGTCTTCGGACCGATCCCTGGGACCCGCACCAATTCCTCATAGGAGGCCCGGTTGATCTCCACCGGCTGATCGGCCAGGGCCCGGCGCGCCCAAGCCAGCTTCGGATCCTCCTGAAGCGGTAAGTTCCCTGTTTCGTCAAAGGGCAGTTCCTCGAACCGGAAACCGTAAGCCCGCAGCAGCCATTCGGCCTGATAAAGGCGCCGGGCTCGCAAGGGTGGAGCGGGCGGGAGGTGTTCCAGCGGCGTGTCCGGCACCGGATGGAAAGGCGAGAAATACACACGGGCGAGGCCGATCTCCCGATGCAGCCGGGCGGTCGTCGCCAGGAGCTCTCGATCGCTCTCCCCCGCGGCGCCCACCACCATCTGGGTGGTCAGCGAGGGCCAGCGCCCGGACCAGGTGATCCCTGGAGGCTCCTCCCGACGGATCCGTCCGGCCGTGTAGAGCGGGCGTTCCAGCTCCCCCATAAAGTCTTTATGGGGCGCCAGACGGGATAGCCGCTCCGGGTTCGGGGCCTCCAAATTGATCGAAACCCGATCCGCCCAGCGCATGGCCTCCCGCACTTGATCCGCCCCGGCGCCGGGCATCAGCTTGAGATGTAGATACCCCCGGTAACCGTAACGCCGTCGGAGCAACTCCGCAACCGCCACCAACCGATCCTGGGTTCGCACCCCTCCCCCCAGGATCCCCGAGCTCAGGAACAACCCATCCACCAGCCCCCGCTGATACATCGCATAAAAGACCCGGGCCAGTTCGTCCGGCTGAAACGTGGCGCGGCGGAAAGAGCGGCCGGCCCGGAACGGACAATAATAACAATCCCGTTCGCAGGCGGAGGTCAACAAAACCTTCAAGAGACGAACGGTCCGACCCTGGACGCTCGCCTCATAGATGCAATCCATCAGCGAGGCCCCAGGCCGTCCCGCTGGGCTCACTTCCTCAGCGGGTTCCCAAATCGCCGCCTGAGCTAAAAGAACCAACCGGGTGTCCAGATCCATTCGCCACATCCCTTACGAGCGGGTCCTCTAAGAGGCAACGGCCTCCGGAGCCTTCCGGTAATCTCGTTCGATCGCCTCGACCTGAGCCAGGCAGGCATCGTCCTCCGGATTCGGGATGTAACGGGTGTTGAACCAGGCCTCCAGGATCTCCTTGGCGATCGCCTCGGAGGTCCGACGCAGGCTCATACAGAGCACGTTCGCGTTGTTCCAAAGGCGGGCCCCCCGGGCGGTTTCGGCGTCATCGCAAAGCGCCGCCCGGATCCCCGGGACCTTGTTGGCCGCGATGCTCACCCCTGTCCCCGTCCAGCAGAACAGGATCCCCTCGTCCGCCTCCCCCCGGGCGACCTTCTCCGCCACCATGCGGGCCACCTCGGACCAGGACTGCTTGACCCCTGCCAGAGGGCCGACAGGCTCCACCTCGAATCCACGGCGGCGCAATTCCTCCAGGACGACATCGGTGAGATGGGTGCGCTCATCGCTCCCCACGGCGATCCGCATGACACTCCCTCCGGAACCAGGACTGATCCGACAAAATCCGGGAAAGATCTCCCCCTCGATAGCACTTTGTTCGCTGCCGGACGCTTTAGCCCTCCATCGCTTCCTCAGCGATCTCCGGCCCCCCGGGCCATTCGGGGGCGCCTCACTCTGGGCATTCATGTTGGATCCCTTCGACCCAGGTTAGGACCTGATGCAGCAAAGCGGGATCCAGAGAAGCGGCATCCAGACGAGCCCGGGGCTCCAGATAGGCGTCGAGGATCCATACCCCAGGGATTTTTGTGCTCGGAGGCCCAAGCGTCCACCCCGCGACGTTCACCGCGCCGCGAAGGGTCACCGGCTCCGGCGTGACCACCGCCAGGGCGGCCCCTGTTCCGGCGATCGGCGGAGCCGCCGCTTCCCACCACTGTAACCGCTCCGGCTGGGGCTCCGGCTCGATGGCCGCCACCACCGGCGCCCGATGGCGGTAACGTTCGAGAGCCGTCAGTATCGAAAAGGGTAAGCGCATCCCAGGCTTTGCCTTTTTGGGAGCTCTATTCCCCATTTTACACGGTTTACCCAGCGATGACCCGAATCTGCGGTGCTTCTTCCCCATGGTTTTTCGTGGGGGTTGGGGAACATGGCCGGGCGTCATGGGCGGCCTATCCCCGATCAACCCCCTGGCCTTGTCGCAGCAGCCGCGACGAATTGCCAAGGATGCCCAGATCCGGCAGCGATTGCGCCGCAGCGGCCAGGGTGGGAGGTAGGATGCCCAAGGCGGCCAGCGCCAGGCCCGTCAGGTTATAGACCGCCGTGAAGGCCAGATTGATCCGGACCACATGCATCGTGCGGCGGGCGATCCGGAAAAGCTCTGGGATGAGCCTCCAGTCCTCACGCATCAGAGCGATGTGGGCGGCTTCAATCGCGATGTCCGAGCCTGCAGCGCCCATAGCGATGCCCACATCCGCCTGCGCCAGGGCGGGGGCGTCGTTCACACCGTCCCCGATCATGACCACCGTGTGTCCCTGGGCCTGATAGTCCTTCACAACCCTGATCTTGTCTTCGGGCAGGAGGTTGGCACGATATGGAACGCCAAGCGCTCGGGCGAGCGCGGCCGCGGCGCGCTCGTTATCGCCTGTGAGCAACTCGATATGCTGGACGCCAAGGCCCCGCAATTCGGCGAGGGCGATGGGGACTTCGGGACGGAGCGTGTCGGCGGCAGCGAGGATGGCCGCAGGCTCCCCGTTCAGGGCGACAAACAGCAGCGTCTTACCGTCCGCCTCCAGCTGCTGAACAACAGGCAATGGCTCTGGCAGCGGAACCAGTCGTCGATTCCCAACGGTGACGGAGCGGCCGTTGACCCGCGCTCGAACGCCCAAGCCGGGGAGGGCTTCGAAATCCTCCGGCTCCAGCGGGGTCAGGCCCCAAGCCCGGGCGGCGGAGCGCACCGCCTCGGCCAATGGATGTTCCGAGTAACGCTCGGCGGAGGCAGCGAGGGCAAGGAGCTCAGCGGGCGGCATGCCGTTGAGCGAAACCACATCGGTGATCCGAGGCTGGCCCAACGTGAGGGTGCCCGTTTTATCCACCAGCACGACATCGGCGCGCGCCAGCGTTTCAAGATGCTTGCCGCCTTTGATCAGCAGGCCGCGCCGGGCGCTGGCGCCGATGGAGGCCAGCATCGCAACCGGCGTGGCCAAAGCGAAGGAACAGGAGCAGGCCACGACCAGAACGGCGGCGGTGGCCAACGGGTTGCGGCTGACGAGAAACGTAAAGGCGGCGATCCCGACGACGATCGGCAGGTAATACGCGCTGAACCGATCGGCGAGGCGCTGGACATCGGCGCGATGGGCTTCGGCCTCCTCCACCATTTGGATCACGCGGCCGAACGTGGTGTCCGCGCCGACCCGGAGGGTTTTCACGCGCAGGCTCCCTGCCCTAACGATCGTAGCGGCGAAAACGTGCGAACCCCTGGCCACCTCAACCGGCATGGACTCGCCGGTGATCGCCGATTGGTCGATCACCGCATGTCCGGCGATCACTTCGCCATCCACCGGGATCCTTTCCCCGGGGCGGACGATCACGACCTCTCCGGCTTTCACTGTGGAAGCCGGCACTTCCATCTCCACGCCATCGCGTTCCACGCGAGCGGTTTGCGGCGCCATCGCGATGAGCTCCCTCACGGCGCGGCGGGCGCTTTCGGCGGTGAGGCGTTCCACATAATCCCCCACCCGCATGAAGACCACCACGATCGCCGCCGCCACCCATTCGCCGACGGCGAGGGCCGCGATGGCTCCCAGCGTCATGAGCGTATGAGAGGTGATCTGCCGCCGGAGCGCGGCGCGCGCCACATTCCGAAAGATCGGAAGCCCTCCCACGATGACGATCGCGAGGCCGACGGGGAAGGGGATCCGTTCGTTCAATTTCTCGAACAAGCCCAGCCATTCCCCTGCGACCACCAGGCCCAGGACAACGCCGAACACAACGGCCAGCGAAACCGTCATGCGGCGTGCGAAGCCACCCATGGGGGCAACGGAGGGTATGGCGGAGCTGGTGACCGAATAACCCATGCGCTCGATGGCTTGACGAATCGCCGGCAGATCCGCGCGCGTGGGGTCGAGCCGGACGACGAGTTTCTCCGAGGACAGTAGGAAATGAGCCGACTCCACGCCGGGGAGCTGGGCGACGGCCTCCTGAACACGCCGGGCGCACTCGGCGCAGTCCATGCCCTTGACGGCGATTTCAACCGTTTCGACTGCTGTCACGCTCGAACCTCCCCGATGGATGACCACCGCCTCGACTTTCCTCAACCTTCATAGCGGGTGCACGCGTACACTTGCGCCGCCACGTCCGCAAGGATCCCCTCGGCGATCCGCAACAGGTCCTCGATCCGCGGGTCGGCAAGCGCGTAGTACACAAACCGACCCTGCGGGCGGCTGGTCACCAGGCCGCACTCCTTGAGACAGGCCAGGTGGGCTGAGGCGTTCGGCTGCGACAGCCCGGTCGCCGCGACGAGCTCAGACACGGTCTTCTCGCCTCCCCGCAGCGCTTCGAGCAACGCCAGGCGCGACGGGTCCGCCAGCCCGCGAAAGAACTTGGCCTTGAGGGTGAGCGATCGGTTCTGGACCACAGCCATCGCAAGCGCCTCTTTGCATTGGTATATAATTACATAATCATTTAACAATATTATCGTCCATTCTCCCCGCGTCGTCAAGAACAGGGGCGTGCAGACCGAACCGTTGCCCGGCGAGGGGATCATTTGCCCTTCCACCGGATATCGCCAAAATTCAACGGGGAGACAAGGGACGGATGTCCTAACCGCTGCGGGATCGGCTTTCGTTAGCCCCCTAAGGGTGAAAGGAACATGTTCACTTTTGCAGACCTCTCGGGTATCCGCTGGCCGGTGCGGATCGCCCTGGAAGCGATGGATGGCTCCGCCTGGCCGCCGGCGTGCTGGCAGCCGGTTGAGGAAGTCTCCGCGATCGGACAAGACCTCCACGGGCCCTTCCAGGAGCACAGGGAGGTTTTCCGAACGGCGGGATGGGAGGCGGTTCGGATCATGCGTCATTACCGGGACGCAACGAGCGTCCAACTGCGGGTGCGCCGTCGGGCGGCTCCCCCCGTATCCTTGCGCCGCATGGCCGTTCTCACCGGACCGATCGAAGCTCCTCCACCTCCATCCCACTGGCGGCTCTATCAAAACGGGTTCCACTCGTGGAGCTTCACCGGAACCACCTCCGCGGCCGCTCCCGATTTCGGCACCCGGCTGGGATCTTTCGGCGCGCCGATGACCTTCGATGTCGGCACCCCGCCCGGACCTCGAGGGCTCCGTCGCAGCGATCTGGCCGCCGCCCTGATCATCGGGGAGCGCGCACTGATCGTCGGCCAGATCACGACCGCGGATCAGTTCGTCAAGATCGAACTGGATCTGCGCCGCATCCCACAGCTCAGCGTCTACGCCGAATTGGATGGGATCCCCCTCGGCCCTGACGAAGAGATCGCTTCCGAATGGATCTGGGTGGAATGGCGGAACGCCACGGATCCCGACCCTTTCGGGCGTTACGCGGAGGCCGTCGCCCGGGCGATGCGCCCCCGGACGCGCGCTCCGGTTCCTTCGGGCTGGTGTTCGTGGTATTTCTACTACACCCACGTGCGGGATCGCGATATCCTGGACAACCTGCGTGCCCTCGCCGCGCGGCGGAACCAGATCCCCATCGATATAGTCCAGATCGATGACGGCTTCCAGGCCGCCGTGGGGGACTGGACCCGGTTCAGCCCCCGCTTCCCGAAGGGGGTCGCCCCGTTGGCGCAGGCGATCCGGGAAGCCGGTTTCACCCCCGGCCTGTGGTTGGCCCCTTTCCTGGCCTGGCCGGACTCCCGGGTGACCCGGGAGCATCCGGATTGGCTGCTGCGAGATGCCCGGGGGCGACCGGTCTCCGCGGGGTTCAATTGGTACCGATGGCTTCGCGCGCTGGACCCCACCCATCCGGGCGTTGAGGAATGGCTTCGAGAGGTCATCGCCACAGCGGTCCACCGCTGGGGATTCCCCTACCTGAAGCTGGATTTTCTCTACGCGGCGGCCCTTCCGGGCCGCCGCTACGAGGCGAGAGCCACGCGCGCCCAAGCCCTCCGACGGGGCCTGCAGGCGATCCGGGAGGCGGCCGGCGAGGAAGCCTTTCTGCTCGGGTGCGGATGCCCGTTGGGCCCGGCGATCGGCCTGGTGGACGGCATGCGGATCGGGTCGGATGTGGCGCCCCACTGGGCCCCCCGTCTGTTCGGCATCCCATCCCTGTTCCGCCGCGAGCGGAGCCTCCCCGCCCTCCGCAACGCAGCCCGCAACGCCCTCACCCGCGCTTGGATGCATGGACGTTGGTGGTGGAACGATCCCGATTGCCTGTTGATCCGCTCCAACCGCACGTTGCTCTCCGAAGAGGAGGTGCGCTTGTGGATCACCGTCATAGCTTTGGGCGGCGGGATGGTGATCGATAGCGATCCGGTGCTTGAGTTGAAGGAAGATCGCCTGGCCCTGTGGTCCGCCCTCCTCCCTCCTCACGGACGGCGGCCGGAGATCCCGGATCTGTTCGAGCGGGAGTTCCCCCGCCTCCTCTGCCTGCATGGGGATCTGGCCGGCGCCCCGGTCGTGTGGATCGGCCTTCTGAATCCGGAGGATCGTCCCTGGGAGGGAGAAATCGCTTTAGAGGCCCTGGGGCTTCCGAAAGCCATGTGGGGATTTGAGTTCTGGTCCCACACGGTGCAACGGCTGGAAGGCCGGCTCTCGATCGCGCTGCCGCCCCACGGCGCCGCCCTCTGGATCCTGCGGCCGATCCGATCCGGCTTTCAATGGCTTGGCTCCACCCTCCGCCTGCCGCCGGGGCTTGAGATCATCGGGTTGGAGGAGGGGGAAACCGAGGGGCGCTGGGAGCTTTTTCGAGAACCGTGGACCGTGGGGGCGCTCTGGTTCTATGCGCCGGGGGAGGGTTTCACCCTTCGATGGAACGGGGAGCCCGTGGTCGCCTCCCTCGTGGGGCCGGGGATCTGGAAGGTGGCCCTCGCGCTCCAAGGCCACGGGCGCCTGGAGGCCTTCATCCTATAAATTTGGTAGGGCCGGGCCTTGCGCCCGCCCATGGGCGATACAGATTAGTAATCGTAGCCCGAAGCCGGCGCGGGTTTCACGACGATACGCCCCCGCATGCGGGTATGAATGCTGCAAAAATACTCGTAGGTCCCCGGCTGGTTAAACGTGAAGCGGAAGGAATCCCCTGGCTGCAGCCGCCCCGAATCAAACACCCCGCTGGGCTGGTCCGGGCTTCCACTGGTCACCGTGTGGGGTACGGCTTCCTCCTGGTTGATCCATTCCACGGTGGTTCCCACCGCCACCTCCAGCTCGGCCGGGCGGAAGGCGAAATTCTTGATCATCACCTGCGGAGGGCCTCCAGCCGGAGTCGGCGAGGCGACCGCCCCCATGGTCGGCGTTGGGGACGAAGGAGTTGCGGTCGGCGCTGCCGGCACCACCGGTGCCGCGCAGGCCGTGATCCCCAGAAGCAGGCATATGCCGAACGCCTGAACGAAGCGAGCCATTTTTGATCCTCCTTGTTTGTATTATGGCTGTGGCGTGTAAGCGCCTGTTTTCGTTCTGTGAACACCAGTCCGCGGATCTCAAGTTTCTCCTGACGTCTGATCACGAAGGGGGTCTTGCACGCCCCATCCAGGGCATGGATACTCGTTCTCCGCCTGATGCATCGAGCGTGCACTAATCCCCCTGGCGTCCGATGGTGGAGAGGGTCTTTCGCGCCGGGTTCGCCCTCTGGCTATAGGGAAATACGCAAGGGGCAGACGAGGAGATCACCGAATCGCGAAAAGAACGGAGAGCATGCGCTTTGCCCTTGTGGCCCTCAACGGGGAAAGGAGGGTCGAATGAGGGGAAACAGCATCCTGGAGCGACCACCCCTACTTTCTTAAGCCTCCCCCAGGAAGGAGGAGACCAGGGGAAGATTGTATCTCCCCCTCCGTCAAGGTAAAATCCTCCCGGATCCTATCCGGCGTTTCGGCTGTTGATGATTTTCCCCACGGAGGCCCTCCGATGCCGACTTTGCTGGTGCGCCATGCTGAGGTGCTCGTGACCATGGACGACGCACGCCGCCGTATCCCCGACGGCGGCCTCTTCGCCCGGGATGGGGTGATCGAACAGGTTGGGCCTACCGCCGCTCTGCCTTCAGAGGCGGATCTCGTGATCGACGCCAGCGGGATGGTGGTGCTCCCGGGCCTGGTCAACACCCATCATCATCTTTATCAGACCCTCACCCGGGCGATCGCTCAGAACGCCAAGCTGTTCGACTGGCTGCGCACCCTCTATCCGATCTGGGCGCGCATGGACGGGGAGGCCGTCTACATCAGCGCGTTGGTCGGGATGGCGGAGCTCCTCCACTCGGGCTGCACGACCACCAGCGATCACCTGTATCTTTTCCCCAACGGCGCGCGGCTCGACGACGAGATCCGCGCCGCCCAGGAGATCGGGATCCGATTCCATGCGACCCGTGGGGCCATGTCCCTGGGGGAATCCAAAGGGGGTCTTCCGCCGGATTCGGTGGTCGAAGAGGAGGACGCCATCCTGAAGGATATGCAACGGGTCATCGAGATGTATCACGACCCTCGCCCCTACGCCATGTGCCGCGTGGCCCTGGCCCCATGTTCCCCCTTCTCCGTCACCCCGGATCTCATGCGGGAGGCCGCGAAGATGGCCCGCCACTATGGGGTGATGCTCCATACCCACCTGGCCGAGACGCGGGATGAAGAAGAATACTGCCTGGCCCGTTTCGGCCGGCGGCCGGTGGCCTTCGCCGCGGAGCTGGGATGGGAGGGCCCCGATGTGTGGTTCGCCCATATGGTGCATGTGAACCAAGAGGAGATCGCCTTCCTCGCCCGCGTCAGGGCGGGCGTCGCCCACTGTCCCAGCTCCAACATGCGCCTGGCCTCCGGGGTCGCGCCGGTCCGCGCCATGCTGGACCGCGGGGTCAACGTGGGGCTAGGGGTGGATGGCAGCGCCAGCAATGACTCCTCGCACATGTTGGCGGAGGCCCGACAGGCGCTGCTCCTGCAGCGGGTCGCCTTGGAACGGCCGGACGCCCTCACCGCCGAGGAAGCCCTCTGGCTGGCCACCCGGGGCGGCGCGGCGGTCCTGGGACGGGAGGACATCGGGCAATTGGCGCCGGGCAAGGCGGCCGATTTCGCCGCCTGGCGGCTGGATCGTCTCGATTACGCTGGGGCTCTGCACGATCCGGTGGCGGCCCTCGTGTTCTGCCAGCCCCGCCCGGCGGATTGGGTGGTGGTCCAAGGAAAGGTGATCATTCAGGATGGGCATCTGCTCACCGTGGAAGAGGGACGCCTGGTCGAGCAACATAACCGGATCGCCCGACGGATCGTGCGCGGGGAATAAAGGCTGTGGGGCGGCGAGGTCGCCGCCCCACAGCGTTCACTGGCGGATTCGGGACTTCGATAACCGTTCCCTCACGAACGCGATTTCATCCTCCAGCGTCCGCACCTCCCCATCCAGGCGGGCGGCCCGCAAAGCCTGTAGCAGTTTCCCGAGCCCAGGGCCCGGAGGGACGCCCAGCTGTCGCAGGTCATCCCCTCGCAGGATCGGCCGGATCCCACGCCACTGGTGTGCATACGCATGAAGGTTCTCCCTGGCCCGGCCCGAAGGGGCCGCGACCCAAACGACGAAAAGGACGATGACCGGGTAGAAATCCAAATGCTCGGCCACCGTGCTGGGCTTCAACGGTTCCGATAGCTGATCGAGTTTCCCTTTGACCTCGTGAACCCCCCGCAGCACATCCGCCTCGCGCGCCGGGAAACGCAACCGCCGAATCGCCTGCTCTCGCTGCGTGGAGGTTAGGCGATAGATCATTAACCCCCACCCCGACAGGATCCGCCATCGCTCCGGCGGGATCCCCTCGATCACCCGCCACTCCCCTTGATCCAGAGCGGTCCGCATGATCTCGAAGCGCTCCCTCAACCACTCGTCCGCTTGAAGCCCAGGCATCACAAAGGGGAGGGCCCGCCACTCCCCCAGCCGGGCCAGGATCCGCTCCGGAGCCATCTCCGCCAGGATCAGATCCATCTCATGACGGATCCGCTCCCCGCTCACCCGGGCCAGAAGATCCACGGCGTGGTGGATCAGCTCCTCCGTCCGGGGCTCCACCCGAAATCCCAGACGGGCCTCCAAACGGGCTGCGCGAAGGATACGCGTCGGATCTTCCACAAAGCTCAGGGAATGAAGCACCCGAATGAGGCCCTGTTGAAGGTCCTGCAACCCCCCGTAAAAGTCCAGAAGTTCCCCGAACCGCTCTGGGCTCAGACAAACGGCCAGGGTGTTTATCGTGAAATCCCGCCGGTGCAGGTCCTGTTTGATGGAGCTCGGCTCCACCTGAGGCAGGGCGGTCGGATGGGCGTAGAACTCGCGGCGGGCGGTGACGAAGTCGATCGCCTTCAGCCCCTCCACCGTTCCAGCGGGCGTGGCGATCGTCACCCCCTCCAGCAACCACTTGGCGGTCCCGAAACGCCGGTGGGCCACCACGCGCCCCCCATGCCGCGCCCGCATCGCGTCCGCGAGGGCGATGGCATCCCCCTCCACCACGATATCGACATCCACGATGGGATGGTTCAGGATGAGATCGCGAACCAGGCCGCCCACGAAGTAGGCGGTGAACCCCATCGATTGCGCTGTCGCCCCGATCTCCCGCACCAGGGCCAACCAGGGGGGCGGAAAGGCGGCTTCCATGGCGGAGGCCACGCTGAGGCGGGGGCGCACCTTAAGGCGCTCCCCCCACAGCTTGATCAAATCGGTGCGGGTGACGATGCCGACCACCTCGCCGTCCTCGACCACCGGGATCTGCCCCCAGCCGGTTTCGATCATCAAGCGCTGCACCTTCTCCACTGGATCGGAGGGGAGGACGAACACCTCACCCTTCTCCATCACCCGCTCCACCGGCTGCCCCCCCAGGCCGTGTTGGAGCGCCCGATCCACCGCGCGGCGGGTCAACAAGCCGATCACCCGCCCCTCCCGAACCACCGGAAAGCCTTCGTGGCCGGTCCACTGCATCTCCCGGGCCGCCTCGCTGATGGGCAGATCCGGGTCGAGGACGCGGACCCCACGGGACATGATCTCCGCCACGGTCGTTGCGGGCCGGATGTAGCGAGGCAGGATCCGAAGAAGCTCCTCCCGGACCTCCTCGAGGGAACGATCTCGGATCACCGCGGCGGCCGCCCGTGCATGGCCTCCGCCGCCAAAGTGAGCGGCCACACCGCCGGCATCGATGTCATCCGTTGTGGTGCGGCAGACCATTTGGATGTGCCCATCGAACTCCACCAGCACGAACAGCGCGGAAGGTTCGAAAAGATCCCGGAGCCGATGGGCCACGGTAGAAACTTCCTCCATAAAACCGTCCGCGCGGGCCGCGGCGATCACCACCGTGTGCCCTTCGATCTCCCGCGTCTCCGCCGACTCGATCAGACGATCATACAGGCGGCGCTGAGCTTCCGAGAGCGGATGGTGAAGGAACTCGCTGAGGAGGGCCAGGTCGGCCCCGCGCTCGATCAACCACGCCGCAGCCCGCAGGTCCCGGGGGGTGGTCGATGGATACGTCAGGGACCCGGTGTCCTCATAAATCCCCAGCAGCATGAACGTGGCCTCCACCCACGTCAGGCCGATCCCCCGCTCGGCAAGCCACTCCACCAGGAGCGTGGTGGTAGCCCCTACCGGTTCGCCGTGATAGGTCCAGCCGGGAGGCAGCTCCCGGGCAAGCGGATGGTGATCGATGATCTGCACCCGGGTCTGAGGCCCTATCCCCCGCACCGTCGCCATCGTCTGGGCATCCACCAGGATCACCTGATCGACCGGGCGTCGGACCAGCTCATCCGGGAGCAGGAACGGCAGCTGATCCCCATATAAGTTCAGGAAGGCGCGCACATTCCGGTTCACCCGTCGGGGGAGCACGGGGATGGCCCGCGGGTAGAGTTTGGCCGCCGCCAGTTGAGCGGCCACCGCGTCGAAATCGGCGTTCTCATGGGTGAGGATCAGCGTCAGACCTTCCTCCATCCAACGCTCCGCTATCCATGGATCCGGTAAGAGGGGTTGGCGATCCCGGTGATCTTATGACATTCCGGTTCCGAATTGGCGATCGCCCGCATCCCCTAACCCGGGGACGATGAAGCCATGCGGGTTCAGATGGCTATCCACTGCTGCCACGTAAACCGGGATCTCCGGATGGGCCTGAGCGAAGCGCTCGATCCCTTCGGGTGCGGCGATCACCCCCACGAAGACAATGCGGGGGACTCCCCAACGCTTCAGGATATCCGCCGCCGCCACCGCGGATCCCCCCGTCGCCAGCATCGGGTCCAGGATGAAGCACCAAGTCACCGTCGGCTGAGGAGGCAACCGGTTGTAATAGGCGATCGGCTGCAGGGTGCGCTCATCCCGATAGATGCCGAGATGCCAGACCTGGGCCTCCGGGAACACCTGGAGGGCGCCTTCCACCATCCCCAACCCGGCCCGCAGGATGGGCACCAGGCCGATGGTCCCCCGCAAACGCCGCCCCCGGGCCTCCCCCATCGGCGTGCTCACGGATACATCTTCCACCTCCAGGTCCTGAGTGGCCTCATACAGCAACAGGGGGGTGATCTCCCGAAGCAGCTCCCGAAACCGCTTGGGGCCCGTTCGATGATCGCGCAGCTCGGTGAGCTTATGCTGAACCACGGGATGATGGATGACCCGGACTTGAGTCATAGGCAGCGCCCCTCTATGCTAAAGTTAAGAATCACGACCAGCGGCCTGGCCGTGATCCGTCCGCAATTGGTTTTAAAGATATGCGGCGGAGGGAGTCGATGGCCTCTCCCCCTTCAGGGTTGGGCCGGGAGCCTTCGGCCCCCGGCCCAAC
>NZ_JBHOQJ010000290.1:0-8377 GCF_042408365.1 Thermoflexus sp.
TTTGTTGCGGCGGCGCCGCCGCCGCAACAAAGATCCACTATTCTTCGAAATCGGTGGTGAGCGCCTGCAGCGCCTGTCCCAAGGTTTTCGGATCCTCCACCTGGAGGGTGCAGGCTTCAGGGGCGATGCGACGGATCAGGCCGCTCAACACATCTCGAGGGCCGAACTCCACGAAAGTCCGAACGCCGTTCTCGATCATCCAGCGGACGCTCTCCGTCCAGCGCACGGGGGCGATGAGCTGCTGGGCGAGCTCGGCCCGCAGGGCTTCCGGATCGCCTGCCAAAGGACGGGCCTGGACGTTGCCGATGACGGGGATGCGCGGCGAGTTGAAAGGGATGGCCTTCAGGGCCGCCCGGAACGGTTCTACGGCGGGAGCCATCAGTGGGGAATGGGCAGCAATGCTGACGGCCAGTGGGATCACCCGCTTGGCCCCGCGGCTTCGGGCGAGCTCGCCCGCTCGGGCGACCGCAGCTTTTCCACCGGAGATGACCAGCTGGCCCGGACAGTTATCATTGGCGACAACGACGATCTCGCCGGTCTCGCGTGAAGCCTCTCCGCAGATCTCTTCCAGCGCCGCTCGATCCATCCCCAACACAGCAGCCATCGCCCCAGGCTGCTGTTCCCCTGCCCATTTCATCAGGCGCGCGCGCTCCTGCACCAGACGAAGCGCATCGGGGAACGTGAGAGCGCCTGCCGTTACCAAGGCTGTGAACTCCCCCAGGCTATGACCCGCCACGAGGGCAGGCGAAGGCCCGCCCTGGGCTTGCCAGGCCTGCCATGCGGCAATGGAGACGGTAAGGATAGCTGGTTGAGTGTAAAAGGTATCGTTCAACCGGGACTCCGGCCCCTCAAAGCACACCTGGGAGATGGAGTAACCCAGCTCCGCATCCGCTTCTTGGAACACCGCGCGGGCCTCCGGAAACACCTCATAAAGAACTCGGCCCATCCCTACATACTGGGAGCCCTGGCCTGGAAAGACGAAGGCGAGGTTCCCGCTCATGGGCTGCTCCTGGGATTGGGGGTGAAAGTCTGGACGATGCGATCGATGAGCTCCAGGAAGAATCGTTGCCGAAAGCCGGCGATGAAAGCAAGCAGATACATGAACAGCGGGTTGGCTGGCGTTGGGGTTCCCTGGATGGTGAGGAAACCCACGGTGATGATCATATAGATGATCATCCCGATCATGCTCCCGAGGAGCGGCTGCACCAGATACCACATCACGTATTGACGATCGAAATCCCGTTTGATGGCGACGTGCCAGTAGAGGCTATAGAAAACGCCACATACCCCACCTAAGCCGCCCCACATGATCGGCTCCCAGATCCCCTCGTAACCCGGAGGGACCACTTGGGCGCTATATCCTCGACCGCCGGTCAACGCCCACAGATACAGTCCGAACCAGGCGATGCCCCAGATGAAGACGAAAAGCCCGTAGGTGTAGGACCAGCGCCAGAGCCGGCGGGCGATGGCGTATCGGGTCTGGGCGAGGCTGTAATAATACTCCGCATCATCGTAGCCATCCGGGTTCAACAGGGCTTCGCGGGCTTGCTTCAGCCACGCCAGGGCCTGCTCGGCCGTCCCCGGATCGGGGATCGCTCCGTTCGCAATACGCCGGTAAAGTTCATCGATCCGCGCGTTCATCTGGCGGAGATGGGCTTCATCCACCGTGCGCGGGTGAGGGGTTGAGGGTCTTTCAGAAGGCACAGATGTTGTGGGAGCTCGCTCCATGGATTGCTCTCCTTCCGCTATGGTTTCTGTGGTTCTCTCCGGCAAAGCTTCGGCTGAGCTGGGGGGCTCCGGTGCCAGGAGCCCTGGAATGCGCAGAGCGCGCATCGGCGCGCCTAAGTCCACTTGGATCGCCTCAGCGGGCCTGGCCGCGTGCTCCCAACGCCATCCCGGCGGAGGCACCCAGTTAGAGATCCCAGCGGCCTCGGATGTCGCCCGCGCGGCCTCCATGGCGAGAAAACGGAAGCCATCTCGATCCTCAGAGCGGACCTGAGAGGGAGCGCCCGAGGAAAGGCCGGGCGATCCCAGGGCCTGGGTGGTTTTCGGAGCGGGTAGAGGCTCTTCCTGCTCCTCTCGCGGGCTTTCCGGGATAGGGGAGGTCGGAAGGTCGGACGCCTCCACCGCAGGCCTCTCCGGGGCGGCGGCCTGGGCTTCCGTCATGGGCGCGGCGGGCTCCCCGGGCTCCACCCATTCGGTCAGCTCGGTAAACAGCACCCGCCCTTTGCCGCGCAGCGAGATCTCAGGCTTCCCACGCTTTCCCATTCCAAACTCCCCCGAAGCTCGGGAATGTGGTTGGGGGCGGATTCGCCACCGCAGTAAAAATTGGAACTTGCTCTGTTGATGGAATTTAAAAAATGAACTCCCCCCTGGGGGTTCGGCGGCGAGCCGGGCGCCCAAGGCGCCAGAATCCTTTTCATCCCCCCTTTCCACAGCCCTTTGGGCCATAGGAAGGGGGGTGGGGCCGTTGGCCCGCACCATCCCATATCCTCAAAACATGGATGAAGCACTAGTCAGATGTCCGCCTGGTTTCCTCGATGAGTGCGGCCAGCCGACGATAGGCCTGAGCGCCGGGATGGCTGGCCATGTAATCCAACAAGCTCTGACCCGCGACCGGGGCCTCCGCAAAGCGGATGCTTTGGGGGATGAAAACCTGGAACACCTTCCGCCCGAAAGCAGCGGTCAATTCGGCGAGCACATCTCGATGGTGACGGAGGTGAAGCTGGACCATGGTCGGCAGAATGCCTAAGAGCTCAATGGAAAGCCCCAATTGCTGGCGCAACCTCCCGACGGCGATCAGCAGACCTTTCAGACTGCGGAGGGAGAGATAGTCCGGTCGAATAGGGACCAAGAACGCATCCGCGGCGGCCAGCGCGTTCACCGTCAAAGGGCCCAGGCCGGGAGGCGCATCGATCAGGATATAAACATAACGCCCATAAACCGGCCGAAGGGCCTCTCGAAGCCGGTAAGGCCATCGCGGGCGCTGATGCAGGCTCATCTCCGCCTGATTCAATTGAAAGGAGGCGGGGGCGATGTCCAAATAAGGCCGTATGTTCCGGATCACTTGAGTGATGGCGATGCCTTTCATCAAGGCTGCTTCCACAGTCGGCGAGAGATCCTCATTCAACCCAAAAGCCGTGGTCAGCGCGCCCTGGGGGTCAAGATCCACCAACAGGGTCGTGGCGCCGCGTTCAGCCAGCGCGACACCCAGATGGACCACCGTTGTGGTTTTACCTACCCCGCCTTTCTGGCTCACCACGGCGATCGTTCGGGCCACTCGGACCTCCCCAGTGGAAGCCCACCTGTTTCATGGGGGCGCATCCCTGTTCGCCCCTACTGGGCGGGGGGTTCCCCCCACCAGCGGCGCAGTCGTTCGGCGATCTCCCGTTCGTAGCCCTGGTCGGATGGCGTGTAAAAGCGGACCCGGGGGAGGCCCACCGGCCAGTACGATTGGCGGATGAAGTGCCCAGGGAACGCATGGGGATATTGATAGCCCCGGCCGTGGCCCAGCGCCTCCGCATCCCGGCTGGCGTCCTTGAGGTGAGTGGGGACCTCGCCGGCCCCGTGCGCCCGCAGGAATTCCAGGGCCCGGAAGTAAGCGCCGGTGCTGTTGCTCTTGGGCGCGGTAGCCAGGTAAAGGGTGGCTTCGGCCAGATGATAAGCGGCCTCCGGCATTCCGACCCATTCCAGGGCATGGGCACAGGCAGCGGTGACTACGATGGCCATCGGATCCGCCAACCCGACATCCTCCGCCGCCAGGATCAGTAGGCGCCGCATGATAAAGCGGGGATCCTCCCCGGCGTCCACCATTTTCGCCAGCCAGAACAAGGCCGCATCGGGATCGCTTCCCCGGATCGATTTAATGAACGCACTGATGGTATCGTAATGGGCCTCCCGGTCATATGCCAGCGTCCGTCGCTGAACCACCGCCTGAGCGATCTCCATGGTGATCCGAACCACCCCATCCGGATCGGGGGCGGTCGCGCTGACCGCCAGCTCCAGCGCGTTCAGGGCGTTGCGGGCGTCCCCCTCGCTGAGATGGGCCCAGAATTGAAGGACCTCCTCGGGGATCTCGATTGGCTGTCCTCCATAACCGTTTTCGGGATCGGAGAGCGCGCGTCGGAGCAGTTGAAGGATCTCCTGCTCGGTCAATGGCTGGAAGGAGAAGACCCGGGAACGGGAGACCAGGGCGGGAACGACGGCGAAGTAAGGGTTCTCCGTGGTGATGCCGATGAAGACCACCGTGCCGTCCTCAACGTGAGGCAACAAGGCATCCTGGTGGACGCGGGTGAAGCGGTGCAGTTCATCGATGATCAGGATCGTCCGCTGTCCGTACAGGCGGCGGCGTTCCTGGGCCTCCTGGATCACCCGACGCAGGTCCGGAAGACCGGCGGTGACCGCGCTCAAGGTCTCCACATGGGCCCTGGCGGCCTGGGCGATCAGCAACGCGAGCGTGGTTTTCCCGGTGCCGGGCGGGCCCCAGAAGATCATCGAATTCAGCAGTTTCCCCTCTTCGATGAGGCGTCGGAGGGGAGCACCCGGCCCGACCAGGTGAGCCTGACCTACGAACTCCTCCAGGCGTCGGGGGCGCAAGCGCGCCGCCAAGGGCGCTTCCCGTCGCAATGCCTCCGCCCGGCTGTGGGCGAAAAGATCTTCTTTCCCAACCATCCGCGGGCCCGCCTTTCTGTAAGCTAAGCGCTCGAGGGTTAAGCGTCTCCGACCGAGGGCTACTCAGGGTGGCCAAGGCGCGCCCGCCGGGGGCGCGCCCGGCAATGCTCGGCGCGGATGATCGCCAGGATGTCGTTCACAGCTTCGTCCAGATGCTGATCCCGGTTGACGACCACGTAATCGAAATCCACCCAATGTTTGAGCTCCTCTTCAACGGCCTGCAGCCTCCGGTCGATCGATTCGGGGGTCTCCGTGCCACGGGTTCGGAGGCGCTCGATTAGCTCCTCCCGGGAGGCGGGGATGACGAAGATGAAGACGGCCTCCGGGATCAAACGACGGAGGGTGGCCGCTCCTTGCACATCTACGCGCAGGATGACATCTTTCCCACTGGCTAAGGCGTTGTCGATCTCCCAGCGGGGGATGCCCTTATAATCCCCATAGACGATCGCATATTCCAGGAACTCTCCGGCCTGGATACCGGCTTCGAATCGTTCTCGGGTGAGGAAGTGGTAATCGACCCCATCCACCTCATCCGGGCGTGGGGGGCGGGAGGTGGCGGTGACGACGAAATGAAAAGGGACCTGAAGCTCCTTCATCCGCCGAAGGAGGGAATCCTTGCCGGCCCCGGAAGGTCCGGAGATCACCACGATCAAAGGCTGGGTTGGGCGCTGGGCCAGCGTTTCCAGCACAAGAGAGTTTTCTTGGGAAACGGCCTTCAATGCCTGTGGATCTTTTAAGCTGCCCATGGGACTCCGCGTGAGTCGGTTTTGTCTCTCATTTTACCTGGAGTTTCGAGAACGGGGGGAATGTGCTTTCCGGCTTTCTCGAGGGCCTGGAGATAGGGCCGGATACGGGGCAGGGCGCGCAGTTCTGGGTTTTGCGGGCCTTCGGGATGATCGCATCGGGGATAGAGGCTGCCGGAGGAGTTCGCGACTCCCTGAATGGTTCATCTCAAAGGAACCCGTAGCCCTTTGGGCTGCGGGGAGGAGGGAGGGGCTATGGGCTTTCCCGAGCGCATAACCCCGAAAACGAGTCACGGGCGCATGGATACCGCACCCAACCCTCAGATGTCCAATCCAATCCGAGTATAATGAAGGACAGATTCTGGACGGAGGAGGCGGGAAGATGCCGATCTATGAATACCGTTGCTTGCAATGCCGCCGTCGGGTTACGGTGTTTTTCCGCACCTTCTCTGAGGTGGATCACAGTCAGGTAGCGTGTGACCACTGTGGAAGCCGGAACCTGGTTCGACTGATTTCGCGGGTGCGGGTGCTTCGTTCGGAGGAATCCCGCCTGGAATCCTTGGCGGATGCGGATTGGATCGGCGACGTAGACGAAAAAGATCCGCGCTCCATCGGCCGATGGATGCGCCGGATGACTCAGGAACTTGGGGAGGAGCTAGGGGATCTCGGGCCCGAGTTTGAGGAGGTCATCGAGCGCCTGGAGGCGGGCCAGAGCCCCGAGGAGATCGAGAAGGCGATGCCGGAGCTGGCTGGGGAAGGAGACGAGGGCGCCGAGACGGAAGAGGAAGGATCTGGAGAGAATGTGGAGTAAATGGTCGGGGGGCAGAGGACCTGCCGAAGGCGGCCCTCCCTGCTTTTAGGGATTTGGATGGGCTTTAAGATGCGTTCATCGTCTAGAGAGGAACCGGTTGAGCAATTTTAAGTAGGATATTCGCCCATCTGGTCGGCGACGCTTTCTGTTTTCAACTATTCCACCGGCAATCTGGTTTGGGCCCAGGATGATCAGGTGTCCGTAGCATGGGCCTATCCGACCGTTGGATCTTTCTGCTTGCGAGGTCATGGGGAGGATCGAATGGAAGCCTTGAAAGACGCCATTCGTCGCCATGGACGCCATTTGGGGAACGGCATCATCAAGGTCGATGCGTTCCTGAACCATCAGATCGATCCGGCGCTGATCGCCGCGTGCGGCCAGGAGCTCGCCCGGCGCTTCCGTCCTCTCAACCCCACGAAAGTGCTGACCGCGGAGATCTCCGGGATCGGGCCGGCGCTCATGACCGCCCACGCGCTCGGCGTCCCCCTGGTTTTTGCCCGTAAGCATAAGCCCCTTACTATGGGAGATGATGTCTTCTTCGCCACCGCACCTTCCCATACCAAGGGTGGGGATGTCACGTTGCTGGTGGCAGCAGCTTATCTCCAGCCCGGCGATCGGGTGCTGATCGTGGACGATTTCCTGGCCACGGGGGCGACGATCCTGGCCCTGGCCCGGCTGGCCCAGGCGGCCGGCGCCCAGGTGATTGGGATTGGGACGGTCATCGAAAAGCGCTTCGAAGGGGGGCGCGACCGGCTGCAAGCACTGGGCGTGCCGATCGAGTCCCTGGCGGTGGTCATCGGTGTGGAAGGAGAGCGCATCCTATTAGAGTAGGGTGAGGAAGGCGTGGAGCCGATCCCGATTTTGAAAGCCCGACGGATTGTCCTAGGGGTCACCGGAGGGATTGCGGCCTATAAGGTGGCGGATCTGGCCAGCAAGTTGACTCAAGGGGGCGCGCAGGTGGATGTGGTGATGACCGCGGCGGCCACCCGCTTCGTGACCCCTTTGACCTTCCAGGCGCTCACCGGCCGACCGGTGTGGACGGATCTATGGACTCCCACCTCGGAAACGGCACTTCCCCATGTGGTCTTGGGGGAAGCGGCTGAGCTGGTGGTCATCGCCCCGGCCACAGCGGATTTCATCGCCAAGATGGCCCATGGCTTAGCGGATGATCTGCTCAGCACGTTGTGCCTATCCACTCGGGCGCCGATTTTAATCGCCCCGGCGATGGATGCGGGGATGTGGGCCCACCCGGCGACGCAAGAGAACATTGGGCGTTTGCGGGCCCGGGGTGTGGAGGTGGCCGGCCCTGTCTATGGGCGCATGGCCTCCGGCCTGGAGGGCTGGGGGCGGATGGTGGAACCCCTGGAGTTGCTGGGACACATCCGGCGGATCCTGGGTCGGAAGGGGCCTCTCGCCGGTAAGCGCGTTGTGGTCACCGCGGGCCCCACCTATGAGCCGATCGATCCGGTTCGATTCGTTGGGAACCGATCCTCAGGGAAGCAGGGTTTCGCGCTGGCACAGGCAGCGCTGGATCGAGGGGCGGAGGTGGTGTTGATCGCTGGCCCGGTGACGCTGGAAACGCCCATCGGGGCGCGTCGCATCGATGTGGGGACCGCGGCGGAGATGGCCGAAGCGGTCTGGCGGGAGTGCGAGGAGGCCGACGTCCTGTTGATGGCCGCTGCGGTGGCGGATTACCGACCGGCCCATGCGCAACCCTTGAAGATCAAAAAGGGAACCGGCTTGACCCTTGAGCTGGTCTCCACAGCGGACATCCTCGCCGGGGTGGCCGCACATCGGGCCAGGCATGGGAAGCCTCAGGTGGTGGTGGGCTTCGCGGCGGAGACCGGAGATCTCCTGGAGAGCGCTCAGGCCAAGCTCCAGGCGAAGGGCCTCGATCTGATCGCCGCCAACGATGTGACGGAGCCTGGAGCGGGGTTCGCTGTGGAGACCAACCGGATCACCTTGATCGATGCCCGAGGCAGGGTTGAACCTCTTCCTTTGATGAGCAAGGCCGCCGTCGCGGAGGTCATCTTGGATCGCGTGGTGGAGCTTCTGAAAGAGAAGGAAGCTTAATGCTTCTTTCATATTTTGGGGAGTGATGCGGTTGGTTGTCTCGTGGAGGCTGGGGGGCCGGGCGCCAAAGGCGCCCGGC
>NZ_JBHOQJ010000291.1:0-3837 GCF_042408365.1 Thermoflexus sp.
GGCAGCCCGCCCTCACAGAAATTTTTATCTTTCAACAAAGCAAATTGCGATTTTAACAGCCGCGAAGCTCATTATGAGGAAAAAGATCCAGCGATGGCTGGTGAGAGCCCTGGGAGCCCTCCTACTGGGAGGCGGGTTGGCCATAGGGGCTTTTGTTTTGTGGATCGGACCGCTCCCGGATCCTGGAGCGCTCAGACAACAGGGCCCTGCGCCCGGGGTCCGCATCCTGGATCGCCATGGGCGCCTACTCTATGAGATCACCCATCCCCATCAAGGGCGCCACACCTGGATCTCCCTCCCTCAGATCCCTCGACCCTGCATCGCCGCCACCCTGGCGACGGAGGACGCCCGTTTCTACGCTCATCCCGGTGTGGATCCGATAGCGATCCTGCGCGCCTTATGGGTTAACCTCCGGGAAGAACAAGCCATCACGGGGGCCAGCACGATCCCCCAACAGATCGCCCGCGCCCTGCTGTTGCACCCGGATGAACGGGCCGAGCGCACCCTTCGCCGGAAGGCCCGGGAGGCGCTCCTGGCCCTAGAGCTGAGTCGGCGCTACGGGAAGAACGAACTCCTGGAGATCTACCTGAACACGGTCTTTTATGGGCACTTCGCCTATGGGCTGGAAGCCGCCGCCCTGACCTATTTCGGTAAGCACGCGGCGGAGCTCGATCTGGCGGAATGCGCCCTCCTGGCCGGCCTCCCCCAATCCCCGTCCCGGTACGATCCTCTGACGCAACCCCAAGCCGCGGAGGAGCGCCGCCGACAGGTGCTCCACCTCATGGTGCGACATGGATTTCTTTCCCCAGAGGAAGCGCAAATAGCTGCTGCCGAGCGCCTGCGCTTCTCCAGCGCGCCGTTTCCGATTCACGCTCCCCACTTCGTGATGGCGGTCCGCGAGGCTCTGGTGGAGCGGTTCGGGGAGGAAACGATGTTCGCGGAGGGCCTGGTCGTCACCACCACGCTGGATCTGGCGTGGAATGAGGCGATCACAGAGATCCTGCGAAGGCATCTCGAGGAGATCAACCGCCCCCGGCCCGACCGGCCAGGCGCCGGGGCCCGAAATGGCGCGGTGGTGGTGATCCAACCTTCCACTGGTGAGGTCCTGGCGATGGTCGGCAGTCCGGATTACTTCAACGCCACCATTCAGGGAGCGGTCGATGGGGCGCGCATTCCCCGCCAGCCCGGTTCTGCCCTCAAGCCCTTCACCTATGCCCTGGCTTTCGATCCCCGCAACGGCCCGCGGCTCACCCCTGCATCCCTGCTTTGGGATCTTCCTCAGACCTTTATCACCGCAGAGGGTGAAAGCTATCAGCCCATCAATTACGATCGACGCTATCACGGGCCGGTTTCCGCCCGGGTCGCACTGGCCTCTTCCCTGAATGTGCCGGCCGTCGCGGTGTTGGAGCAGGTCGGGGTTCCCCGCTTGGTGGGGTTACTGGCCGAGCTGGGCGTTCGGCTACCGGGCCCGCCTGCCCGCTATGGGCTTGCTCTGACCCTGGGCGGGGGGGAAGTCCGTCTGCTGGATCTCACGGCCGCCTACGCAACACTAGCCAACAACGGCCGCCGCGTCACCCCCATTCTGATCCGGGAGGTTCGGGATCGCAGGGGGCGGCTCCGATATGCGGCATCGCCGGAGCCTGGCCCACAGGTGCTGGACCCCCGGGTGGTCTTCCTCATCACAGATATCCTGAAGGATCCGACCGCCCGGGCCCTGGGGTTCGGATCCTGGAGCCCGCTGAACCTCTCTCGACCGGCGGCGGTGAAGACAGGGACCAGCAGCGACTGGCGGGATAATTGGACCATCGGCTACACCCCGGATTGGGTGGTGGGGGTATGGATCGGGAACGTCGATCAGACACCCCTGCGGGAGGTCTCCGGGGTGACCGGAGCGGCGCCCATCTGGCACACGGTGATGGAACTGCTTCATCGGGGACTGCCGGCGCGGGATTTCCCGATCCCGGAAGGTGTGCATCAGGTCACCGTTTGTGCGCTCTCCGGGAAGCTGCCCACCCCGGATTGCCCGCAGACCCGGGAGGAATGGTTCATCGAGGGCACGGAGCCAGAAGAGCTGGATGATCTCTACCGGCGACTGCGGATCGACCGACGAACGGGTGGACTGGCAGGGCCCGAGGCGCCGCCGGAGGCGGTGGAGGAGCGCGTGTTCGTAATGTGGCCGCCGTTCGCGTGGAAGTGGGCACAGGAGAACGGATTCCCCATGCCCCCCTTAGAGGCCTATGAAGGGATCGAAGGGGCAGCCGCGCTGCGCTGGGTTTCCCCTTCGATGGGGGTGATCTACCGACGTGTTCTCCACCTTGCCCCGGAGGCCCAACAGCTTCTCGTGGAGCTCCACTGGACAGGCCCTGGGCTACCCCGGCGGGTTCGGGTAGAGATCGATGGAGCCCCCTGGATGGAGTGGACGCGCCCACCCTATCGCGCCTGGTGGATGCTGGCACCGGGCTCCCATCGATTCACCGCGTTCGCCCAGCTGGCGGATGGACAGATCATCGAAGCCCTGCCGCTTCCGATTGAGGTACGGTAACGGCCTTTATCCCTGGGTACTCGCTTGGCCACATTGGGCTCGAAGCTCCCGTAAAGAGGCGGAATGGCCTTACCCCCTCTCCCCACAGCCTTGGGGCCGCAGCGAGAGGATCAAAGATGTTTTAGGGAGGGGCCAGGCACCTTTGGTGCCCGGCCTGCCCCCAAACCCTCGCGAAGGAAGGAAACGAGCCAGCGACCATGGGCTTCACGGATCAAGAGGTTGGTCTGGGGTCAATCGAGCTTCCACCCGTTGCAGGGCCTCCTGCAACCGACGCTCACGCAAACTTAACGTGAGCTCCCCCCGGGTCCGCTCCAAGGTCCCCCGCACCACATCCGTCGCCCGACGCAGGTTCCCCGTAATCGCATCCGGGTAATCCATTGTGATCAGGACCTCATAGATCTCATCCATGGCCTGAAGCAACCGCTCCGCTTCTTCAAAGCGATCCGTCCGGATCAGATCCAAGATCCGACGGCGGAGCTCGGTGGCCGCCTCCGCCAGGCCATTCAAGTAAGCAGCCTCCGGGACGTGGAGTTCGCGCGGCCCAGGCAACGGGCGGGCGGTCACGATCGCGTAGACGATAGAAGCTTCCACCCACTCCTTCAGTGCATCCTGCGTGTAGCCCGCATAGAGCAGCTCTGGGAAAGGGGTCAGATCCATTTGGAGGGTGAAGGCGGCCTGCCGCGCCTCCTCCAGGAGCCGCTCGCCCTCCTCATAATCCTCACGATGCATGGCCCGGATCGACAGAGCGCACAGACGGGTCAGCTCCCGACAACGCACCAATGCCGTATCCCGTGCGGTATTTTTCGCCTCGAGGGCCGAGCGGATCTCCCGGCTAATCGCTTCAAGTTCTTCCCAAGGCATCCGTTCCCTCCCTGTTACACAGTGGGTTTCCTCGTGGGGGCTCTGGGGGCAGCGTTGGGAGCCTTTAGCGCCCAACTCCGTTCCCCAAAAACGTTCTCATTTCCCCTCCGCTCACGGGTTCCGAACGACGTAACTCCTAATCCCAAACGGGTTCGCATGGTAGCCCGAAGCGGATCTGTACGCCAGAAAGAGGCCTCATGTGAGGTCGGGTGCTGGAGCGCCCGCTTTGGATGGAAGAAGAAGGGGGCACGTCCCTATCGTGCCCCCCTGAAACGTTCCAGGACAGCCGGCCGCCATCTCTTCAAAAAGCTGAAATGGTGAGGCACACAGCCGTGCGCCATTTCTGCTTTTTCCGTTTGATGTTTTTAAGATATGCACTTGGGAGGACCGGTGACCCTTCCCCCCTCCTCGCAGCCCTCTGGGCTGCGAGGAGG
>NZ_JBHOQJ010000040.1:0-16110 GCF_042408365.1 Thermoflexus sp.
GCGATCCTTTGGATCGCGCGGGGACCCTGTTGGCCTGTGGAGATCCCTCTGGCGGCGGAACGGACCTCCAGGTCCGTTCGACGAGCTATGGGTCGAGGAAGCAGGAAGGGACCGGTCATCGATGGAGCCCTTCGGGGTGAAATCGATGACGATGCGTCACGGAACGGCTTCGTCAGTGTATAATCAGAATGGACAGGAGCCCTCCGAGCGCGGGGGATTTTTGGAGAATCGGTTTATAGGGACGCTGAGCCCTCTGGCAGCTCAACAGGGCGGCCTGCCCGCCGAGTTTCATCACTTCATCGATAGGGGGAAGGCCATGAGCGGCCGTTACGCGTTCTTCAAGGGGCGCATCGTGCCCATCGAGGAAGCCGTGATCAGCGTGCGCACCCACGCATTCAACTACGGCACTGGGGTCTTCGAAGGGATACGGGCCTACTGGAACGACGAGGAGCAACAGCTCTTCATCTTCCGGCCCCGCGAACACTACGAGCGCCTCCTCGCCTCCGCCCGCATGCTCCTGATGAGCTTCCCCTACACGCCCGATGACCTCACCCAAATCACAGTGGAGCTGCTCCAGAAAGAGGGATACCGGGAGGACGTCTACATCCGCCCCATCGCCTACAAGGCCGACGAGGTCATCGGGGTCCGCCTGCATAACCTCAAGGAGGAGCTGACCATCTGGACCACCCCCTTCGGCCATTACATCGAGCGCGAGGCGGCCCACGTGATGGTCTCCTCCTGGCGGCGGATCAACGACAACGCTATCCCCGCCCGCTCCAAGATCACCGGCGCCTACGTGAACTCCGCCCTCGCCAAGAGCGAGGCCATGCTCAACGGGTTCGACGAGGCCATCGTGCTCACCGAGGACGGCCACGTGGCCGAGGGGAGCGCGGAGAACCTCTTCATCGTCCGGAACGGCGTCCTGGTCACCCCACCGGTGACCGACGAGATCCTTGAGGGGATCACCCGGCGCACCATCATCGAGCTCGCCCACAACGAGCTGGGGGTCTCGACGGTGGAGCGCCATATCGACCGCACCGAGCTGTACTACGCGGACGAGATGTTCCTCTGCGGCACCGGTGTCCAGCTCGTCCCGGTGGTCTCGGTGGATCGGCGGCCGGTGGGCAACGGGGAGATCGGCCCGATCACCCGACGGCTCCACGATCTTTACTTCGATGTGGTTCGAGGGAAGGTGCCCCGATATCGCCATTGGTGTGTCCCGGTCTATGTGCCGGAGCTGGTGCGGGCTTCTGGGTAGAGGCTCGGCCGCTTCCGCGGATGGCTTCCGCAGCCTTCCTGTGCGCCTTCCTACGGTTCATCGATGGTCGGGCGGGCCAGTGGGCCCGCCCGATTTTTTAAAGGATTGGGGGCGATCGCTGCGATGTAGGAGAGCTGTCCGTCCGTTCGACACAGTAAGAGTCACGCAGTTGGTCTCCTCGCAGGAGCTTTGGGAGGTGGAGCCCTTTCGCCTCCTCTCGCGGGCTCCAATTCCCCTTGGGTGGTAGCCCCTCCGGATTGGAGCCCTGCCGGAAGCTGATTAGAATAGAGTTCGCATGCGATCTCGCTCAGGGGATTTTCAAGGGTTAGGGGCGGCGGATGGCGGTCTTCATTGTCTTCCCCAATCCCCTTTAGGTGAGGAGTGAGGCGAAGCCGTATCCTCCCCTCAGGTGGTGTGCGATGGCTTTACGGAACAGCGAACTGGCGTGGCTCATGGAGCGGCGATGGAGGCGGCGGGCCCGCAACCGCCAGGGAACCGGCGCGTGGATCCGCCTGGCCCTGGTGGCTGGGATCTTCATCGCCACCACCTTCGGGGTGCTGACCGCTGCCGGTGTGGCCGGCGCTGCTGCCCTGTATGTGAGCATCGTCCGCAGCCTGGACCCCTCCCGGATCGAGGCGAGCGCCCGGGCCTTCGAGACCACCAAGATCTACGATCGCACCGGCCGCGTCCTCCTCTACGAGGTCATCGATCCCACCTGGGGCGATCGCACGTGGGTGCCCCTGGAACAGATCCCCCTTTCGCTGCGCCAGGCGACCATCGCCATTGAGGACCGCTCGTTCTACGAGAACCCGGGGATCAACCCGCGGGGTCTGTTGCGGGCCCTGTGGGTGAATCTGCGCACCGGCGGCGAGGTCGTCCAGGGCGGCTCCTCCATCACCCAGCAGCTGGTGAAAAACACGCTGATCGACCCCCAGGAGCGCTACCAGCGCTCCTATACGCGCAAGCTGAAGGAGATCCTGCTGGCCCTGGAGCTCTCCCGCCGGTACTCCAAGGATCAGATCCTGGAGTTCTACCTGAACACGAACTTCTACGGGAACCTGGCCTACGGCGTCGAGGCGGCGGCCCAGATCTACTTCGGGAAACACGTGTGGGAGCTCAACTTGGCGGAGGCGGCGATGCTGGCCGCCATCCCCCAGTTCCCCACCCTCAACCCCATCGACGCCCCCGAGGCGGCGAAGCGGCGCCAGGAGGTGGTGCTGGACGCGATGGTCCAGGCCGGGTTCATCACGCCGGAACAGGCCGCCGCGGCGAAGGCCGCGCCGATCCAAATCCGGCGCAAGCCCGCCGAGCGCTTCGACATCAAGGCCCCCCACTTCTCGATCTATGTCCGCCGCTGGCTGGAGGAGCGCTTCGGGCCGGACCTCGTGAACCGCGGCGGGCTGCGCGTCTACACCACGCTGGATTGGGACCTCCAGCAATACGCCGAACAGACGGTCCGCCGCCACGTGGAGAAGCTGAAATCCGAGAACCGCAATGTGACCAACGGTGCCCTCGTGGCCATCCGGCCGAAGACCGGTGAGATCCTGGCGATGGTGGGGAGCGTCGATTACTGGGACGAATCCATCGATGGGCGCTTCAACGTGGCGGTCGACGGCCTACGGCAGCCCGGTTCCTCCTTCAAGCCCTTCACATACGCCACCCTGCTCAGCCAGGGGGTCCCCGCCTCCCACCTGTTCTGGGATGTGCCCAAGACCTTCGACCAGGGTCCAGGGATGCCGCCCTACGCGCCGGAGAACTACGATCGCAAGTTCCACGGCCCTCAGCGGATGCGGCTGGCCCTGGCCCGCAGCTACAACATCCCGGCGGTGGAGGCGCTGCAGCTGGCCGGCATCGCCAACGTGATCCGCTTGGCCCACCGCATGGGGATCACCACCCTCGATAAGGGCTTGGATTACTATGGCCTGGCCCTCACCTTGGGAGGCGGCGAGGTCCGCCTGATCGACATGGTCTACGCTTACAGCGTGTTCGCCAACAACGGCTTCATGGCCGGGGCGCCGGTTCCCGAGGCGCGCCGTCGGCCCGGCTACCGCGAGCTGGATCCGGTCCCCGTGCTCCGGGTGGAGACGCCCGACGGGAAAACCCTCTGGGAATACCGCCAGCCGGAGGTGCAGGCCATCCTGGACCCGCGCGTGGCCTATCTGATCACCAGCATCCTCTCGGACAACGCCGCGCGCTGGGAGGCCTTCGGGCGAGGAAACGTGCTGGAGCTCTCCAGGCCCGCCGCGGTCAAAACCGGGACGACGAACGATTTCACCGACAACTGGACCATCGGCTACACGCCTCAGCTGGCTGTGGGCGTGTGGGTGGGGAACACCGACAACAGCCCGATGCGCAACGTATCGGGGATCGCCGGGGCGGCGCCCATTTGGCACGACGTGATGGAATACGCCCATCAGAATCTGCCTGTGGAACCTTTCCAGCGCCCGCCGGGCCTGATCGAGAAGACCATTTGCGCCATCTCCGGGAAGCTCCCCGGTCCCTATTGCCCAACGGTGCGGGAGCTCTTCATCCCCGGCACGGAGCCCCAGGAGGCCTGTGATCTCCATCAGGCCTTCCTGATCAACCGGGAAACCGGCAAGCTGGCCACCGCCAGCACGCCGCCCGACAAAATCGAGGAGAGGGTCTTCCTGGTGGTCCCGCCGGAGGCCCTCAGCTGGGCCCGGGAGGCCGGCATCCCTCAGCCACCCACGGAATACGACACCCAGTTCGCCCAGCCCGTCGGCGACGTGGCCATCCTGAACCCTGCCCCCTACGCCTACGTCCGGGGGATCGTCCCGATCATCGGCAACGCCCGAGGGGATGTCGCGTTCTATCGGATCGCGGTGGGCGCGGGCCTGAACCCCACCGCTTGGATCCCCATCGGGCCGGATCACGGCAACGCGGTGGACAACGGCTGGTTAGAGAACTGGGACACGACGGGCTTCGCCGATGGCCTCTACACCCTGCAGCTCACCGTGGTCCGCCACGACGGCAGCGTGCATACCGCTGTGGTTCCCGTGACCGTGGATCACACGCCCCCTTCGGTCCGCGTGGTGTATCCACGAGAAGGGGAACGCTACAAGCTCTCCGATGAGTGGATCAGTGTGAACACGGAGGTCTCGGACAATTACGCCATGGATCGAGTGGAGTTCTATGTGGATGGGCAGCCGTTCGCCGTGCGGGACGTGCCGCCGTTCAACGCGAAGTGGTATTTCCGGCAAGTGGAGCGGGATCGGTTGCTGGGGTGCCACGAGTTCTGGGTGAAGGCCTACGACAAAGCCGGCAACGAAGCGGAAAGCAACCACGTCCGCGCCTGTGTGGGGCGCTAAAACCCGGTAACTGCTCAGCCCTCACTCGGGGTGAGGGCATGCGGAAACGGGGATTCCGGCAGCGGACCGGGAATCCCAAAAGCGAACTGCCCAATCCGGTAGTCTCCCTAGTGCGTGGGGATGATCTCTCCCCAGGGAATTTCGATGGGGGGTGGCCACGTAGGGGCACCCCTTGTGGATGCCCCAAGGCAACACGAGGCCTCGGGCAGGCCTTGTGCCTGCCCCTTACATCCTTCCTATGTTGTTTGTTTTAAATAAAAGTTTAAATAAAAGGCGTAACGCTTGCCTGGAACTGGCGCTTCCCGATATACTCATGTTGCTAACATTTCTCCAACTGCGTAAGCTTGAAGATCGCTTTCCATGCCGAGTTGAATACCGAAGGTGCCCGGCTCAGCATGGGACCCCCTCCATAGAAGGCAAAGTACGCAATCGCATTTGTGGAGTTCCATAGAAGGGGGCACGATGGTCACCGAGCTCCCGATCGCCCGAACGAAGCTTCACCCGCCGGTGCGGCGCGGTCCGCTGCTGGATCGTCCCCGCTTGCTGAACTTCCTCCACGAGAACATCGACAAGACCCTCATCCTGATCTCCGCGCCGGCTGGATACGGGAAAACCTCGCTCCTCATCCAGTTCTACCACGACACCGATCTCCCCGTCGCCTGGTATAGCCTGGATGAGACCGACCAGAACACCCATCGCTTCGCAGAGCATCTGGTCGCCGCCCTTCGGGAGCGGTTCCCCGCTTTCGGCCGCACCACCCTCGGCGTCCTGCGGGCCGGGGCCGCCCCCGACGCCGTGGCCACGGCGATGATCAACGACATGCTGGAGAACATCCCAGATTACTTTGTCCTCGTCCTGGACGACTACCACGTGGTCGCCGAGCATCCGGGGATCCATCTCTTGGTCCGTCACTTGTTGGAGCACGCGCCCGAACACCTCCACATCCTCCTATCCAGCCGCGGCCCCCACGGCCTTCCGCTCACCCGCCTGGTGGCCCGCCAGCAGGCGACGGGCCTCGGGGCCCAGCACCTCGCGTTCACCCCTGAGGAGGTTTATACCCTCTTCGCCCGCTACTACGCCTTGGAGCTCTCCGAGGCCGAGGCACGGGCCCTGGCCCGGGAAACTGAGGGCTGGATCACCGCCATCCTCCTGCTGGCCCAGCACATCCGGGAAGCCGGGGCCTGGCCGACCCTCCGGCCCGGCGAGCCGGGCACCCTCTACCGCTATCTGGAGGAAGAGGTCCTCGCCCGCCAGCCGCCGGAGCTCCAGGAGTTCCTGCTGGAGACAGCCATCCTGCCGATCTTCAACGTCGCCGCCTGCAACGCCGTGCGGGAACGCGCCGATTCCGCCTACTGGATCGAGGAGGCCGACCGACGCCAGCTGTTCCTCATCCAGGTGGAGACCACCCGGGAGGGGCCCTGGTATCGCTATCATCATCTGTTCCGGGAGTTCCTGAACCTCCATTTGCGAAAGCAAGACCCGGGCCGCTACCGGGCGCTGCACCGGCGGGCGGGGAGATGGTTCGCCGAGCGCGGCGACGCCGAGGCCGCGGTTCACCATTTCCTGGAGGCAGAGGATAACGAGGCCGCTGCGAAGGCCATGGAGGGCGCCGTTCGGAGTCTCTTTGCGGCCGGCCGCCTGGAGACCCTGGGGCGGTGGTTCCGAGCGCTTCCCCCGGAGCGCCTGAGGGAAGCGCCCCGCCTGTTGCTCTATCAAGCCAAGGTGTTGGCCGATAGCGGCCGCCCGGAGGCAGCCCTGGCCCTTTTAGAGCAAGCCACGGCGGCCTGCGGGCCCGGGGACGAGATTATCTGGGTGGAGATCGAGATCCAACGGGCGTCAACCCTAAACCTAATGGGCCGCCATGCTGATGCGGTGGCCGCTGCCGAAGTGGCCCTCGCCCGTTGCCAGCCGGAGTGGATCCATCCCCGGGCCGCCGCCCACCGGCTGCGGGGCTTCGCCTACCTCGCCCTGGGTCGCCCCCGGGAGGCGGAGCAGGACCTCCGCCAGGCGATGGCCCTGTTCCGGTCTATCGAAGCCCCCTACGATCTTGTCAACACCCTCATTGAGCTGGCTGAGACCCTGCGAGCTCAGGACCGGCTGGTGGAGATGGACCTTTACCTCCAAGAGGCGCTGGCCTTGGCTCGTACATTGGAGAACCCCCGGCCGCTTATTACCCTCCTCAACAACATGGGCTATACGGCTTACACCCGCTGTCAG
The DNA here is from genome assembly GCF_042408365.1 of Thermoflexus sp. Classification (GTDB taxonomy): domain Bacteria; phylum Chloroflexota; class Anaerolineae; order Thermoflexales; family Thermoflexaceae; genus Thermoflexus. The sequence continues at coordinate 6,805 of NZ_JBHOQJ010000040.1, forward strand.
TTCGAGGCCGCCCGCCGCTACTACGAGGAGGGCCTGGGGCTGGCCCAACAGACCGGTAACCGGCGGGCGGCGGCGTTCCTCCAAGTGGGCCTAGCGGACCTGGCCCGGGATGAAGAGCAACTGGAGGAGGCTCTGGAGGCCTACCAGGCCGCCCTGGAGATCGCCCGGGAGATCCGCAACGCCTTCCTGATGGCCTACGGGCTGGAGGGGATGGGGCGGGCCCTGCGGCTGCAGGGGAAGGCCCGGGAGGCCCTCCCGGTCCTCCAGGAGGCGGCCGAGATCGCCGCCCGCCTCGGGCTGCGGACGCTGGCTGCTGTTGCCGCCCTCTCCCGGGGGATGGCCGAGGTGGAGGCCGGCTGGGTCCTAGACGGCCTCTCCCGGATGGCTCCCGCTCTAGAGCGCCTAGAGGAGGCGGACCTTCCCACTCGGGTGTGGGGCCACTTCCTGATGGCCCGGGCCTATTTCCACGCCCACCGGCACCGGGAGGCGCTGAAGCAGCTCGCGGAGGCCGCCCGTCTCAACGGCCCCGACGCCCTCATCGCCCCCCTTCTCCCCGAGCTGCGGCGGGCGGAGGACCTGTTTCGCCTGGCAAAACGGCGGGGGGTCGAATGGCCGCCGATCTGGGATCCCCTGCGGCGGCTGGGCCGGTCCCACCGGGCCCCGGCCCGGGCTGCCTTGCCCCCTCTGGAGATCCGGGCGTTCGGTCCGGGGGAGGTGTGGATCGAGGGGCAGCTCGTGACGTGGCCAGAGGCCCGGAAGGCCTGGGAGCTGTTCTTCTATCTGCTCACCGTGGACTCAGCCACCCGGGAGGAGATCGGGGCCGCCCTGTGGCCCGACGCCCCACCTGCCCGGCTCACCGGCCAGTTCCACTCGGCCAAGTGGCGCCTGAAGCGGATCCTGGGGCGGGAGGTGCTGGTCTTCCGGGAGGGCCGCTACGCCTTCGACCGGCGCCAACCCCATTGGTACGACGTCGGGATGTTCGAGGAGTATCTCCAGCGGGCCCGCCAGGCTCGGGGGACCTCCGAGGCCTTGGCCCATCTGCGGGCAGCGGTGGAGCTCTACCGTGGAGATTACCTGAGCGGATGGAACGCCGAGTGGGCGGTGGACCTCCGGGAACGGCTGCGGACCCGCTACATCGAGGCCCTCCTTACCCTGGCCGAGGGGACCTTGAAGGCTGGAGAACCCCAGGCCGCCTTAGCCTGGTTCCAGCAGGCCCTTACGGCCGACCCCTATCTGGAGGCCGCTTGCCTCGGGGCCGTCCGGTGCTACCTAGCCATGGACCAGCCGGCAGCCGCCCTCGCCGTCTACCGGCAATACGCCGCCCGCCTGGAGCGGGATCTAGGGTTGCAGCCTTCGGCGGAAGCGCGGGCGCTTTATGAATCTATCATACAGGCTAAGAATCGATCCGTCTCATAATTCTGCTCGTGTCGTGTGCTTTGGTCGTCATCCCAATGCGTGGGGATGATCCTTCCATAGAGAACTTCGGCTGGTGAGGCCGTGAGATGAGGTAGAGGCACCCATAAAGAGGTGCCTCAAGGCAGGCACAAGGCCTGCCCCTACCCAAGACATCGGTATTCTTCACTGTAAAGGCACCCCTTGTGGGTGCCCCAGGGGGGTGGGTTATCCGCATTCGCAAAGCCATCGGATCATCCACATCCTTCGGGAAGACCATCGGCGCTTCAGCGCTCGTCCTTTTTGAACACGCAGGTTACAAGCCTTCGGTTCCGCCTGGCGTGAGCGGACAGAACGAAAAGTTCGCTGATCGCAGAGCGCTTGAGCCGATGTCTCTTCCGCTACGCACGCCAAGCGCCCTGGAATGAATCGAGAGGACCGCTCCGTTCTCCGCTGAGAGGGGAAGGCCTTGGGGTCCAGGCCACTGGCTCCACGCACCCCCGATCGCCTCCGTCCCCGCCCGCCCCCGCGGGCTCCCCCATCCCCGCCCTTCCCTATCGTTAGAAATCCTTAGCCATCCCCGTGAGAGTTCCGTGAGAAGCCCCCGATAAGATAAAGGCAGAATCCTGAAGGAGGAAGCGCCATGAAGACCCGTGGGCTCGCGCTGGTGACCTGGCTGATGACCCATCCCCATGCGATCCGCCTGGCCCTGACCGTCCTCTGGCTGGTGGGCGCGGTCTTCCAGCTGGCGAACCCGCCGATGGGTGGTGATAGCCCCTCGTGATTAAGAGCCAGGGCATTCACTTCCGCTAGAGGAGCGACGAGCATGTCGGCAGCGGCGATCGATGAGCTGGTGGGCTGGGCCCTGATCGATGAGCGGATCCGGGAGGATCTGTTGGGCGCCCGCCGGGCGGAGGTCTTGGCCCGTTACGACCTCACTGAGGAGGAGCGGCAGTGGCTCCTCCAGGTGCGGGCGAAGGATCTCACCGACTTCGCGGCGGCGGCGGCCCGGTGGATCGAGCACCAGTCCGCGCGGGATCACATCCCTTATCCCTATCTATATCTGGCATAGGTGAGCGATGAGACTCCTGATCGTGGAAGAAAACGACGACATGCGCATGCTCTACCGAATCGGCCTGCGGAGGTTCGAGGTCGAGCTCCTGGAAGCCAAGACGATGGCCGAGGCGCTGCAGCAGGTCCGGGAGAAACATCCCGAGGCCGTGCTGATCGGCGACACCCTACCGGATGGCGATCCCTTCGAACTCTGCCGGCAGATCCGGTCGAATCCGGAGACCCGGGACATCGTGGTGGCCATCGCGGTTTACTACATCGACGGCGCGATCCGCCGGTTGAGCCGGGAGGTGGGAGCGGACGCCTGCTGGCTTGCCCCGGTCCCACCCCGGGAGATCCCCAAGCAGATGGAGGAGCTGCGACGAAGGCGGCAGGCCTCCTCATCAGACGGGAACAACGGCTCCCAGGAGCATCCACCGCAAGGCTAAAGGAGCGCTCCGGCCTGGAGGGGCTGGCCCCCGCCTGTCCCTCGAGGCCGGAGCGGCCGCCCGGTAGAGCGTGCTTCGGATCTTGTCATGGTGTGAGCGCAAGAAGCGCTCGCACGGTGTTAACGTTTAAACGATGTCGCGTGTGGGCGTGGGTCGCTGAAGCAGGCCCGCGCCCACACGATTTCTTCATAAGCAACCTCCCTCCCGCCCCCAAAGTCCTCTAAATGGAACTGCGCCCGGCCTTTCCCATTGGAGTGGGAGCAGGCCGGGTGATTGAACCCTTTGAAGAAGGCGTTCCTCGAGCACAACGCGGCGTATGGCTGCCCCATCCGCGCAGCGACGCAATTTGCGCTATAAATAAACCAATCGTCTGGATGGCGCTTTGTCCATTCGCCCTACACCTTGGAAACTCCCCCCGGAGGGAAAGATCCATATGGTGGGGACGCTGATCAACGTCGCGACGGTGGTGGCGGGGAGCAGCGCTGGGCTGGTGGTGGGCCGCCGCTTGCCGGAGCGCATCCGCCAGACCGTGCTGCACGGTTTGGGCTTGATGACCTTGGTCATCGGGATGAGCATGGCCCTCCAGACCGAGAACCCACTCCGGATGCTGGCAGCCCTGCTCCTCGGCGGGGTGATCGGGGAGTGGCTGGGCCTCGAGGAACGCCTGCAGGCTCTGGGTCGCTGGCTGGAGGCCCGTGTCTCGGGAAGCAGCGGGGAGGGCAGCACCTTCGTGAAAGGCTTCGTCACCGCCAGCTTGGTCTTCTGCGTCGGCCCCATGACCATCCTGGGCTCGATCCAGGACGGCCTCACCGGAAACTACACCCTCCTGGCCATCAAGGCCACTTTGGATGGCTTTGCCTCCCTCGCCTTCAGCGCCTCCCTGGGGATTGGGGTGATGTTCGCCGCCCTGACGGTGCTGATCTACCAGGGATCCCTCACCCTGGGGGCCGGCCTGGCCAAGGCGCTCCTCACGGAGGCCATGATCACCGAGATGACCGCGGTCGGCGGCGCGATGATCCTGGGGATCGGGCTGCTGTTGCTGGATCTGAAACGGGTGCGTGTGGCCAGCTTCCTCCCAGGGTTACTCATCGCCCCCCTCCTGGTGGCCCTGACCCCCTTCATCAACGCGCTCCTGATCCGATTGGGGATCCCTCTGACCCCTTGATACCGGTCGTCTCTCCAGCGCCCCTTCCATTTTTGTTTTGCGGATATGGGATGGTAAGGGCTAACTGCCCTAAGGGCCGTGAGGAGGGGGATCAAAACCAAAAATGAAATGTGGATAAAGCTGGCTCCGGATATGCGATGGGAGGAGCGGGCTTCATTGGATGGGGAAAAGTTCTCTAAACTAAGGATGGCACGCTGTCCTATCCAGGAGGGATCCCAATGCTCATCCGGAACGGAACGCTGGTGACGGCGGAAGGGATGCTGCAGGCGGACGTCCGGGTGGAGGGGGAGCGGATCGCGGCCATCGGGGACCTCCTCCCCCGCCCGGACGAGCCGACGGTGGATGCCACCGGATGCATGGTCCTCCCTGGCCTGGTGGATCCTCACGTCCACATCGCTCTGGATACCGGGATCTACCGCACAGATGACGACTGGTTCATCGGCACCCGGGCGGCGGCGTTCGGCGGGGTGACCACCGTGGTCGATTTCGCCACCCAGTTCCGCGGCCAGACCTTCGAGGAGGCCTTGGCGGCTCGCCTGGAGGAGGCCCGCGAGAAGGCCGTCGTGGATTATGCGCTCCATATGATGGTAACGGATCTGCCCCCAGGGAAAGAAGGAGAGTTGGGGAAACTGACCGCCCGAGGGGTGGCCGGCATCAAGCTCTACACCACTTACCGCCCCAACTACTATGCGGACGACGCAACGCTCCTGCGTGTGATGCGGGCGGCCGGCGCGCTGGGGCTGTTAACGATGGTCCATTGCGAGAACGACGCCATCGTGACGGAGGCGATCGAACGCCTGAAAGCGGAGGGCCGAACCAGCTTGCGGGAGCACGGGCGCTCGCGCCCGCCGCTCGCGGAGGTCGAAGCGGTGCATCGGGTGCTCTTCCTGGCCGCCGAGGCCCGCGCCCCCGTCTATATCGTTCACTGCTCCACCACCCGGTCCGTCGACCTGGTTCACGAGGCGGCCCAACGCGGCCAGCTGGCTTTTGCCGAGACCTGCCCCCAATACCTCCTCCTGGATGAGACCGCCTACGAAGGCTCCCATCCGGAGTGGTATATCCTCCAGCCGCCCCTCCGCGCGGCCGCCGAGCGAGCCGGGTTGTGGGAACGGCTGCATCGAGGCTGGATCGCGACTATCGGGACAGACCACTGCGACTACGCGTTAGGCCAGAAGATGGCCACCGGCTCGTTCCTCACCACCCCTGGAGGGTTGCCGGGGATCGAAACCATGCTGCCGCTCCTCTACACCTTCGGCGTCCTCGAGGGCCGCATCGGGTGGCCGGATTTGGTGCGCCTGTGTGCGACGAACCCGGCGAAGCTGTTCGGGCTTTACCCCCGCAAGGGAGCGTTGCAGCCGGGCGCGGACGCCGACTTGGTCCTCTACGATCCGGAGCCGGAGGACACCCTCTCCGCCGACCGCCTGCACACGATAGCAGGCTACACGCCGTATGAAGGGTGGCGGGTTCGGGGTCGGGTGCGCTTGGTGATGGTCCGCGGCCAGGTGGTCATCTCAGAGGGGACGTTCTGCGGGACGCCCGGATGGGGACGCTTCATCCCCGCCACACCCCTCTCTATACACCATATAACGCTTCCCTACGTTCGGGGGAAAAACACTTGAGGGATTGGAGGCCTCGCCGGCGGCCCCCAACCCCTCAAGTTCATGCTCCTCCCTATGGTCTTTTAAGCCGTGGGGAGGAGAGGTCAACCTGTGGGTGGGCCGGGCGCCTTCGACACCCGGCCCACCCACAACCCCTTGTGACGAAGCGCTACTCCCAACGTCGCAGCACCAGCACGCTGTTATGGCCCCCGAAACCAAAGGCGTTGCTGATCGCGATGCGAACCTCTTTGCGCCGGGCGACGTTAGGCACGTAATCCAGGTCGCACTCCGGATCCGGGTTCCGCAGGTTGATCGTGGGGGGAATGATCCCCTCCCGGATGGCCATCACACAGAAGATCGCCTCCAGGGCGCCGGTGGCGCCGATCATGTGGCCGGTCATGGATTTGGTGGCGCTGACAGGGATCTCATACGCCCGCTCCCCGAAGACCGTCTTGATGGCCATGGTCTCCGTCTTGTCGTTGAGCGGGGTCCCGGTCCCATGGGCGTTGATGTAGTCCACCTCCTCGGGGCGGATCCCCGCCTTGCGGAGGGCCTTGGCCATCGCCCGGGCCGCCCCGGCCCCGTTCTCATCGGGGGCGATCGGATGATAGGCATCGGAGGTCGCCCCATAGCCGATGATCTCCGCCAGGGGCTCCGCTCCACGGGCCAGGGCGAACTCCAGGTCCTCCAGCACCAGAACCGCCGCCCCCTCCCCCATCACCGTGCCATCCCGATCCCGATCGAACGGCCGACAGGCGCCCGTCGGGTCATCGTTCCGTCGGGACATCGCCCCGATGCGGTCGAACGCCGCGATGCCGACGTAAGTGATGCTGGCCTCGGCGCCCCCTGCGATGCACACCCGGCAGTCCCCGCTGCGGATCAGCTCATAAGCGATGCCGATGGCGTCCGCCCCTGCTGAGCACGCGGAGACCGTGGCGAAGTTCGGGCCCCGCGCCCCCAGCTCGATCGCGATCTGCGCCGATGCCCCATCCGTGATCACCATGGGGATCACAAAGGGATGGAGCAAGCGGGGGCTCTTGTGGAGCGCTATCTCCACCCCCTCGGCAAACGTTTGGGCACCACCGATCGCTGAGCCGATGATCACCCCGACCTCATCGGCGATCGAATCCGTGATGCGGAGGTTCGCCTGGCGCACCGCTTCTTGCGTGGCCGCCACCGCGAACTGCTCGAAGCGGTCCCGCCGCCGCGCCTCCCGGGCGTCCATATAGTTCAACGGATCGAACCCTTTCACCTCGGCGGCGATTCGGACGTTAAGCGTAGAAGCATCGAACAGCGTGATGGGCCCCACCCCGGAACGCCCGGCGATCGCGTTCGCCCAAGTGGTCGGCACATCCAAGCCGAGCGGGGTGATCGCCCCCATTCCCGTGATCACCACGCGACGTGGTTGCATGAAAGCCTCCTGCAAAGAGAGTCCGATGAGCATCTTTCAGCCGACCCGGGTCACATACTCCCCGGTCCGGGTATCCACCCGGATGAGATCGCCCTCATTGACGAAAAGGGGGACCCGAAGCCGATAGCCGGTCTCCACCACGACCCACTTATCCGCGCCAGAGGCCGTATCCCCCTTCACCCCTGGTTCCGCCTCCACGACCTGCAGGTCTACGGTCACGGGCAGCTCCACGCCCAGGGGCTCGCCATCGTATTCCCGCAGGATCAATGTGATGCCCTCCTTCAGGAAGTTCACCGCCTCCCCCAAACGCTCCGCCGGAACGGGGATCTGCTCGTACGTCCGGGTGTCCATCATGTAGTAAAGATCGCCCTCCCGATACAGGAATTGGACCTCCCGGTTCTCCACCCGGATATCCTGCACCCGATCTCCAGAGAGAAATGTCTTATCGATGATCGCCCCCGTGCGCAGGTTGCGCAACTTGGTTCGGATGAAGGCGTTCCCACGGCCGGGCTTGTGGTGTTGGTATTCCAAGACCTCATAGATCTGGCCATCCAAGATGAAGGTGGTTCCCTTCCGCAGGTCGTTCACATCAATCATCGCTCCATCCTCCCGAGCAAGAAGATCCTAAACCATTCAATCTGAGACTTACGCAGTCCATACTTCGTCGACTTGAATGTTGGGACGATGGCGTGAAGGGGCCGATGGCCCCTCCCCGTGCCGCAAAGCCACACGAGGAGGAGTCCGTGGGGTGCGGGCCGGCCTTCGCCGGCCCGCACCCCACCCACGAAGGGCAAATGACCAGCGTCCGCCGATGGACATCCAATCCGAGGGGCATTATAAAAAAGAGCAGAGGGGCCGTCAAAGTCAGGCGGGGATGAACGATAGAAGCTACGCTATTCATCGCTCACGAGGCATCTGGGCCCAGACCGAGAGCTGCTTCCTCACCAATGCCCCCAAAAGGAGGAGGTGGGTGATGCCGGAGTTCTTTACCGTGCTGCCGCCGGAGACCGCGCTGGAGCGGCTGCGGGCGCATCTCTCCCCCCTGCCCATGGAGACCGTGCCCCTCGCCCAGGCCCTGGGGCGCGTGCTGGCCCGACCGATCTTCGCCCCCGAGCCCCTCCCCGCTTTCCCCCGCAGCACGGTGGACGGCTATGCGGTGCGGGCGGCGGATACGTTTGGGGCCACCGAAAGCCTGCCCGCCTACCTACGCCTGATCGGCGAGATCCCCATGGGGCAGGCACCGGAACGCTCCATCGGCCCCGGCGAGGCCGCCCTGATCCACACCGGCGGGATGCTCCCCCAAGGGGCGGATGCCGTCGTCATGCTGGAGCGGACCCAGCGGCTGGACGCCGAGACCATCGAGGTGTTGCGGCCGGTGGCTCCTGGGGAGAACGTGATCGGGGTGGGGGAGGATATCGCCTCCGGGGCGCTGGCGTTCCCGGCCGCCCACCGCCTGCGTCCCCAGGATCTGGGGGCGTTGGCGGCGCTGGGGGTCGTGGAGGTGCCGGTGGTGCGACAACCCCGCGTCGCCATCCTCGGGAGCGGCGATGAAATCGTCCCCCCGGAACGCAGTCCCCGGCCCGGCCAGGTTCGGGATGTCAACACCTACTCATTGATCGGCCTGATCCGTCAGCACGGCGGGGAGCCGATCCCTTGGGGGATCGCGCCGGACCGCCTGGAGGCCTTGGAGCGGATGGCCCGTGAGGCCTTTGAGGCGGCGGATATCCTGGTCTTCACCGCCGGCAGCTCCGTGAGCGCCCGGGATCTCACCGCCACGGCCATCGAGCGCCTGGGCCCGCCCGGGATCCTGGCCCACGGCCTGGCGATCCGCCCCGGGAAACCCACCTTGGTCGCCTTCTGCCGGGGGAAGCCGGTCCTGGGGCTGCCTGGCAACCCAGTCTCCGCCTTCGTGGTCGCCCGGATGCTCCTCGTCCCCCTCCTCTACATCCTTCAAGGCCTGGAGCCTCCCGCCCCCACCCTTCAACCCGCCCGCCTGACCCATAACATCCCCTCCGCCCCCGGGCGCATCGATTGGGTGCCGGTGCGTCTAATGAACCAGGAGGGGACATGGTGGGCGGAGCCGCTGTTCGGCAAAAGCAACATGATCTTCACCCTGGCCCGCTCGGACGGCCTGGTGATGGTCCCTTTGGATCTCAACGGCCTTCAGGCAGGAGATGTGGTGGAGGTCTGGCGATGGGAGTCCCCATCGTTTTGAGGGGTGGGCCGCTATGGGCGGCCCAC
>NZ_JBHOQJ010000151.1:0-12047 GCF_042408365.1 Thermoflexus sp.
GGGCGGCTTCGGCGCCCGGCCCGCCCCCAAATATCTTATTATCCCTCCTCCCCACGGCCCCTCGGGCCGTGGGGAGGGAAATCCAGAGGGGTGGGACCATCCGCGACCCCCCGCTGCATATCCTCATAAAGCGCGAAAGAAGCATTACCCTGAAGACCGGTGTTCAAGCGCCCTTCCACAAACCGAGCGGCAAGGAGAGAGAATAAAATACGTTTACGGGCTGGCGCCCTCGGCGTCCGGCCCAACCCTACTCCAAAAACGGGAGCGGAGCCAATGAGCTGGGGCCGCTATCGCGAAATGCTTCTGGAACAGCTTCAGCGCGCCTTCGAGGCGAACCGGGAAACGATCCAGGCCGCTGCCCGCCTGATCGCGGATACAGTCGCCGCGGATCAGATCATCCACGTGTTCGGCAGCGGTCACTCCCAGCTGGTGGCCTTGGATCTCGTAGGGCGTGCGGGAGGATTCGCTAATGTGAACCCGTTGTTTGATCCGCTCTTTGGGCGGGCCGAGCGCTTGGAGGGATTCGCTGCTGCTCTGTTGACCGCTCATGCCTTCCACCCCGGCGACGTCCTGATCGTGATCTCGCACTCCGGCCGCAATCCGGCCCCCATTGAGGTCGCGTTGCACGGCAAGCGACATGGCCTTCCGGTGATCGCTGTGACCGCCGTGGCGTTCAGCCGCTCGCTACCTTCCCGCCATTCGTCCGGCAAACGCCTCTTTGAGCTGGCCGATGTGATCCTCGACACGATGGGAGCCCCTGGGGACGCGGTGATTTCTTTAGAGCCCGATCTTTACGTGGGACCCACCTCGACAGCCATCGGCGCCGCGCTCCTTCAAGCGGTGATCGCCGAGGCTGCCGCCCAGCTCTTGGACCGCGGCATTCGCCCGCCCCTCTTCCGTTCCGGAAACCTGGAAGGGGCGGATGCTTATAATCAGGAGTTGCGCGCTCGTTACCGAGGGCGGGTTCTTTCTTTGATCTGAGAGTGCTCTGTTCCAAAAAGTAACAAGGAGACGAAGGCTCCCACCAAACAAACATTCGAATTCCTGGTCTCAATTTGCCAGATTCCTGTCGGGCAGCGATGACGCGAGGGCTCTTACGCCAAATGGACCGTCGGGTGCGATTGGCTGGGATCGGGCTGCTTCTGATGTTGGCCTTTGGTCTCCGGCTCCACCACTTGAGTGGACCTTCCCTCTGGAACGATGAGGGCTTAAGTCTTTATCGGGCCCGCGCATCATGGGGCGAAGCCCTCCGTGGATCCATCGTTCTGCGAGGAATCCGTCCTATTGAGACGATCGACAACCATCCTCCGCTATACTTTGCCCTCCTGAAAGCCTGGATCACCCTGGCTGGGGATAGCGAGTTCGCTCTCCGCTTCCCATCCGTATACGCTTCCATCCTTTTGATTCCATTCGCCTGGATCACTTGGAGGCGCCTGGCGGAAACCACTGCCGCTCAGATCGCAGTCATCCTACTGTCTATCTCCCCTCTTTATCTCTGGTATGGCCAAGAAGCCCGAATGTATACGCTGCTGGCCCTGGAAGGCGCCGTCCTTCTCTTCTTCTTGCTTCGTACCTGTGAAGATGGGCGTTTGCGAGCCCCAGCCGGGATTGCCATCGCTGGAACCATGCTTGCCATGCTGTTAACACACTACACAGCCATTCTGTTGTTCCTCTCACTGATGCTCTGGGCGCTCTTGCAACCTCAGCGTAACTTGCGCCGCATGGCGTTTCTGGCCCTCCTCGTTCTCGCCACATCCCTGCCTCTTCTCCCATTTTTTTATCAACGGCTGCTGAGCGGGCCAGAGCGGGATTACCGTTTCGTCCCCTTGTCGGGCATCCTGATCGACGTGTTGCGCGCCTCCGGCTTTGGGGCCTTCTTCCCTTACGATCAACCCCTATTGCTCCCCGCTCAATGGGCATGGGTGGGGGCGATGGCCATCGGAGCGTGGCGCCTCATTCGGCACAGGCCATCCGCTGGGCTATTGCTCTCGATCTCCTTTGCGGGTCCTTTGGTTTTCCTCTATGGGCTCTCCCATCTAAAACCCTTATATCAGAACATTCGGCATCTTTTCCTGCTCACGCCCATCTTATATATCCTGGCCTCAGCCGGGCTTGCCACCTTGATCCGGCGTCACCTCCCGTTCGGAATCCTGGTGAGCGCGTTGGTATTCGCCGGCATGCTCCTCAGCGATTGGTTCTATTTCTCTCGACCTTATCCCCTCAAAGATGATTGGCGGGATGCGTTACGATGGGTGAGCGAAAGGGCAACCACGGGGGATCTGGTCATCCTTCAGGATCTGACGCTCACCCCCCTGGCGGACTACTATTATCGCGGTTCCGCCCCCCTTCTCTTAACCAGTCGGGAAAATGGCGAGCAAAAAGATCTAGTGCAGATCTTGAAAACTTATCCTCAGCCGCTTGAGCGCATCTGGCTGATCGTAGGCCTTTCCCAGGAAGATTTATCACGACCGGATCAGGCGTTGTTCAACTGGTTGAGCGCTCGGGGCCTTTATTTGACACAACAAGTTTTCCCAAGCCGTAATATATGGATCCGGGTGCTTGTCTACGAGCTATATGATTGGGATCGTCCACCATCCCCTCAAGCGATCCCGGTGGATCTTCAAATCCCGCCCTTCCTCCATCTTCGATGGCTGGATGGTCCGGAACACATCGGCTCCACCGCCCGGTGGTGGTTCTTCTGGAAGAGAGGAACAGCCTCCTCGCTGAACCTCTGGTTAAGGATCCAGCTGGTCGATGAAACAGGGACGATTTGGGCCGGGGAGAGTCAGCCGATCTGGCCATCTTACCCGCCGGATCGATGGCCCACGGATCAACTGGTGCGCTATCAGGTACGCCTGAGCCTGCCCCCCGGTCTCCCGCCAGGGATTTACCGATTGCGGGTGGAAGCTTTTGACCTCGATCAACGAATCCCAATCAACGGGGCGCCCGCTTGGGAATCGCCCCCGTTCCCTCTGGAAGGCCACACCCGCCCGGCTGCCCGCCCCGCCCCCCGCGCCCGATCCCACGCCGGGCTCAGCTTGCTGGACATCCAGCCGGAAGTCGATCCCCCGTATTTCCCTGGGCTCGGGCTGCCGATCCGCCTGCTCTGGGAGGCGGAGGCCACGCCCCCAGCCGCGCGTACTATGGCGCTGTTCTGGCAGCAAGGAGCAACCCGCCGGCTCCTGTTCCGAAGCGACCTCGGTCCCCCATTCTTCCCGTCTGCCCGATGGCAGGCGGGTCAGATCATCGCCCAGCGGATTATCCTTCCGCTTCCCCACGATCTCCGCGGCTATGGCCAGATCCGCCTAGTTCTCTACGACGCGGCGGGAAGGGAGCTCCCATGGGAGACCCTGTGGCCCTTCCACCGCACGAGCCGACCCGTGCTCACGCTTGCCCTCTCCCCGTGGCCGGTCCGCCGCAAGCCGATCCCACTGGCGGTTGAGGGGCGGGCATGCTTCGAGGATCAAATCTGCCTGGATCGCTATGAGATCGCCCCGGGACAGGCCGCCCCGGGCGAAACCGTGGAGGTCCGCCTGGCCTGGCACGTGCTTCGCCGTCCGGAGCGACCCGGGGTGGTGTTCGTGCATCTCGCGCGCCTTCCAGATCAACCGCCGCTGGCGACCGGTGATGCGCCTCCGCAGGGAGGTCGACGCCCTATCCTCACCTGGGAGCCGGGAGAATATGCGGAAGATGTGCACAAACTCGAGATCCCGAGCGATCTCCCGGCCGGCCGGTATCGGATTTTCGTCGGTTGGTATTCGGAGGAGGGACGCTGGCGGGCGACGGATCCTTCGGGCACGCGGTATCCGATGGATGCCGTGCCGCTGGGAGAGATCGAGGTTCGGCCATGAAGGAAAGAGGGGAAGCGCCAACGCGCTTCCCCTCCTCCGTTTTCCCGCGATGATGGGATTGAGCGGTGGTGAAAATCATGCCGGGACGGGCATGGGCGCGGGGCCCGGGCTGGGGGCAGGCGCACTCGGGTGCGGCGTGGCCGGCTGAGGCGCCGGGCCGGCTGTGCCAGGCGACTTCGGCTCTGGCGGCGTCCGACCTTCCATAATCGCCCGGAAGGTCTCGGCGTCCAGCGTCTCGATCTCCATCAGCTTCTGGGCCACGGCCTCCAGCTTGTCTCGGTGCTCCATAAGAATCCGCTTCGCCCGTTCGTAAGCTTCCATCACCAGGCGCCGTACCTCAGCGTCGATCTCCTGAGCGACGGCGTCGCTATAATCGCGCTGCTCCGCGATCTCCTTGCCCAGGAAGATCAACTCCTCCTTTTTGCCGAAGACCATCGGGCCCAGCTTCTCGCTCATCCCATAGCGAGTTACCATCGCCCGGGCTATCTCAGTGACCCGCTCCAGATCCTCCGCCGCCCCCGTGGTGATGTCGCCGAAGACGATTTCCTCCGCCGCCCGACCACCCAGCGCCATCGCCATATCGTCCAGGAACTTAGACCGGGTCCACAGCGTGCGATCCTCCTCGGGCAGGGCAAGGGTATAACCGCCAGCCATCCCTCGAGCGATGATCGTGACCTTGTGCACAGGGTCACAGTTTGGCAGATAGTAGGCGACCACCGCGTGACCGGCCTCATGGTAAGCGATAATGCGCTTCTCCCGCTCGGTGATGATCCGGCTCTTGCGCTCCGGGCCGGCGATGACCTTCTCGATGGCCTCCTCGAAGTCCTTCATGGAAATCTTCTTCTTGTTCTTACGCGCCGCCAAGATCGCGGCCTCATTCACCACGTTGGCGATGTCCGCCCCCACGAAACCGGGCGTGGCTCGAGCCAGTATGGAAACGTCCACATCGTCGTCCAGCGGCTTGCCCCGCAGATGGACCCGGAAGATTGCCTCCCGTCCCCTCACATCCGGACGGTCCAGGATCACCCGCCGATCAAAGCGCCCAGGGCGCAATAGGGCGGGGTCGAGGATGTCCGGACGGTTGGTCGCGGCCATGACGATCACATTGGTATCGGTATCGAAGCCGTCCATCTCCACCAGGATCTGGTTAAGGGTCTGCTCCCGCTCGTCATGGCTGCCTCCGATGCCCGCGCCGCGGTAACGGCCGACCGCGTCGATCTCATCGATGAACACGATGCACGGGCTGTGCCGCTTGGCCTGCTCGAAGAGATCCCGCACCCGGGCCGCGCCCACACCGACGAACATCTCCACGAACTCAGAGCCTGAGATCGAGAAGAAGGGCACGCCGGCCTCGCCGGAGACCGCCTTGGCCAGGAGCGTCTTGCCCGTGCCCGGCGGGCCAACCAGAAGGACACCCTTGGGGATGCGGGCGCCGAGGGCGATGAATTTCTCTGGCTCCTTCAGGAACTCCACCACTTCCTGAAGCTCCTGCTTGGCCTCATCGACACCGGCCACATCATCAAACGTCACCGTAGGGCGCTCGCCGGTGAACATACGGGCCCGGCTCTTGCTGAAATTGAAGGCCTGGTTGCCCGGGGCCTGCGCTTGGCGCAGGATGAAGTAGAAGAGGCCCACCACTAACAGGACCGGCAACCCATAGGTGAGGAAGGCGATCAGGATGCTTCCCCATTCATTGGGGCGCTCCGGGACATACTGGATGCTCCGCAGTTTGTCCTCCGGCACCCCCAGGGCCTTCATTTGATCGAGGAAGGTGGAGCCGCCCTCCTTCACGGTGGTCAGGGTCTTCCCGTTTTTGAGCTCCACCTGAACATAATCCCCGCTGACCACCACTTTCTTCACCTCGCCGGCCTCCAGACGGGCGGCGATGTCCGTGAGGGAGACCGACTCCCCTCGCCCCCCAGAGCCCCGACCCATGGCCAGGAACACGATCAACGTGATGGCGATGAGGAGCCAGATGAGCCCATTGCGCAACCGCGCCGAATTCACAAGCGACCTCCTGTCCTCCGAATTCCACTTCGATTATATCACGCAAATCATTAAATCTCCCCTTTCGGACTCGGCCCCCAAGCCTCTATATGATGAAACGCCCAGGCTGGGGGATCCAGAGGGCCAACGGATGAGAGGAGGAGCCCGCTATACTAAAGGGAAGACAACCCCGGTCGAGGGTGCTTGGAGGGCGTAAAAACCCACACTAAAATTGAAAGTGCCGGGGGCGGGAGTCGAACCCGCACGGCCTTGCGGCCACCTGATTTTGAGTCAGGCGCGTCTTCCAGTTCCGCCACCCCGGCACGCTTCGTGCATCCACAGGATCACTGCGCAAACCCAGCGCGGGGGTGAGGATAAAGCTCACTTTCGGGAATGGGGCCGCTCGCAAAGCTCCCCCACCCCCTAAACCCCTCGAGGACTCCGCGCCAGGGGTTGCCAAACAAAATTCTAAAGGGGCACTGAGTGACTGTCAAGCCATTCGCGCGCAGGATCCCTCTCAGCATCCGATTGTTGACCCTTGGGCTCTGGGTTTACGTGGGCGGGGCGGTTTTGCCCCCCTTCCTGATGGCCGGCGGGCTCGCCGATCCCGCATCGGTGCTTTATACTTTATACTCCTTCACGTGTCATCAGCTTCCCCAGCGTTCCTTCTTTCTGTTCGGGGAACAGCCGACTTACACCCTGGAAAATCTCCGGGAACGCGTGGGGTTGGAGCGGTTGCCGGATTATCCATGGCCGCGGGCTTTCAGGGGCGATCCTCGGATCGGGTGGAAGATCGCGCTCTGTCAACGCGATCTGGCGATCTACACCGCGATGGCCTTGACCGCCACCCTCATGCTCCTCCAAGGTCGCCCTTGGCGTCCGCTTCCCATCTGGGCCTTCCTGGCCTTCGGCCTGGCTCCGATCACCCTGGATGGAGGTTCGCAGTTCGTGTCCTATGCTCTGGCCCTCGTCAGCCCCTTCACCCCTCGGGAGAGCACGCCGCTCCTGCGGGTCCTCACCGGGGCCCTGTTCGGAAGCACATTCGCCTGGACGCTCTTCTCCCGCTTGTGGCTTCTGGAGTGGGCGGCATGGGAGGAGCGCTCCCACAGGGACTGAGCAGCGCTTGGCGCATGTCTTTCTAAGCACAGCCCACAGCATCCGAACCGCATGCGCTCGGGATGAAAGAGGAGGCTTGCGATGACGGTGGTAGCGATCACCGGGGCGTCCGGCTACATCGGTCAGCGTCTGATCCGGATCTTGGCGGAGGCGCCCGAGATCGAGCGTATCTTGGCCTTGGATATCCGCCCGCTCCCCTTCGCGCACGAGAAGGTCGTCTTCATCCGCCATGACGTCACCCATCCGATGGCCGATCTCTTTGTCACCCACAGGGTGCGCATGGGCGTACATCTGGCCTTCATCCTCAATCCCATTCACGACTGGAAATATGAACGCCAGGTGAACGTGGATGGCACGAAGAATTTCCTGGACGCATGCCACGCCGCCCGGGTCGAGGCGCTGCTGATCCCCAGCAGCGCCACGGTCTATGGGGCCCGGCCCGAGAACTTGCCCGCGATCCCGGAGACCGCGCCTTTGCGGGGGCGGCCCGGTTTCCCTTACGTGGAGGACAAGCTGATTCAGGAGGAACTGGTCGCCCGTTACGCCCAGGAGCATCCCGAGTGCCGCGTTTTGATTACCCGGGCCACCATCGTCACCGGACCGCATATGGACAACTTCATGGCCCGCTATTTCACGCGCCGTTCCGCGACTCATCGTCATCGATTTCACCCCGAAGGGTTCCATCGATGACCGGCCCCTTCCTGCTTCATCAACCCATGGCTCGTCGACCGGACCCAGAGGCCCGTTCCGCCGCCAGAGGGATCTCCACAGGCCAACGGGCACCCTGCGCGATCCAAAGGATCGCGCGGGGTGCCCCAAGTTCCCGGGGAACTCCCGGTAGGGCCTTTGCGGGCGGCCAACCCATAGTGCCTCAAGTTCCAGGCGGCATTGAGATCCCGATCGATCTCCCGCCCACACCTCCCGCCCCGAAACACGCGCACCGACCGGGGCGCCTTCGGCCCCACCCCTCCACACCGCGAGCCACGCCGGGTGGACGGGAAATCCGGCGGGGCCACGATGAGCGTCGCCCCATCCCATTGGGCTCTGTAGGCCAGGAGCCGAAGGAACATCCCCCATCCCGCATCGGCGATCGACCGGGAAAGCCGGCCCGGGACCATCCCCCGCCCGTTCAGCGCCTCCACCCCCCGCACCGGCTGGGGTTTCGCCCGCCCGGTGGGGACCGGAGGCAGGCAACCGCGGCGGAGGTTCCGGATCCGGCGGTGCCACCGGGCCAACCGCAACGAAGCCTGGGCGTGGTGGCGGGATCCCTTCGGCTGGCGGGAAAGCTGTCGCGAGAGACGGCGCAAACCTCGCAGGGCTTTCGCCAAGGGTTTGGGGGCCTCCATCCGCGTCCCGTCCGACAGCACCAAGAACGCGGACAGCCCCAGATCCACCCCCACCGGCTCCCCTTCCCGGGGGACGGGATCCGGGCGCTCCACCTCGCCCGGGAGGCGCACGAACCAGCGGTCGGCCTCCCGCGCGATGGTGGCCGAAAGGATCCGGGCCTTCCCCGCTTGAAGGGGGGAAAGAAGCTTCTCCGTCCGCTCCTGGGTGCGGATCCTCCCGATGCGGGGCAGCAGCACGTGGCGAGAGGACACCCAGATGGAACCAGTCAGGCGGGCCTTGTGGTCATCCAGGGATTTCTTCCGCTTGAAGCGGGGTCTGCCCGCTCGCCCCGCGCGCCAGTTCCGGAAGGCCCGCTCGAGGTCCCGGAAAGCCTCCTGGGGGGCGCACTGGGAGACCTCCACCCACCAGGGGGCGTTCTCCCGCTTCCACCGGTTCCACGCCTTGTGCAGCTCCTGGGCGGAGGGGACGCGTCTCCCCTGTTCCAGGGCTTCCCGGCAGCGGGCCAGGCCCCCGTGGGAGGCGAAGCGGGCCGCCCCCACGGACTGGGCGAGAGCGATGCGCTGCGCGACGTTGGGGGCGAGCTCCAAGCGAAAGGCCTGGTTCACCCGCATTCCATGACCTCCAGCGCCTTCCGGGCTCACCAACAGGCCGAGCGATGACCGTAGCGTCCCTCACATCGCAACAGATGTTAACAAAATTGGGGCAGTTGGCAACCCCTGGGTGGCGGACGGCACCAAGGTCACGGATTTCCGATATCAGTACGATGGCTACGGCGCCCTGGAAGCCTTCCTGGCAGCCCGCCGGCGCCCCTGAGAGGTCAGCAAGCCACGAGCGGGCAGAGGAATCGCCCTCTCATCTCGCCGGTCGCCGCCCGAAGGCGTAGGGGTGATCTTTCCATGGGGAATTTCGGTGAGGTATGGCCGTGAGATGGGGCCCCCATGTGTAGGGGCACCCACAAGGGGTGCCCCTACACATGGATGTCTATGGAGTCGGGTTGCCTACATCTACGAGACTGTTGGGTCATCCGAATGATTCTTCCCAAAAGAAGCGAGCTCGGAGGTCACCGAAATGAGCGTGTTCCGATCTACGGAAGAACTGTATACCGTTATGGGGGCTCTTTTTGATCGCTTGAGGAAGGATCCGGAGCTTACGGCCCGTCTTCTGGAAGGGAACCTAGTGGTCCGCTTCCGATGGCACGACCCGGAGGGAGAGGTCACCATCGACCTTCGCCGCGCCCCCATCACTTACACGTTCGGACCCTCGGACCTGCCCGCGGATGTGGAGATGATCCAGGCCGCGGACGTGGCCCACCGGTTCTGGCTGGGGGAGCTCCATGTGCCGAGGGCCATCGCCACCCGACAGGTGATCGCCAAGGGATCGGTGGCCAAGGCCCTCAAGTTGCTGCCGGCGATCCGCCCCGCCTTCGCTGTTTACCGGGAGGTCCTGAAGGAGCTGGGCCGTGAGGACCTCCTCCCTCCACCCAGGCCCGTCCCCCAACCTCTCGAAGCCCGCGCTTGGTGGCGCCGCCTCCGAGAGCGCCTGGGCCGCCTTCGCCCAGAGCCCCCGCCGCCCGCCTTAGACTTCGCTGCCTTGAACCGGCATTTCATCCCTCTGCTGGAGGGCGAGGCCCCACCGACCCTGCCCTCACCCGTTCCATCCCTCCTTCCCACGGATCTCCCCGACTTGAGGCGGGAGATGCTGCGCCGCATGTTACTCATCCGGGCCTTTGAGGAACACCTCAGCCGCGCCTTCGCCGAGGGCCACCTCCCCACGGAGGCCATTCATCTTTCCATCGGCCAGGAAGCCACCGCGGTAGGGGCCTGCTTCGCGCTCCGACCCACCGATACAATGGCCACCACCCACCGCGGCCACGGGCATATGATCGCCAAAGGGGCGGACCTGGATAGCATGATGGCGGAGATCTACGGCCGGGCCACGGGCCTGTGCAAGGGCAAAGGGGGTTCGATGCATGTGACCGATGCCCGGGTCGGCGCCCTGGGAGCCAACGGCATCGTCGGGGCTTCCGCGCTCATCGCCACCGGTGCGGCGCTCGCCAGCAAGCTTCGGGGCTCCCCCTCGGTCAGCCTGGCCTTTGTGGGGGATGGGGCTACCAATCAGGGGATGTTCCACGAGGCCGTGAATTTCGCCGCCGTTTTCAACCTGCCGGTGATTTTCATCGTGGAAAACAACCAGTACGCCGAATTCACCCCCCTGGCGAAGCACACCCGCGCGACGCGCCTGGCCGATCGCGCGCTCGCCTATGGGATCCCCGGCGTTCAGGTGGACGGGAACGACGTGTGGGCCGTCTATGAAGCCGTATCGGAGATGGTGGAACGCGCCCGCCGCGGCGAGGGGCCGGCCCTGATCGAATGCCTCACCTATCGCTGGTGTGGGCACGTCGAGGGGGAGAGCGCCCGCTATCGGCCGCCGGAGGAGGTGGCCCGCTGGCAGGCGCGCGACCCGATTCGCTTGTGGGCGGAGCGCCTGCAAGCCGAAGGGCTCCTTTCGGCCGCCGATGTGGCTTCCCTTCAGGAGGAAGCGGAAGCCCGCGTGGCCGAGGCCGCCCGGAAGGCGGAAGCGGCGCCCTTCCCATCCCCCACATCCCTCACCGAAGATGTCTTCGCGCCGGACCCCATCGCACTTTACCGACCCTCTCCCCCACCGCCTTCCACCCGGGAGGTCACGTACGCCCAGGCCCTGTGGGAGGCGCTGGCCGAGGAGATGGCGCGTGACCCCACGGTTTTCCTGATGGGGGAGGATGTCAGCCACGGAGGATACTTTGCCGTCACGGCCGGTCTGGCCGAGGAGTTCACGGGGCGCGTGCTGGACACCCCGATCAGCGAGTATGCCATCGTCGGCGCCGCGGTGGGGGCGGCGATGTGCGGCATGCGCCCTGTGGTCGAGATCCTTTTCTCGGACTTCCTGACCACTTGTATGGATCCTTTGGTGAATCAGGCGGCCAAATTGCGGTATATGTCCGGGGGACAATACGCCCTCCCGCTGGTGGTGCGCACTCCCGGAGGCGCTGGGCTGGGAATGGCGGCTCAGCACAGCCAAAGCCTCGAAGCGCTGTTCACGGGTATCCCGGGGCTTATCGTGATCGCGCCCTCCACCCCCTTCGACGCGAAGGGCCTCCTGAAAGCGGCGATCCGATCCAACAACCCCGTGCTTTTCTTCGAGAACAAACTGTTATATTTACAGACAGGCCAAATTCCCGAAGGGGATTACGTAGCGCCCATCGGGGTGGCGGACGTGAAGCGCCCGGGGCGGGATGTGACCGTGGTCGCGATCGGCAGCATGGTGCCCGTGGCCCTACGAGTGGCGGATGAGCTGGCCCAAGAGGGGATTGAGGCCGAAGTGATCGATCCGCGTACCTTGGTCCCGCTGGATCTGGCCACCATTTTGCGCTCGGTGATGAAAACCGGACGGCTCGTGACCGTTGAAGAGGGAGCCCTTAACCACGGCTTTGGGGCCGAGATCGCCGCCCGGGTTGCCGAGACCATCCCTCACCGATTAAAGGCTCCTGTGCGCCGAGTGGCCGCCTTGGACATCCCCATCCCTTACGCTCGCCCCTTGGAGCAGACGGCTGTTCCCAGCGAAGAAGCCATTCGAACCGCGATCCTTTCTCTCGTTCGGTGAGCGGGGTGCCCCTACATAGGCATCTTATTCCACAGCCACATCCCACGGATTGAGGAGTTATGCCGTTGGTTTTCCGTAGGGGTTGGGGGGCGGGCCGGGCGCTCGAGG
>NZ_JBHOQJ010000082.1:0-7907 GCF_042408365.1 Thermoflexus sp.
GACAATTTCGACGGTTCGCTGCGGGAGCCGGTGGTGCTGCCGGCGAGGGCGCCGCAGCTGCTGATCAACGGGGCCTCGGGGATCGCCGTGGGGATGGCCACCAACATCCCCCCTCATAACCTCGCCGAGGTCTGCGACGCCCTCTGCTATATGATCGACAACTGGGGACGCCTGGATCGCATCACGGTGGATGATCTGATGGCCTTCATCAAGGGCCCGGACTTCCCGACGGGCGGGGTGGTTTTCCGCTACGCCGATGACGGCGAGACCGACGCGGTGCGGACCGCTTACGCCGTGGGGAAGGGGCAGTTCGTGGTGCAGGCCCGCGCTCACATCGAGGAGGCCGAGCGGGGGAAGGTTCGCATTGTGGTGACGGAGCTGCCCTATCAGGTGAACAAGGCGGCCCTCATCGAGCGGATCGCCGAGCTGGCGCGCGAGGGGCGGATCGAGGGGATCACAGATCTGCGGGACGAATCGGACCGGCGGGGGATGCGGCTGGTCATTGAGGTCGCCCGCACGGCCGACCCGCGGGAGGTCTTGGCGGCCCTCTATAAGCACACGCCCCTCCAGACCACCTTCGGCGTCCAGATGCTGGCCCTGGTGGATGGGGAGCCGCGGTTGCTTCCCCTAAAGAAAGTGCTTCAGCTGTTCCTGGAACATCGCCAGCAGGTGGTTCGACGCCGCAGCGAATACGAGCTGGCCCGGGCCCGGGAGCGGGCCCACATCCTGGAGGGGCTGCTGACGGCGCTGGCCCATCTCGATGAAGTGATCGCCCTGATCCGTCGCTCGAAGGACGCGGAGGAAGCGAAGGCCGGCCTGATGCGGCGCTATCGGCTGACGGAGGTCCAGGCCCTGGCGATCCTGGAGATGCCGCTGCGGCGGCTGGCCCGCCTGGAGCGGGAGAAGATCGAGGCCGAATACAAAGAGAAGCAGCGGCGGATCCGGGAGCTGGAGGACCTGTTGGCCCATCCGAAGAAAATCCTGGCCGCGATCCGGGAGGAGCTTCAGGAGCTGAGGGCGAAGTATGGGGACGCCCGACGGACGCTGATTGCGGACCGGCCTCGGGGGGCGCTGACGGCGGAGGACCTGATGCCCGACCAGCCGGTCTGGGTGGTTGTGACGGCGGGTGGCCGGATGGTCCGAACGCCGCTTCGGGGTGGCCCGGCGTGGCCTCATGGGGATCGGCCGGTGGCGTTGGTGCGTGGAAACACCCGCGGCGCGGTCGTTTTATTTACCGATCGGGGCACGGCGGCGATGGTGGCGGCGCACCGGATCCCCGAGGGTGAGGAGGGGACCCCGATTTCGGATTTGGTCTCTATTCCGGAAGATGAAACCGTGGTGGCAGCCTTGCCCATGCCGGGGCGGGTCGATGCGAACGGGGCCGGCCCTTATGTGTTCCTGGTGACCCGGAACGCGATGTGCAAGCGCGTCGCATGGGCGGACCTGAACCGTCCCGGCGCCTTCTCCGCGATGGGGATCGGGGAGGCGGATGCGCTGGCGGCCGCCTTCACCACCTATGGGGATGGGGAGATCCTCCTGGCGACGGCGGAGGGTCAGGCCATCCGGTTTGCGGAGGAGGAGGTCCGCGTGATGGGCCTGAGCGCCGCTGGGGTGCTGGGCATCAAACTGGGGGAGAACGATTACGTGGTAGGGGCCGTCCGGGTGAAACCGCAGGGAGGGATTGTGATCGGGACGGCTCAGGGCTTCATGAAACGGACGGCGGCGCGGGAGTATCCGCGTCAGGGCCGGTATGGCGTGGGGGTGCAAACGGCGGCGGTTTCGGCGAAAACGGGACCGGTCGTCGGGGTGGCGGCGGTGGAGGAGGAGGAGACCCTATGGGTGGTAGGCAGCCGGGGGACGGTGAGGGCGGTGAAGGTCAAGGATATTCCCAAAGCCGGGCGGGCACGGCCCGGGGCGGTGGTGGTCAGCCTCAAAAGCAATGAAACCTTGATCCGCCTCATCGCCCCTGCGGTTTACGAAAAGCCCGGCGGCCGGAATGGACGGAAGGCAGGTGGGGCCCGGAAAGGCCCGTAGTGCTTCGCCCATTTTCGGTAGTTTTGTGGGGTGCGGGTCGCCTTCGGCGGCCCCCACCCCACACCGAACGGAGCGACCACCGAACTGCGTAGCTCCTACTTGAATTCCCTCTTTCGGAGTTGCATCCGATGGGCCTCTGGCTTTTGGGAACCTCGGGCGCTGTCCCGGATTCTCAGCGGGATTATGTCAGTCTGGTGGTGGAGGACGCGGGCCGCCTGATCCTGATCGAGGCGGGCGGATCCCCCTTCCACCTTCTGCGCCGGGCGGGTTGGGATCCGCTGAGCTTGGAGGGGGTCTTCGTATCCCACCGGCATCCGGACCATCTGAACGGGCTCCCGTTGCTCCTGATGGGCTTGTGGCTGCAGCGCCGGACCCGTCCGCTCTGGATCGCCGGCCCGGCGGATGCGCTCGAGCGGGCCCGCGCGCTGCTGGAGCTGTTCGAGTGGCGATCGTGGAACGGCATGTTCCCGATTGAGTGGCGACCGGTCCCGTTGGAGTATGGCGCCTCTGTTGAAGCGGAGGGGCCAATCCGCCTGATCGCCGCCCCGGTTTCTCACAGCGTGCCCACATTGGCCTTGCGGATCGAGTTCCCTGAGGGGGCGGTGGTGTATTCCGCGGACACGGAGCCATGCCCAACGATGATCCGTCTGGCTTCCCATGCCGATGTTCTGATCCATGAGGCGACGGGGGATTACCCGGGGCATACGCCGCCGGAGGGCGCCGGGCGGATCGCCCGGGAGGCGGGAGCGGGTCGGCTGATCTTGGTTCACGTGCCGCCGGATGTGGATACCGAGCAATGGGAAGCCCACGCCCGGCGATTGTTTGACGGCCCGGTGGAGGTCGGGCGGGATGGCATGCGAATCTGGTGAGGGCGCCTTTCCGGCGCTTCTTAGAGGTTCCGGAACAATGCAGCCCTTCTCACGCCATGCCAATGCGGAATAGTTAGGAGGTTTCCATAAAGCTTGCCTCTGCAAAATTTCGAACGGAGGTGCGGGCGATGGAGATCGATCCCCAGGAGGTCCGCCCTTTGTATGCCGATCGCGATCCGGTCCACGATTTCGCCCATGTCGTTCGGGTCATGCGGCTGGCCGAGCGCATTGCGCGGCGTGAAGGGGCGGATCTCGCGGTGGTGCGGGCGGCGGCGTTGCTCCACGATGTGCGAAGGGAAGAGGAGGAACACGCAGCCGCCTCCGCGGCCTTCGCCCGTCGTTGGCTGGCGGAACGCGGGGCGTCCCCGGAGTTCATCGAGGCGGTAGCCCATGCCATTGAGGCCCATCGGTTCCGGGAGCCCCGGGCGGCCCGAACCCTTGAGGCCCGCGTCCTGTTCGATGCCGACAAGCTGGACGCCCTGGGGATCATCGGCCTGGCCCGTCTGTTTGCCTACAGCGGCGTTCATCAGCGGCCGTTGTGGGCGGAGGAAGGCGAGTGGGAGGAGGATTCCGCCGCCCGTGAATTCTTTCGGAAGATCCGCCTTCTGCCCGCGCGGATGCAAACGGAAACCGGACGGCGGTGGGCGGATGCCCGTCTGGCCCGCATGCAGCAGGCGATCGAGTGGCTGGAGAAGGAGATCCGTGGGGAGGACGTCGATCGCTGAGCCTCTACGCTTCTCTTTGTGCTTGATTTGACAAATTCCGTCCGAGTTGCCTATATTGGAATACAGAGCCCCGCTGGCCTGACCGGCGGGGTTCTGTATGCATGGCGCCTCGCGAGCGGGCCAGCGGGCTGCGCCGTGCCGTGTGATGGTTCCTCCGGTTCCGCCCGCCGCCGGCATCTCTCGCCGCTATCATATCGAGAGGGCATCCTGCTGCCGGCGTTCGGTTTCCCCATGATTCTGGAGCGGGGTGATGCCCATGATCGAGGCCGAGGGATTGACGAAGATCTACGGCAACCACGTCGTGGCCATTGAGGATGTGACGTTCCGGGTGGAGCGCGGGCAGATCGTGGGCTTCCTGGGCCCGAACGGCGCGGGGAAGACGACCACCATGCGCATCCTCACTGGCTACATGCCGCCCACCCGGGGCCGCGCCCGTATCGCGGGCTACGATACAGTCCTCCAGTCCCTGGAGGCCCGCCGTCACATCGGTTACCTTCCGGAGACGGTGCCGCTGTATCCGGAAATGAGCGTGCGCGCCTATCTGAATTTCATGGCCGAGATCCGGGGCGTCCCGAACCGAAAGGCGGCCGTCGAGCGCGCCATGGCCCTCACAGGCCTGGAGGATCAGGCCGATACACTGATCGGAAAACTCTCCAAGGGGTACCGTCAACGGGTGGGATTGGCCCAGGCCATCCTGCACAGCCCGGACGTCTTGATCCTCGATGAGCCCACGATCGGCTTGGATCCCCGCCAAGTCAGAGAGGTTCGCGATCTGATCCGGGAGCTGGGGAAGACCCACACCATCCTCCTTTCCACTCATATCCTGGCGGAGGTGCAGCAGGTTTGCCACCGTGTCCTGATCATCCATCGGGGCCGGATCCGGGCGGACATGACCCTGGGGGAGGCGCTGCGCAGCCGTCGCCCGGATCGCGTCTTCCTGCGGGTGGAAAGGGATGACGGACGCATCCCGGACGCCCTGGGCGCCCTGCGCGGGGTGCGACGCGTGGAGCGGCTGGAATCCGGCGTCTACGAGATCCATGTGGCCGATGATACGGAGGAAGACCCCAGCCCGGCCATCGCGGAAGCGGCGCTGCGGCAGGGCTGGCGCCTGATGGAGCTGCGCCCCGTCGGCCTCACCCTTGAGGACCTCTTCCTGCAAGTGACTGCTCAGGATTGAGGGGGGACGCGATGCGAAACCTCTGGGCCATCGCCCGCCGTGAGTTGAGCGCTTATTTCGTCTCGCCGATCGCTTATCTGGTCGGGGCGGCGTTCCTGGCCATGATGGGGTTCTTCTTCTACACCGATGTGATCTTCACCGTCCTCAGCCGCTCCGAGCCGACCATGCGTTACATCTTCGGGGTGATGACCACCATCCTCCTCTTTGTGGCCCCGGTGCTGACCATGCGCCTTCTGGCGGAGGAGCAGCGGCTGGGGACGCTGGAGCTGCTGCTGACGGCGCCGGTTCAGGATTGGGAGGTAGTGCTGGGCAAGTACCTGGCGGCGCTGACGCTTTACCTGGGGCTCCTGGCCGCCACCGGCGTCTACCCGTTGCTCCTCTTCTGGATGGGGGGCAACCCGGACGTCGGGCCCATCCTCTCCGGATATCTAGGGATGTTCTTGTTTGGGGCCGCGCTCCTCTCCATCGGCCTGTTCTCCTCTTCCCTCTCCCAGAACCAGGTGGTGGCGGCGGTGGTGGGGATCGGGCTGGTGATCCTGTTGGCGGTGGCCAGCCTCCCCGCCGATGGGATCACGAACCCCACGTTGCAGCAGATCCTCAATCACATTGATCTACGGAACCATCTGATGAACTTCCGTCGCGGCCTGATCGACACCGCGGATGTGGTGTATTACTTGAGCGTCAGTGCCGCGTTCCTCTTCCTCACCGTTCAGATCCTGAACTCCCGGAGGTGGCGATGAACCTGGCCCGGCCCTCCGAGTCGATCATCCGGGCGCTGTGGGGGCTCGCCGTGTTGGCCCTCGTGGCCGCGGGGGTCGCCTGGGTCGTTGAGGGGCGGTTCGGTGCGCCCGGCGTGATCGCCCTGATCCTGGCGATCCTCTTGGGCGGGGTCGCGATCTATCTCTCCCCCGAGCAGGTCCGCGCCTGGATCAGTGGGCGTCCCTTCGCGTTCGGGACGAACGCCGCCCTGGCCAGCGCCGCCTTCCTCGGCATCATGGTCTTGCTCAACATCCTGGCGACCCGCCATGCCCAGCGGTGGGACCTGACGGCGGAGAAGCGGTTCTCCCTCGCCCCCCAGACGCTGCAGATTCTGCAGAGCCTCCCGGAGCCTGTCGAAGCGCTGGCGTTCTTCTCTCAGAATTTCCAGTTCGCCCGTCAGGATGCGGAGGACCTGCTGGATCAGTATCGACATTACAGCAACGGGAAGTTCTCCTATCGGTTCATCGACCCGGTGGCCCAGGCCTCCCTGGCCCGGCAGTGGGGCGTCACCCGGGATGGAACGATCCTCTTCGTGATGGGGGATCGGCGCCAGGAGGTCACGCTCTATAACGAGCAGGAGTTCACCTCGGCGCTGGTGAAACTGATCCGCGCCACCCAGCCCAAGATCTACTTCCTCACCGGCCACGGGGAGCGGGACATCAACGAGGAAGGGGATAACGGCTACGCTCAGGTCCGGCGGGCGCTGGAGCGGGAGGGATATCAGGTGGAGGCCCTGAATCTGGCGGTGACCTCCACAGTCCCCGCGGATGCGGCGGTGATCGTCCTGCCCGGGCCCAGCCGGCCGTTGCTGGACCGGGAAGTCGAAGCCCTGAAGGGCTATCTCAACGCTGGGGGGCGGATGCTGGTCGCCCTCGATTCCCCCTTGCAGATCAGCGGGGAGGGGGTGACGGAATCCGTCAACCGCGTTCTGGAGGACTGGGGGGTTGCCTTCCGGAACGATGTGATCATCGATCCGGTGAGCTCGATGTTCACGGATCCCTTGACCCCTCTCTCCAGCCGATACGGGTTCAGCTCGATCACCGAGAAGCTGCGCGGCATCGCCACGGCGTTCCCCGTTGCCCGATCCATCGACGAGGTCCGCAGCCAGCCGGAGCGCTTCCGGGTGGTCCGCCTGGTGGAGACCAGCGGCCAGAGCTGGAGCGAGACGGATCTTACCGGCTTGCGGCAGGCTCTCAATCAGGGGCGCTTGCCCACGCCGGAGGGGAAGAAGCTGGGCCCATTGGCCCTGGCGCTCACAGTGGAGCAGGTGAACGGGAAGGGGCGGGTGGTGCTCTTCGGGGATGCCGATTTCGCGGCGAACCAAAACGTGGGGGCCAATCTCCCCTTCGCCAACTTGGATCTTTTCGTCAACTCGATCAACTGGCTGTCGGAGTCCGAGGCGCTCATCGGGTTGCGCCAATCCCCGACCTCCACCGTGCGCGCGCTGAGCGCCACGCCGGCGCAAACCCGAACGGTCTTCATGCTGGCGGTGGTCGTGATGCCGCTGGCTGTTCTGGCGATCGGCGCGATGGTGTGGTGGCAGCGCCGCTAGGGGGTCGGGGATCGTGTTCCCATCCCAAGCCATCCCCGTGGAGGTGTGATTCATGAAGCGATGGGGCACGCTGGGCCTGGTGGTCGCTTTCCTAATCCTGGCGCTCTTTGTATACTTGGAGCCGAAGATCACGGCCCGCCCGACCCCCACACCGGAGGGGACGTCCCGTAACCTCTTGGAGATCAGCAGCGCCTCCATCCAGAGAATCCGGGTGATCGATCATTCGAACCGTCTCGAAGCGGAGGCGGAGCGGGATGCGAACGGGCAATGGTTCCTGACGGTGCCCACCCGTCACCTGGTCCGTCAGGACGCCCTCGATACCTTGGCGGGTGGGCTGGCGACCCTCTGGGTGCAGCAGGTGATCTCCGACGTCACGGATCTTTCAGCGTATGGGCTGGTGACGCCCACTTATACGATTGTGATCAGCGCCACGGACCGGGTCTTCACGCTGACAGTGGGCAGCCCCACGCCGATCGGAGGTGGCTATTACGTGCGTCGGGAGGGGGATCCGGCGGTTTACGTGGTGGGGACCTTTGCAATCGATGAGGCGAAGAAACTGATCACCCAGCCGCCGCTGGCGACCC
This sequence comes from Thermoflexus sp., assembly GCF_042408365.1. GTDB lineage: Bacteria > Chloroflexota > Anaerolineae > Thermoflexales > Thermoflexaceae > Thermoflexus. Next base: position 7,701 of record NZ_JBHOQJ010000082.1, read on the forward strand.
CTACACCCACGCCGACCGTCACGCCGACGCCAACCATGACGCCCACCCCCACACCGGGGCCATCACCGACGCCGGGCACAACGCCCACCCCATAGACCTTGTTGGCAACTGGGTTTCTGGAGACGTTGCGGTCGCGTTTGGGAGTTCGCTGCTGAGGCTTCTTCCCCATTTAGGGGTCTTCGGGGGCTGGGGGCCGCCGAAGGCAGC
>NZ_JBHOQJ010000086.1:0-2527 GCF_042408365.1 Thermoflexus sp.
TCTGCCTGGCCCCCCAGCGCTTGGGCGAACGCCTCTTGGAGCATTTTTTGGGGGGGAAGGCGACCGAAGACGACCTCTGCCCTCAACGTTAAGATCCTGCGGGCCAGATTCGCTCGGTGGGAAGCAGCCGATACAGCGCCAGGAAGATCAATGCAGCAATGGATGCCACCCAGAGCGCCAACAGCCATTCGCTCAGCGTCGGGAAGTAATCGAAACTCAACCCGGGACCCGTGAAAGCCATCTGGAGCCCTTCGAGCTCCGGCACCACCAGGGCCGGGATCACCAGGTTCAGCTTCGCACTGAGGCTGGTGAAGGCCAGCAGCCCACCGGCGATCCCCAGCCACGTCGTTCGCTCCCCGGAGAGCACCAGCAGGACGATGGGGACGGCCAGCCCCAGGCCCACTTGGAAGATCCAGAAGACCCACCAGAAAGGCCCGAAGAGCACGATCCGCAGGCTTTCCACCTTTGCCGGGATCCCCGCGTAGATGGTGGTGGAATATTCCGCCCATTCCAACACGACCCCAGCCAACAGCAGCCCCACAAGGGTCCAGCGAAGGAAACGCCCGGACTCCGGCTCCAAACGGCCCAGGAGGACGGCGAGAAAGAGCACAGCGGCCATTCCACTGATCGCCCCTTCCACCAGAAAGCGAATGGGCACCAGGGCGGATTCCCAGAGGGCCTGGGCGCTGACGACGCCGAAGAGGGCGCCCTCGGCGCCGCCAAAGATGACCGCTAGCACCAGCCCCAAGCCGAAAAGCGGCGGAAGGGCTGGGCTGGCCGGGCGGGTCCATTTCAGGTAAAGCAGGACCAAGAGCAAAATGCCATATAGGGTGTAAAACCAAGCCATCCACCCCATGATCGAGGTGAAGCTGGTGGAGAAGAACAGCTTCCAGAAGCGAAGAGGATGGCCGAGATCCAGCCAGACGGCCAAGAGGCCTCCGGCCAGCGCCGCAAGGGCGATGAGCAATGCGATCCCGCTGAGCGGCCGTAGCGCTCGGAGCCGGAAGCCGTCGCCCAGGGCGGCCACGAGGAAGCTACCGATGGAGATCCCTACCAGGGTCGTGTAAACCGTCACCCACAACCCCCAGGGCACATAGGTGCCGTAGGCAGCCACAGTGTGCCCGCCGGTGATGCGCTGGATCAGGCCTACGATCCCCACCAGGAAGCTCGCGATGGCAAGGCCCCATAGGATCTTCTCTGTTTTGCTCATGATATTCCTCCCAGCTTCGGACTGATGAGCATGTGCGAACAACCTTTGTCTCTGGGATGCGAGTTCCGACCTGTGGTTGGGGTGCGCCTCGGGACACCACCTCTGTTTTCAGATTCCGCACAAGCGATCGCTATCCTCTGTCAGAAGCCCCTCCAGCCATTGGAGATCGAGCCCCACGGCCTCCTGGGTCAACTCCGCCAGGCCCCTGAAAAAGGGATCCGCGCTGGCTTCCCTCAGCGCTTGGCAGAAGTGAGGCACCCAGCTCCAGACGTGCTGCTGGAGGAAATCCCGGCTGGCCTGCAGCGCCCGGGCGCGTTCTTCGGGGTCTGCCGCCTGGCGGGCGCGCCGGGCGAGGTGGGCCAGGAAACCGAGCTCGAGGGCGATGTGATCGGCTGGCAGCCGCCAATCCGCTTCGGGGATGGCCTGCCACGTCAAGTAGATCTGCCGAGCCGCGATCGCCGGAGGCCCCATCAATTGCCCCCCACACAAATAGAAAGAGGCATAGGGGGGCGCCGGCACGCGGCCTGGGCCTTCCATCAACCGCGTCATCTCGATGTTCAGATCCTCCAGCAGGGCGGTTCGATCTGGATGCTCCTGAAGCCGGGCCTGCATGCGCTCCAACCCCGAGGCCAGGGGCGAGCCTGGTCCGACGGCCAGGCTCGCCACCGCATCCAACACGGGCTCGGTGAGGGGGTAGGAGAACAACGCCCGCAGCAGGCTGTAAAGGCCCTCCCGCGCCTGAAGTTCCCGTTCCATCGCCCTGCTCCTCATCCGATTTTCCGGACCTTCACGATCACATCCCCATAAGCGGGCTGGCCCATGATCGGGGAGAGGTTCTCCGGGTCGACCAGGGCGTTATGGTTCGGCGTGATGTCGTGGAAGACATAAGTCTTGCCCAAGCCCGGGCTGAAACGGCCCCCGCCGCCCAGGGGGACCCGCAGGACGCTGGGTCGAATGGTCTCCACCAGGTAGACCTTCCCCCGGGTCTTAAAGCCCTGGGGCGTCTCCAGCTCGACCAGATCGCCGGTCTTAAGGCCCAGCCGCTCCCCATCGGCGCGGTTCATCTGGATCACACCGATGGACCAGGTTCCCCGAGGGATACGTACCCGACGGCCGGTGGAGGTCAGCCCGCTCTCGCCGATAATCATTTCCTCCACCACCCGTTCGTCGTTGAGAGGCGCCCACAGGTCCTCGGTCGGCAGGCGGCCCAGCCAGTCCACCATCTGGGTCCCCGACATGGCGTGGTGGATCCGACCGGAGATGACCTGGAACGGATACTCATCCCGGTACTTGGCGTAATCGGGGTTCGTGTAGGGA
>NZ_JBHOQJ010000092.1:0-10797 GCF_042408365.1 Thermoflexus sp.
CCCACGGCCCTTTGGGCCGTGGGGAGGGGGGATCAAGGGGGGTAGGGCCATCCGCTTCCCCCGATTTCATCCATCGGCACCCAGGGAGATGGTGGGGGCGGGCACAAGGCCCGCCCCCATAGGGGTGCCCACAAGGGATGCCCCTACAATCCACCGAACCATCGCTGCAGCAATTCGATCCCGTAGAACCCAGCCCAGGCGGCGATCAGATTCTTCAAGGTTTTCCCGAGCGCGCAGGGGAGGAGAAAGGCGAGCACGGGCATACGAGTGGAGCCGGCGATGATCCCGGCGACGTCGAAGAGCGGATTCGGGATCAGCGCGAGGATAAAGACCACCCAGGGGCCGTAACGGCGCATCCAGCGGGCCAACCGGGCGTACTGGGGCAGGTCCTCCGCCAGGGTCTGGCCGCCATAGCCCACGAGATATCCGCTCAACTCCCCCACCGCTTGACCCAGCCCGGCCACGATCCCCACGATCCATGGGTTGAACATCCCACCGGCCAGCGTGGTCACCGCTAAGCCGGGCAATGGGAGGATCAGTGTCGCATTGGTCAACGCGCTGATCAAAAAGATCGCCGGGTAGCCGAAGCGGGCCCATTCCTGGAAGTGATCCCGATAGCGCAGGGTGAACCATACCGCACCGATCAAGATGATGACCACCGCCACCCGCGCAGCCCACAAACGCCCCTTGGAAACCGTCTTCGTCTGGATTTCCACCAGGTCCTCCCTTACTTGAACCGCTCAGCGGTTACTTTGAAGGGTAGTGCTTCATCCGATGAGAATATGAGTTGGTGCAGGCCAACGCCCCCAAAGCCCCCATTCGAAAACCCCATACACCGTCCGGGGGACTAGAGGAACTAAAGCCTCCGCCTCCTCAGCGGTCCGGCATTGGAGCACCCAAGCGGACGATGATGGCGGAGCCGTGCGGGATCCCAGCCGTGGCGTTGCAGGTGTCTACGACCAACCGTGCCTCCCGCACGACCCGCTCATAATCCACCGCCCGATGCCCGGTCACGATCACCACGACATCGGCCCATCGCAGCCACTCCTCATTCAGGGGCACCGAAGTCAGCTCTTGCTGCTCCCGCCGGAACGCATCGCCGCCCACCCGAAACCGCGGCACGTAGGGATCGTGATAAGCCACTTGGGCCCCTCGCTCGAGCAGCAGCTCCATAATCCGCTCCGCCGGGCTGTTGCGGGCATCGTCCACCTCCCGCTTGAAGGCCACCCCCAGCACCAGCACCTGGGCCCCTCGCAGTCCTTTTCCCAAGAACCGATCCAGCGCCTCCTCCACTTTGTGCACCACGTGAAACGGCATCGCCTGGTTCACTTCCGCTGCCAGCTCGATGAATTTCGTATAGAAGTCGTATTCGCGCGCCTTCCAGGAGAGGTAATAAGGATCCACTGGGATGCAGTGTCCCCCGACCCCCGGCCCGGGGTAAAAAGCCATAAACCCGAAAGGCTTGGTCTTCGCCGCTTCGATCACCTCCCAAATGTCGATCCCCATCCGCTCACACAGCAGCGCCAGCTCGTTCACCAGGGCAATGTTCACACTCCGGAAAATGTTCTCCAGCAGCTTGCTCATCTCCGCCACCCGTGGCGAGGACACCTCGTGCACCGGCGCGCCCAACCGCCTCAACAGCGCGGCCGCCCGCGCCGTGCTCCGCGGCGTCACCCCCCCGACCACCTTCGGCGTGTTCCGCACCCCCCACTCCCGGTTCCCTGGATCGATCCGTTCCGGCGAGAAGGCCAGATCGAAATCCTCCCCCGCCGCCAGCCCGCTCCGTTCCAGGATCGGCCGCACCACCTCCTCCGTGGTCCCCGGATACGTCGTGCTCTGCAGGATCACCAGATGTCCCCGTCGCAAATAGGGCACGATCCCCTCCGCCGCCGCCCGCACATACGAAAGATCCGGTGCGCGCATCGCATCATAGGGGGTGGGCACGCAAATGAACATCGCCTCCACCTCCGCCAGGGCGGCGTAGTCCGTCGTGGCCCGAAACCGTCCGCTCCTTAGAGCGGCTCGCAGCGCCTCCACCGGCACATCCCGGATCGGGCTGTTCCCAGCCCTCAGGGCCGCCACCTTTCCTGCATCCACATCGACCCCCACCACTTCGCAGCCCACCTCCGCATACGCCAAAGCCAAGGGCAGCCCCACGTATCCCAGCCCGATCACCCCCACTCGATCATCCGCCATCCCGCCCTCCTCCCACTGTGGCTTGAATCCAACGGATCGCTTCCTCTGGAGGCAACGTTCGTTGCTCCCCGCTCCTCATCTCCCGGACGGTGACCATCCCCTGGGCCTCCTCGTCCGGGCCGAGGATGGCCACAAAGGGGATCCCTTTCTGATGGGCGTAGCGCAGCTGGGCCTCCAACCGGCGGGGCTCGAAGTAGAGCATCGTGCGAAGGCCGGCCTGCCGGAGGGTCCGGGTGAGGGCAAGGGACGCTCCCATCCGGGGCTCATCAAAGACGGTCACCAACACCTGAATCGGCGTGCGGGGCAGATCGGCCGGGGCCATCCCCAGCTCCTGGATCACATCGATGATCCGCTCGATCCCGAAGCTGGTCCCCGTCATCGGGACGCTCTGCTTCGCGAACAGGCCGACCAAGCCGTCATAACGGCCCCCGCCAGTGATGGAGCCGATCTTCGGCTCGGTGACCACGGTTTCGAAGATCGGCCCGGTGTAATATTCCAGGCCGCGGACCATCGTGAAGGAGATCCGGTAGTGCTCCGGGGCCACACCCATCTCATTCAGGAACCGCAGCAGGGTTTGGAGCTCCTGGATCCCCTCCAAGCCCTCAGGGATCTCCGCCTCTCGCATCCGCCGGGACAGTTCCTCTAAAACCTCCGCGTTATCCCCCTCAATGCGAAGCAGCTCCAGCATGCGCCCGGCTGCTTCCTCAGGGATTCCATACCGGCGCATCTCCTCCCGCACGCCTTCCAGGCCCAGGCGGTCGAATTTATCGATGGCTCGGTAGAGGCTCCCCAGGAGCGGTTCGGGGACCCCGGAATATCGTCCGAGGCCGGTGAGCAGCTTGCGGTCATTGAGCAAGATGATGAAATTCCGAAACCCCAGGCGGACGAGGGCCTCTTCGATCAAGGCAACGATCTCGGCGTCGGCAGCCATGGAGGAAGTGCCCACGATGTCGGCGTCGCACTGGTAGAACTCCCGGTAGCGGCCCTTCTGAGGTCGCTCCGCCCGCCAGACGGGGGCGATCTGATAGCGCTTGAATGGCCGGGGGAGGTTGGGATACATCGCCACCACCCGGGCGAGGGGAACGGAGAGATCATACCGCAGGCTGAGCTCTTCCTTGCCCTCACGGTGGCGGGCGTCGTAGATCAACTTCTCCGCGTCCGGCCCGTATTTGCCCATCAACGTCTCCCGCAGCTCCAGGGCTGGCGTCTGGAGCGGCTCGAAGCCATAAGCTTCAAAGATCTCCTCGAAAGCGCGGATCACGTACCGGCGCAACATCATCTGATCGGGAAGGATGTCCCGCATTCCACGTGGCAAGCGAGGTTCCATTTTCGCCCCTCTTCGCCAATGGGATTCCACACGCTCCTCTCACGGGCCCCTTGGGCCCCCGAGAGGCCGCCCATCGGATCTCCTGGGAAAGTCAAGCGCCTTCAGCGCTCGACCCACCCAGCGCCTACATAAGGCGAATTGCGTCGCTCCAATTATAATGAACTGCGGGAGCCTATGGTTTCTGCCCAAGTATGATTGGCGGGCTGCTCGGTTGCAAACAGAGGCAGTTATCCGAAATGGATTTTCTGGGAGGGACGAGCCGCGTGAGCGATCCATCCCTCACAGAAAATTTTCCTTAAAGGCCTGGTTGGCGATCTCCGTTTCGAATTTTCCTATATCTTTATCTTTTTATCTCTGCGATGAAGTATTGGCGAGACGGACGAAAAATCTATCCTCTGCGCAGGAGGGGGAATGGTTCGTCTGATCTATCGCAACCAGGTGTTCGAAGTGCCGGCCGGCATGACCGTCCGGGAGGCTATGAAGCAGGTGGGCCTGAGCCCGGAGATCACGCTGGCCGTGCGGGATGGGAAACTGCTTCATGAGAACACGATCCTCCAGGATGGGGACGAGGTGAAGTTGATCGCCGTGATCTCGGGGGGCGAGGGCTGAGCGAGGCACTCGCCCCCGGCGAGCGCAACCCCCCGCTTCCCGTTCGCTTTCTGATCTGATCGGAGGCCCCTATGCTCGCGGTCTTATTCACGGCTTATTTGCTTGGATCGATCCCGACGGCCTATCTGGTGGCTCAGGGGGTGGCCGGGCTGGACATCCGGACGGTGGGCGATGGCAACCCGGGGGCCCGCAACGTGTGGCTCCACCTGGGCTGGCGATGGGGGGTCTTGGTGGCGGTGCTGGATATGCTGAAAGGCTACGCGGCGGTGCGCTGGGCTCAGGCGCTGGGTTTCTCGGAACCCTATGCGTTCTTGGCCGGCCTGGCCGCCGTGCTGGGCCACGACACCTCCCCGTTCCTCCGTTTCCGCGGCGGCCAGGGAATGGCCACCACCCTCGGAGTGATGCTCGCCCTGCTTCCATGGGAGACCTTGTTCGCGATCGCGGTGTTCCTGGCCGCCTACCGCCTAACTCGTCGCTGGGATGAGAGCCTCTTCGTCGGTATGATCTGGCTCCCGCTCCTCCCATTGCTTCTGGGGCGCGATCTGCGGTATGTCCTCTATCCGGTGGCCTTGCTGCCCACCGTGGGGGTGAAGAAGCTCATCGATCAGATCCGGCGCTCCGGTCGGTTCCCCCGCCCACTTCGGCCTGGATGACCCAAGTCTGAAGGGAGGAAACCGCCCGCGCCCTGTTTCTCTCTCGTTCGTACGGTCGAGGCCATCGGATCCGCGTGGAAACGGGCGCTCCCTCTGCCCTTCCACTTAGGAGGCGGGGATGGACGATATAGGAACTCTGCTTTCCGCCTTCGGGCTGGCGGCCGCCGCCGGCCTGAATGCCTACATCCCATTGTTGGTGGTCGCGCTCTTGGCCCGCTTCACCGACTGGGTCGCTTTGTCCCCGCCCTATGACGCCTTGACCCACCCGGCGATCATCGGCTTGCTCTTCCTTCTGGCACTCGTTGAATTTCTCGCCGACAAGATCCCCGCAGTCGATGCGATCAACGATGGGATCCAGACGTTCGTCCGCCCAGCGGCGGGAGCCCTCCTGTTCGGCGCTCAAACCGGGGCGATCCGGGAGATCCACCCAGCCCTCGCGCTGGCGTGCGGCCTGCTGATCGCCGGTGGGGTTCACAGTCTGAAAGCCGCTTTTCGCCGGGTCGTCCAAGCTGGGGCGCCGCCTCTCGCCCCAGTGACCACGCCGGTGCTGAGCGTCCTGGAGGATTTGGCCGCTCTCGGCGTCAGCTTGATCGCCGTCCTGGCCGCGTGGGGGATCTTAGCGCTGGGGATCCTGTTCGGGCTCTGGGTTGCAGAGCGGGTTCGGAGGAAGCAGACGCTCCACCCATCCGGATAAGGACAATTCCAGGTAACCACAAAAGGCCGGTCCAGGATCCAGTAGGGGCACCCCTTGTGGATGCTCCCATGGTGATCATCCCATCCAAAACATTGGAGGTCGGAATGACGTGGCGAGGGCGCGGCCGTTTCGGGCAGCGGACGATCGAGATCGATCTCCGAGGGTTCCAGTGGGAGCGGTGGCTGAGGTGGGGGTTGCTCCTGTTCGGGCTGTGGGCGGTTCTGCTGTTCCTTCCTGGATGGCTGCTGAGCCTATGGGTGACCTGGGAGTGGTTCCGCGATCTCGGCTACGAAGCCGTCCTGTGGACCCAGTGGCGGGCGCGCGTTTTGCTCTTCCTCATCGGATGGGCCGTCGCCAGCCTGTTCCTGGGCGGGAACGCCTTCCTGGCTGCGCGGGCGGCGAATCGTTCTCCCCGTCTATGGGTGGGCCTCGCCTGGGCCCTTGGGTTCCTCTTCGGCCTCGCCCTTCAGGGGCGATGGGAGACGGTTCTCCTAGCGCTGAACGCGGAGCGGTTCGGCATCGCCGACCCCATTTTCGGATTGGATGTCGGCTGGTATGTGTTCCAGTGGCCGTTGTGGACGTTCCTCCAAGGAACCGCTCAATGGGGATTGATCCCCCTCGCTGCGCTCTTCCCGTTGCTCCTGCCGGTCCCCCGAGGGTGGCGCTGGGCCCACCTTTCGACCCTGGCCGCCTGCTTCTTCATGCTGATGGCTGTTAGCTACCGCTTCGACGCCTACCGGCTGCTCTATGCGGAGCGGCCCATCGCTTTTGGGGCGGGCTATGTGGAGATTCACGCCAAACTGCCGGTGCTGGATCTCCTCACCGCCCTTATGGTTCTCCTCGCCCTTGGGCTGCTCCTCAACCTGTGGCTCCGGCGGCCCGCGCTGCTCGCCGTCGGTTTCGGGGGCTGGCTTGCCTTGGCCTTCCTGGGCCTCGAGGTCTACCCTGCTCTCGTTCAAGCGCTGATCGTGCGGCCCAATGAGCTGGCGCGCGAGAGCCCCTATCTCGCCCACAGCATCGCCTTCACGCGACGAGCCTATGGATTGGATCGGTTCCAGGAGCGGGATTTCTCCCCACGGGAAGCGCCGACCCCGGAGGAGATCCAGGCCAGCGCGGAGATCCTGGATGGGATCCGCCTCTGGGATTACCGTCCGCTGCTCCAGACCCTCCAGCAGATCCAGGGCATTCGCCCCTACTATGTGTTCGCCGATGTGGATGTGGATCGTTACCGCGTGAACGGCATCTATCGCCAGGTCATGCTGAGCGTCCGCGAGCTGGATCTGAAGGCCCTCCCGCCGCCGGCGCGCACTTGGATCAACCGACACCTGGTCTTCACCCACGGTTACGGCGCCGTCGTCGTCCCCGTCCGCGCCTTCACCCCCGAAGGCCTTCCCCAGTTCCTGCTGAAGGATATCCCACCCGTAGGGACGATCCCCCTGACCCGGCCGCAGATTTACTTCGGTGAGCGAACGGTCGATTTCGCCCTGGTGAACACCGCCGTGCCGGAGTTCGACTATCCGCGGGGCGAGGAGAACGTCACCACCACTTATCAGGGTCGGACGGGAGTCCGGCTGGGCGGCCTGCCGCGACGTCTCCTCTTCGCCATGTATTTCGGCGATCCCAACTTGCTGCTGAGCAGCGCTCTTGCTTCGGAGAGCCGCATCCTGTTTTGGAGGGATCTCCGGACCCGCCTGCGCACCTTGGCGCCCTTCCTGCGGTTCGATCCGGATCCTTACGCGGTGATCCTGGACGGACGCATCGTGTGGGTGGCGGACGCCTACACCTGGACCGATCGGTATCCCTATAGTCAGCCCCACGAAGGCCTCAACTACATCCGGAACAGCGTGAAGGCGGTGGTGGATGCCTACGATGGGACGGTGACCTTCTATGTGGTTGAGGATGAGCCGCTCATCCGGGTGTGGCGGCGGGTCTTCCCGTCGATGTGGCGGGATTTCTCGGAGATGCCGGAGGAGCTCCGGGCCCACCTGCGCTACCCGGAGGGCCTGTTCCGGATCCAGGCGGAGATCCTGCGGACGTACCACGTGCAGGATCCCCGGACTTTCTACAACAAAGAAGATGTATGGGCGATCCCCCTGGAGATCTTCGCGGATCAAACCCAGGAGATGGAGCCGTACTATGTGCGGACGCGGCTGGATCCAGAGGGGCCGGTGGAGTTCGTCCTGATCCTCCCCTTCACCCCCTCGGGCCGGCAGAACATGATCGCCTGGATGGCCGCCCGCTCGGATCCGCCGCGGTATGGGGAGGTGATCCTGTACCGGCTGACCAAGGAACGGCTGATCTTCGGTCCGCAACAGATTGAAGCCCGGATCGATCAGGAGCCTACGATCTCGGCTCAGCTGACCTTGTGGAGCCAGCGGGGCAGCCAAATCATCCGAGGGAACCTGCTGGTGATCCCCATCGGGGAAGCCTTCCTCTATGTGGAGCCGCTCTACCTGCTGGCTGAGCAAGGCCAGATCCCTGAGCTGAAGCAGGTGATCGTGGCCACGGAGCAACGGGTGGCGATGGCCCCGACGTTGGAGCAGGCCCTCGCCCAGGCCATCGGCGCGGCGGCTGCCTCCAGCCCTCCGGGCCCGGTCGCCGCTCCAGGCGGGGACATCGCGGCGCTCATCCAACAAGCCTACACCCACTACCAGCGGGCCCAGGAGGCGATCCGTCGGGGGGATTGGGCGGCTTACGGGACCGAAATCGAAGCGCTGGGCCGGGTTCTGGAAACCCTTCAACAAACCGTGGGCGGACGGTGAGGCGCTGTGGATTCCCGCAACCGCTGGCCTCGGGGCGATGATCCAATGGGTATGGTTGATCTTTCTCTAGGGAATTCGGTGGGGTGGGGCTATGGGATAAGGTAGGGCTTCTTCCACCACTGATGTTGTGCAGCCGCGTCTGAGTGTTTCTCCGAGGCGGTCGTTACTCCCAATGGATCGACGCGCGAAACAGGAGGACTATCCGGATAGAATTGCTAAGCCCCGCCTCAATAGGGAGGCAGCAATGGAACGGAAAGGTCGACTTCTGGCATGGGCTGGCATGGCGGCCCTGGGATATGCGACCATCCAGGGCTTGCGGGCATTGCTCGGGTTAAGGCGCGAAGCGATTGAGGCTTTCCTTCGCTGGCGTGGGCCCGTCGCTCAAAACATTGATGTGGGATCCGCTCGCGTGGATCTCCCCATTTATTACTATCGGGACGATAGCTTTTTGGGGATCTTCACAGCCGATCGGGAAGCTGTCCGCGCGCTGTTGCCCAGCGATCAGCTTTACCCGGTCCTGGCTCCCAACGGCCGGGCCCTGATTGGAATCGCTGCGTTTAATTACCTTCACACCAGCATCGGCCCCTATGGGGAAGTGGGGATCGTCCTGCTGTGCACTCACGGTCGGCCTGCGCCGCCATGGATCCCTGTGCTCCTGGAAAGCCGATTCCCGGGATGGGGAGCGTTTGTTCTTCACCTCCCTGTAACCACCCGCGTGGCTCGGGATGCTGGGCGCGTGATTTACGGTTACGCCAAATTCGTTGCCGACATGGAGTTCGAGAAGACCCCTGTTTTCCAACGTGTGCACCTCAGCGAGGGCGGCCGCCATATCTTAACCCTCACCGTCCGGCAGCATGGCTGGGTAGTTCATGACAATCGTCCCCTCATCACCTTTAGCGTCCGCAATGGAGAACTCATCCGCACGCGGATCCCAGTCTATGGCATCTACCACCTGGGCCTCCGTCCGGGGCTGGGAACACTTATCCTGGGCGATCACCCGATCGCCCAACAACTCCGGGAGCTGGACCTCTCCTTCAAGTCCGTGGCGACAAAGAGTTACTTAACGCGATATGCGATCCTCCCCGCCGGCGAGGCGATTGGCCGGGCCGATCGCCCCCACGCGCCATATCCTGGAGAGGAGCGGGCGATGGGCCGTCTGACCATCCGCTATGGCGGGGCCACGCCTCCAATGGACCTGCACCCCTCGGCTTGATCGGGAGGATCGAATGAGGACCTCTAATGGGGAAACCCAGCTCCTGGAATTAACGGCGCGGCGCTTCGCGGCGCAGGCCGAAGCCAGCGGTATTGCCGAAGATCAGGAGCGGGCGCTTTCGCTCTATGAGCAAGCATGGGAGCTCGGGATGGTGGCCGATCCCTCCACCGCCGTGCCCGGATTCGTCACGGGCGTGTGGGGGCGCGGGGCTGTGGAGGGGAATCTTCGCCCTTCCTTGCGGGTTCTCTCCATCCTGGGCGAGATCTCCGCTGGATTTGCCGCAATGATTCACGCCCAAGGACTGGCCTGTCTGGCGCTGGACGGGGCCCCGGTCTTCCCAGCGCGGGCTCGGCTGGCCCTGGGCTGGCTTTCCGAATACGGGATCCCAATCGGCCGGCGAGGTGGGTCCGCCGGGGCTGGGATGGCGTTGCGGAGTGCATCCGGCGTTCTTTATCTTGAGGGGACCCTCCGATTCTTGATGGCCTCCGGATCCCCCCAGGGGTACCTCCTCTTCGCTCGCCAGACCGATCCTTCAGATGGGGAAGAATGGGCACTGATCGCCTTGGATGCTGCCACCCCAGGGATACGTGTTGAACCCCTGCCGGAGCGCTTAGGTCTGCGGATCGTGTGGATGGCCCATCTCCATGGGGAAGGGATCCCTCTAGCCCCCGAACGGATCTTGCTCCGGGGGGCTGAAGCCCATCAGCGGCTGGAACAGATCATCGCCATCGATTGGCTGGGCCAAGCCGCTATCGCCCTGGGCGTTATCCGTCGGAGCTTGCGGGAAGCCTGCGCCTATGCTCAGCAACGCTATCAAGGCGGACGCTTGATCATCGATCACCCCGCGGTTCAATTGCTTCTGGGGGCAGCCGTCTCTGACCAGGCGATACTGGAAGCCATCCTGGAGCGCCATGCCGACATGTCGTTGAAAGCGATACGCCATGACGTATTGCTTCGCTGGGCAGCTACGGCCAAACTGGCCATTGGGGAGCATGCCTATCGCGCGGTGACAAACAGTATGCAGGTCCTCGGAGGGTACGGCTATATGGAGGATTACGGCTTCGCTGGCCGGCTCCGGGATGTAGCGACCCTGCGGACGCTCCATGGGGCTCCGGATCCAATCCGGATGGTCTTGGCGGAAAGTCTACGGACAGAGGTGAGAGCTTAGGGCTACAGCTTATCCCCTCGCCGCAGGGGAGGAGAACAAAGGGCGAAACAATGCAGGAAAGCATCTCAGGCGATGAAGGCCCCTTAGCACCTGGATCCCCTAGGAGGGGGAAAGTGCTCTGTTGTGAGCAGAGGTAGTTCTGGGATTCCAGTGTAGGGCGGGCCGCGTAAGCGGC
>NZ_JBHOQJ010000093.1:0-1936 GCF_042408365.1 Thermoflexus sp.
TCGGCTGCGAGATCGCCTGGGAGATCCGGGGCGGGAAGCTGACCCGCATGTTGAAGAACCCGATTTACACCGGGATCACACCGGAGTTCTGGCGTTCCTGCGACGCGGTGTGCAACGCGGATCATTGGGTGATCTGGGGGATGCCGAACTGCGGCAAGGGGCAGCCCTCTCAGTTGGCACACACCGGCCACGGGGCAGCCCCCGCCCGCTTTCGAAATGTGCGGGTGTTTAGCCGGAAGTGAAGTTGCTTCGCCGTGAAGAGCGGCTCGGCCCTCCCCAAAATATTTTGCATCCCCTCTGTTTGGAGTGGGGCGCTTTGACGCCCGTTTCCACGGCCGTGAGGAGGGGGATGAAGGGGATGGGGCCATTCCGCCTCTCCACGGAAGCTCCGAACCCAATGTGGCCAGGCTGAATCGTTACTGAAAGAGATCCATCCCAGATGAGGAGATGGCTATGCTCGGCGAATCCCGGATCCGCGAGATCTTCGAGAAAGCCCTGGGGCGCTCCCCCGCGGATGAGACCGAGATCGTCTTGGAGGCCCACGACAGCGCCTTAACCCGTTTCGCGAACAACACCATTCATCAAAATGTGGCGGAGGTGAACACCGAGATCGCCGTCCGGGTGGTTGTTGGGAAGCGGGTAGGCTCTGCGATCACGAATCGTCTGGCCGAGGAAGCGCTAGGGAAAGCCATTGAAGAGGCCGTGGCCCTTGCCCGGCTGCAGCCGGAGAACCCGGAATTCCCGGGCCTTCCGGAGCCCCAACCCATCGAACCGGTGATGGCGTTCGATGAAGCCACAGCGGGGGCCACGCCGGAGTGGCGGGCCCGCGCGGTGGGAGCCGTCTGTCGGCTGGCGGAATCGATGGGCGTCAACGCGGCCGGCGCCCTCTCCACCGGGATCTATGAGCTGGCCGTCGCCAATTCCCGTGGGGTGTTCGCCTATCACGTGGGCACAGAGGTTCATTTCACCACCGTCGTGATGAGCGAGGGAGGATCCGGTTACGCGCATCGGGCGGCCTGGCGTCTGGCGGATCTGGATGTGGAGTCCCTAGGGCGTTCCGCCCTCGATAAGGCGCTGCGAAGCCGGAACCCGCGCCCCGTCGAGCCCGGGGTATACCCGGTGGTCCTGGAGCCCTACGCCGTCGATGATATCCTCTCGTGGCTGGGCTATGCGGGCGCGGGTGCGCTGGCGGTTCAGGAGGGCCGGTCGTGGATGAACGATCGCATCGGTCGCCCGATCATGTCCCCCCAGGTGACCATCTGGGACGATGGCCGGGATCCGGCGGGGTTGCCCCTTCCGTTCGATTTCGAGGGGGTTCCCCGCCAGCGGGTGGTGATCGTGGAGCGCGGGGTCCCTCAGAGCCCCGTTTACGATACGATCACGGCCGCACGGGAGGGCCGCCGCTCCACAGGCCACGCGCTTCCCCGGTCCCGCCCTCAAACGGCCAGCTTGGGTCCCATCCCGCTCCATTTGTTCATGGCCCCTGGGGAGGCGACCCTGGAGGAAATGATCCGCCAGGTGGATCGCGGCCTTTACATCACCCGCTTCTGGTATACCCGTCTGGTCCATCCACGGGACTGCGTGCTGACCGGGATGACCCGGGATGGGGTGTTCTGGATCGAGAAGGGGGAGATCGCCTATCCGGTCCAGAACCTGCGGTTCACCCAGGGATATGTGCCGGCCCTGGCCCAAGTGCGGGCGGTAGGAAAGGAACGTTGGGTGCTCTCGGAAGGGTTTGGATTTACCTGTGTTCCCGCCCTTTTGCTGGAGGCTTTCACGTTCACCGGGGTAACCGAGGCGTCTTAGCGCTTCTTCCCCATCGGATCTTTGGTTGCAACGATTGAGTCTGGACCCATTCGGTTCGGGGCGCTCGTGAGGAGGCGGAAGGACCCCACCCCCCTTCATCCCCCCTCCCCACGGCCCTTTGGGCCGTGGG
>NZ_JBHOQJ010000108.1:0-2729 GCF_042408365.1 Thermoflexus sp.
GGCCGCGTAAGCGGCCCACCCCTCATAGGCAATTCGATCTTCGCAACAGAGCAACTGGATTTCTTCGGCAAGCGGAAGCAATCCGCCCTCCGGCCAAGCGATGGGGCTCGGAGTGATGGCCTGCCCCGCCGGCCGGAACCCGAGCTCCCACAGCGCCGCCAGGGCTTCCTTCCACCGAGCGGACCGCGCGGACCTCCCGCATCACCCATGCTCAGGACAGTGGAAAGAAACCGAATGGGGGATCAGAGCGATCGCTGAGGGCGCCTATCCCGCTCTCCAAATTTATTGTAGGCCTCCCTATGTGTGATGTAGGGGGGATCTTGGGGAGTGGAGCGAAGCAATCAGCGCATGGCTGCACGCACAGTAGAGTAGAGAGATTCCGCCTTTAATTCTTGAAGCGTATAACACGGCGCCCCTAGGTGATCCGCCAGGGCCTGGGCCAAACCCTGATCGAAGGCAGCATGCTCCATGTTGATCACCACGCATGGGATCTGGCGCTCGCGGAACCGATCGGCGATCCGATGCGCTTCCTCCTGCGGAGGCAGCTCCGTCATCGAGACGTTCCCCGCCCCGTCGGTCAACAGGATCATCAATGGACGCACCTCGGGGCGCAGGAGCATCTCCCGAGAGAGCACCTCGTAAGCTAATAGGAGGCCTGCGGAGAGGGGCGTCTTGCCCCCCACGGGGATATCTTCGAGGGCCCTCTTCGCCAGGTCCACGCTGGACGTTGGAGGCAGCACCAGGCGCGCCCGATCTTTCTGAAAGACGATCAGACCGACCCGGTCCCGCCGTTGATAGGCGTCGGTTAGGAGCGAGAGGATCGCCCCTTTCGTCGCCTCCATCCGCTCGGCCACCGCCATGCTCCAGGAGGCGTCCACGACGAAGAGGATCAAATTCGCCGCCCGGCGAACCCGGACCTTGCGGTGGTAATCCTCAGGACGGATCGCCAGCGCAGTTTCAGATCGATCCCGTTCGATTTGATGAGGAGCTGCCGCCCGAAAGGTGGCATCGAAGGCCAAATCATCCGCCTGGCCTGGGGAAGAACGCGCCCAGACGTAGCGACCCCGTTTGCGAGCGGAACGGGTGACGCTGCGGCGACCGCCCACTCGGCGCTCCCGCCGATCCTTCGGCGTGTCCAAGCGTTTCACCCGGAATGTTTCCCCAATGGGGACCGGTTTCCCCCCCTCCCACCACACGCCTTCCTGTCGGGTAACTGTCTGGCGTTGCAAGGGCGCGGATTCCTCGCCGACGGGACGGCTCTGATCACGGAGCTCCCCGTCGGTGCGTTGTGCTTTTTTTGGGGTCCCCCCCTCGGAGGGGGAGGTGGGCTGGGAAGGCGCGTTCCCCTCGAGCTGACGCCGAACATGCTCCATCCGCTCGGCCAGCTGCTCCAAGGTGAGATGACCATCTTCATCAAAGGGCCGGCGCTTGAGCCGGTGCGGTAGCGCCAGCTCCGCTGCCAACAAGATATCCTCCTCCGTGATCTGATCCCGTCCCTTAAATGCGGCATGGGCCCGCGCGGTCTTCAGGATCACCAGGTCCGCCCGATGTCCATCGACCCCTAAACTGGCCACCAGCCCGGCAATCAGCAGGAGATCCCGCGGGGTGTAAATGACCTGGGGGAGCCGCTCCCGAGCGGCAGCGATCTCTTCGGAAAGTTGACGTTCGTAGGGCTCCCACTCCGCGCGGAATCCTTCCGGATCCTGCTCGAAGGCCAGGTTACGACGCAAGATCTCCGCCCGTTGAACCGAATCCCGCACTCCCTCCACGTTCACGCAGAGGGCGAAGCGATCCAACAACTGAGGCCGCAGATCTCCTTCCTCCGGGTTCATCGTCCCCACCAAGATGAAGCGGGCCGGATGTTGGAAGGAGATGCCCTCCCGCTCCACGATGTTCACCCCCATCGCCGCCGCATCCAGCAGGACGTCCACGATGTGATCATCGAGCAGATTCACCTCGTCTACATACAGGAGGCCCCGGTTGGCCATCGCCAGAACCCCCGGCTCAAACCGGCGCTCCCCCTTCTGGATCGCCCGTTCGATGTCCAGGGTTCCCACCACCCGATCTTCCGTCGCGCTGACCGGCAGGTCCACGAAGCGGGTCTTGCGCCGGGCCACTGGAAGGGTCTCGCCGCGGGCCACACGTTCTTGGCAGAGCGTGCACCATGTGGCTGGCTGGTGGGGATCGCAGGAGAAAGGACAATCGGCCACCACCTCGATCTCCGGGAGGAGCGCCGCCAGCGCCCGGGCAGCGGTGGACTTGGCCGTGCCCCGCTCACCGCGGATTAACACCCCGCCGATCTGTGGATAAATCGCACAGAGCACCAACGCGCGTTTCATCCGCTCTTGATCGACAATCGCCGTGAATGGGAAAACCACACGCATGGGAACCCCCTTCCCTTAGAATCTAATGAGCGGCGGCGGTGAACGCGGGGTGTGGATGGCTGCCCTTTCATTCTATCGAAAACCAGAAACCGGTCAAAAAGAGGAAGAGGGAAGATCAAGCCCCAGCGACCCATGCCAGGCGGGCCGTTGCGGTGGCAGCTACAATAGGGGTAACGATCCAGCCCGGTCCCATTCCGTCTGGAGCTCTCGTAAGGAGGTGGAAGGGTCCCACCCCCCTTCATCCCCCTCCCAACGGCTGTGGAAACGGGCGCTAAAGCGTCCTACTACAAACCGAGGGGATGAAAAACATTTTGGGGGCCGAGCCACGCGCCTTTGACGCGTGGC
>NZ_JBHOQJ010000121.1:0-30603 GCF_042408365.1 Thermoflexus sp.
GAACCTGGACCACCCGTTCGGTCCTGCGCTGTACGGGGTGTCGGTCATGCATTGCATGACGGTCTCACTGGCGCAGGGGGGCGAAGGGCTGGGGACGATGTGGGGGGAACAGGTAGCGCAAGAGTATCTGAAAGGGGCTGGATTCGCCGATGTCCAGGTCCATCGTCTGGAAGGCGACCCGATGCACGCCATTTACGTCGCGCGGGCTTAAATTGATCTTGATTGGTGGCCCACCGTCCAGCATCAGCGCCGTCCGCTGATGCTGGACGGTGGGCGCAGATGAGTTGAACTTTATCGAGGGATGAGCGCTACGCGCCTGTTGTTGTGTGTCGCCCGCCTGTGGGTGTCGCCTGGCGGGGTGATGGTTGGCCGTGGACGCTGCGGTCGGGGCGCCTGGCCCGCCGTCGCCGCCCGTGACCGAACCTGAGCGTTTCTCTCACTCTCGGCGCGATTGGCCTGGCCCGAGGCCGATGGGTCAGAGTATGCGGGTTAACAAGTAGGCCGAATAGCAAAGTCCTTCCGCTATGGCGCGGGGACGGGCTATCAGGTTGGTTGAGATGATTTTGCCCGCAGTCGCCTTGCCCGGCATGGTGGTTGAAAGGCGGCGTCAGGTGTATTTCAGTTCTAAGTTTTATGACGGGCGCAGAGTACGGGCCACAGTTGGGCAGGTGGCAGCGCATTGCGGCAGCCCTGAAGCGGTAGAAAACGCTCGGCACTGAGTGATTGTTCAAAAATCAGTAACCCGGTGGCAGAGCCGGATAACCCTCCTATTCTTATTCTTAATCCCATAGCCTAGCACCAGCGCCAGATCGGCTCCATCTCTCCCCAAATGGTTCCCACACCATGCCAGAAACCGGCTCGCATTCCCTGCCGACCCCTCTTGCTTATACCTCCACATCGCTCGATATCGCTCTTTGATCCACCGCCTAAGCGGTCGCTCCGCCGCCCCGGTGGAGAGGTCAGCGCGGATGCCCTGGGCTGGGGTTCAGCGGACCGATGCAACGCGAGATAATTTCTTCGTTCAAGAACTTGATTTGACAAAAGCCCCCGCCGCTTCAAGGGCCGAGTCGGTTCACAGAATACTCGGCACCGAGGCTGGCCCTCTGAGGAGCGCCCCGGGCAGCCTCCCCCGCTGTCCCTCGCGGTTTGGGGGAGCAACCCGGCTCCTCGTCAATGACGCTGCTCCCGAAAAGCGAGGCGATGGCCTCGCGGCCCTCACGATTTTGGGGAGCAGCCCGCTCGTCGCCCCGCGGTGCTGCTCCCTAAAAGCCCAGGGGGCAAGGCCGCGCGAGGGGCTTCCTCTTCTATGGAGTTGTTGACGGCTCTCCAGAGCCCTCCGCCGTCGGTCTCCAACAATCCTTCCGCGCTTTGTCCGGAGGGCGGCGGGGTGGCGTTTGACCGAAGGCCAATCGGGGGTATAATCGAGGCAGCCTTTGAAACGAAAAAGCCCTCGGCGGTGTAGGGGACACCGACCGGAGGGCGAATCCCCACGCCGGCGCCGACGGCGCGGAGATCACCTCCAGCATACCCCAAGACGCCGCCTCCGCCAAGCCCGGCGGGGCTGTTTGGGTTTCCTGTTCGACCTTTCCTTCCTGCCTCGGAAAGGAGCAGCGATAGGGGTTAGAGATCCAGAGGGTTCTAGGTTCGCGATCCCCTTCCTCTTCCATCGGCTCCTTCGGAGTATAGCCGTCGAGACCTGAAGCTGACCTCCGGACGTGACTTCGGACCAGGCGCTGAAGGGCCGTAGGGCAACGCCCACGGAGGTCCCTCGAGCACCAGGGACGGTCGCAGGGGCGGCATCCTTCTCGGGATTCCGACCCACCGAAAAGCGGTCGGGACGGATCGCCCAGGGGGGTGTCCGAACTCGTGTCGGAAGGTCAGGCGATCGGCAAGGGTAGCCCAATCGCGCGTTCATCTCGAGGTGTAAGAAATGAACCGCTTGGGGTCAGCTTCTCGGCTCCCTCTCCTCCTGATCGTGCTGCTGTCGGCAGGTTGCATCGGCCGGACGCCAGCGGCTGGCTTCCCCCCCACGCCGACGGCCCGACCGGATGCAGCGCTTGCGAAACCCTTCAGCCCACCCCCACAGCCAAGCGTTCGACCGCCGCCCTTCGACGTCGGTCTAAGCGTCATCGTCGTTTCTGTCACGCAGATCACTAAAGGAAACAATCCCGATTGGTTGGGCCCCTACTACAAGGCGTACGTTACCTTCTCCAACGCGGGCCGCCCCAACCAACCTGTAAGCCCCGAACAGTCCCTAACCTTCGGTGCGGATGGCGGATGCGATGCCTGCTGGCAGGGCAGTTATTCCGTGCCGAGTGATTCCTCCGTATACTTCTCCCTCAAGCTGGTGGATGACCAAGGGTGGTGGGGCGGCGAGCAGCCTGTTCACATCGTCGGCGAATCGGACACGCTACGGCTGGTGGTGAGCCCCGACATCGGTTACATCGGCGGCTCGGTCCCTACCTCCTATATGCAGCAAACCGATGATGGCTTCGTGTTCGAAGGCAGCTTCGCCGGTAGTCATGGCGAGAGGACGGCTTCGATCACGGTGCAGGTGATGGCGCAGAGCGACTTACAACATCAAGCCTGGCTCCGCCACCGCATTTACACAAACTATCGCCAGCTAATGTACGGCGCCAGCGGCGCGTGGGGTGAAGACTGGCTTGACTGGTGGAATGAGAACGTGCAACAGCTCAAGGCGCAACTTTTCCCACTGCTGATGACCTCCTTCGGCCTTATGACGCTTCCCCTCGATATGGCGGCCGGCATGGTGGCCATGGACCTCCTCCCCGATTGGAAAGACATCCTGGGAGATATCTTACAGGAAGCCTTGGAAGGCGTCGCCGAGGACTGGCTCAACTCCGCTCGCCAATTCTCAACGGCCAATTTAACTGTTCCGGACCTGGGCGCCATCGATATCGCCAATATCGAGCTTTCTTGGGACTGGTGCAGCGGCGGACAACTGAACGAGGTCGCGTATTGGACCGACGATATACTCAGACATGTAGCAGAAGAGAAGACGGCACTGCGCCAAAACAACAGGACGGGAATCATCGGATCGTTAAGCCAACAGATCACGGCGACCCAGTTAACGATTAGCGCAGCAAACCGGGCTATAAGAAACCTGGCAGACTCTAAAAAACCCGAAACCGGATATCCTATAGTATGCAACCAGGCAGGCACAGATTATTTGATTCGATTTCTTGAAGAATACAAGGGCTTTGTGGCGAGGGATGAGAAGTATCTCGAGGATACGCTCAAGCTCTTACAACCACCTCCCCGTCCGAAGGTTGTAGCCGTCGAGCCAACCGGCATCCTCAGCGTAACAGCGCCCATCCGCGTGTTCTTCAGCGAGGCGATGGACCCAGACTCCATCCGGCCGCGGTCCCAAGATCCTCAGGAATACCCCATCCAGCCGCCAGAGGCCTATCGCCAGTTCTCCTTCACTTGGAGCCCGGATGGCATGTGGCTGACCTTAACCCCGGTCGATCGTCTCGATTACAACACAACGTATACGCTCGAGCTGACCCAGCGTCTGACAAACCGAAAAGGGATCCCCCTCGAGCCCTACACGCTCCGTTTCACAACGGAGAGCGGACCAGTACCGCCAACGGCCATCTTCTACCACGTTTCCGTGAACTCCACATACGGCGCCGGCGCGCTTTCCAAGCTGCAGCGCGGCGGGATCTACGCCGCCCAGCCAACATCGCTGGACTACTGGACCGTGAGGCGATCCTTAGGACCCACCGTCGAGGCCGTTTTCAGGACCAACGACCCGAGCAGGCGCTTCGAATGCTGGTCGGCAGATAAAGTCGCGCCAGGTGTCGTCGAACATAGCGGCCAGGGGGTCATTGGCGAGTACAATGGCAAGCTCTACTTCATCCCCATCGGCAGGGACTGCCCATCCTATTTTGTGCTGGAGTTGCTGGACAAAGTGTCCCCCCTGCCATCCACACCGGTCCAGGCGGCCACCCTGGAGATCAAAACGTTTGAGGGCAATGCCTCCATCGCCGAACAGGTCGGGCTCAGGCCCGGCGCGCGTTTTCCGTTGGAGCCGATCGCCCTTCAGGAGTATTCCAGCATGGGAACCGATATCGGATCAGGCATCATTCATGCCCCGGGATCACCTCTAGATGGCAAGGAATTGCGCATCTATGCGCTTCTCCGCGACCCGTTTACGGTTATCCCGGACAAGCCGCAGGCCGCCTTTGCCATCCGATTGATCCCCGGACAGGTGAACTTATCGCCGGTCGACTTTGTCGTGTATAGCATGCAGGAGGGAATGAAGGGGGCGTGGCGCCTCACGCCACCCAGGTAGCCAGCGTCGGAGGGCGAGAACATCAAGTTTTTCGGCGGAGGAGGACCTCATGGCGCAAGAGCTTTCCCCATATGCCCTCTACGCCGCCCGTGCCTTTATCGATGCGCTCAAGGGCAGGCTCAAGCTGGGCCTCATCGTCCGGAAGCCGCTGGCGGCCTCTTTGGAGAAGCTGGGCTTTAGCTTCAAGGAGCTTACCCGAGAGGAAGCCCAGAAGCGGCTCAACGAGATCGTCCAGGTCAAGGGGGCAACGATCACCCACGCGGATCTCATCAAGCATGTGGCGCTGGCTCTCGTCGCCCCATCGGCGCTGCTGACCGCCTTCCAGAAGAAACTCGTCTACACGAGCGGGGTAGACACCGGCGATAGCGTCGTTCTGGAGTTCCTGATCGACATCCCCAGGCTCTTCCGCCCCTCCCTCTCCTACTACCTGTGGCTCAGTATACCTTACAGCCCCGAGGGGGCAGAGAAACTGACGACGATCTTTCGCACCATCAAGCGGAGCGCCGACAGGGCCCCGCTCACCCCTCAAGAATGGGCGGATCTCAGCGCGGTGCGAGCCGAGCTGGCGCAGACCGGCATTCGCGGGATGGACGAGGACCTTTGGCACCGCCTGTAGCGGAAACCCAGGATACGAACAGCTTTCGGATGAGAACGCTGGCCCTCATCCTGATCCCACTGCTTACCCTGTCCCTTGCCGGTACCGGCAAGACGCCAACCGTTTACTTCACTCCTGGTCCGGCAACCTCTTCACCTGAGCCAACGCCGAAGCCGCAATCGAAGCCCGTGAACAGAGCGACTGGGCGATCTGGAACCCCGACACCGCCTGCAGCGTCACCCCGCGAGCGCCTGACGCTCACCGAAGGGACCGGCCGGGCGCGATCCGCATAGTGCTCAGCTGGACTGCCCCCATGCTGTCTGGTGGCAAGTGGACATAGGACGTGACTTCTCGGAGGCCGTGGTCGGCAAGGAGCCCTTTCCTTCACCCATGGATTTCCCCATGGGCGACATCGCCCCCCGCGAGAAGCTCGCCAGCAGGAACCCCGATGTCCGGCCCCCAAGCAATGGCCTCCGTTCGCATGGCGCCATTCCGCGGTCCCTCACCCGGGCATTGCGTAGGACCAAAAGGCAGGGTCCTCTCAGTAGACTATCCAACAGGCGACGAAGAAGGACGTGTGCACCTCGAGAGCCGGTGGCCGTTTGAAGATCCCGCGCGGCCGTGGGGATCGCGTCCTCCCAGCGGGTGCGGGAGGGGTTCCGGGGTCCTTGGGCCATGGAGAACCCAGGGTTTCGGGTCCGGGATGTCAACGATCCAAAGGGCTGCCTTCCCGGGCGGAAGATCGGTTGGGGATGGGCAGCGCTTCGGAACGGCGCGTGGAACCCCAACCGTCGATCGAGGGATCGGTCGATCCCGAAGGCCTGGCGGGATTTTCCCGGACGCCCCGAGCGTCTGCCCTGGCTGTTCTACCGTCTTGGGTAGAGCTTTGAAAAGCCCCGGAGGTCAGGGCATTCCGCTTGACCGAAAGGTCCATCGGGGATAGAAATGAAACAACTCTTGAACCAAAAAGCCCTCGGCGGTGGGGGCGGCACCGACCGGCGGGCCGATCCCCAGACCGGCGGCGGCGTGGGGATCGCTCCGGCGGTCCTCCGCTCGGGCTCGGCGCCTTCGCGGCTGGGCCCCGAGCGGCCGAACGCGACAGGACGGCGACGATGACGGAAGCCTGTACGCTCGGCGGGACATGCCCCCATCGGGGCGGCCCGCCGTCGGGGCCCGATCGGAGCTGCCCGCATCTATTGGGAAGCGCAAAACCCCTGGGCCGCGGGCCGGCGCGCCCCGGGACGCGCGCGGGATCGCCAAGATGGGGATCGATGGAGACCGTAACAAGATGAAACCACTGTATTTATCTGCCCTCGGTCTGGGGATCTTCCTCCTGCTCGCCGCCTGCAGCGGCGGAGCTCCCCCAACGGCCCCTTCGGGCGCTGGGGGGATCGGGCGGAAGGTATCCGTCCCGGGCGGCTTCTACACCAACATCTCCGTCGCCGAACTCCAGACCATGCTGGCGAACAAAGACTTCCTCCTCGTCAACGTGCACATCCCCTTTGAGGGCGATATCCCGGGCACCGACCTCTCCATCCCATACAATGAGATGGAGCGGAACCTGGGCCAACTGCCATCCGATAAGGATGCCAAGATCGTGCTGTACTGTCGCAGCGGGCGGATGAGCGCCATCGCGTCCGAGACCCTGGTCAGGCTGGGCTACACGAACGTGTGGAACCTGGACGGCGGAATGATCGCCTGGGAGCAGGCGGGCCTCCCCCTGGAGGGCCGATAGGGGATCGAGCGCATTCAGGGAGATCTACCGTAAGCGATTCGCCTGCGGATCGTTCGTCTCCCATCGTGCGGCTTGAGATGCGGGCCGCCGGGCCGCTGAAGGTGGGCATCACGACGCCGCGCCCCCGCTGGACCGGCGCGTTGGAGCGCGACGGCCAACGTTTGCTCAAACCTCCTCTCTTCCCCCTGAAGCCCATCGAAGCCCGCTTCCCCAATCACTGAAACGGATTCGGGGATGTGCTGGATGATTCCCGATTCCACCGCCAGTTTCCAATCGTGTCGGGAACCGGGCGCCGAGGGCGTCGCCGCTTCCACCGGTTGGGGAAAGCGAAGCCTATCAGAGTGATCACGCTCCCTTGTCCGACCTCGGCGGTGGGTGGCGGAAGGCCTTCCGAAGGGAACAGATCCCTTTTAACGAAGCGTAGAGGTCCCCGAGATCCGCGAGATAATTGGGCGATCCAAGATCGCTTGCGGGCCAAGGGTTGCGGTTGTTGTCGAACAGGGTTCGGGCCTCGGCGAAAAGCGCAAAGGCCTGGCCGGGCTCTTCCAGCTGGCCCGCGAGGGCAGGACGGATCGGGTGGTGGTTGAGTTCAAAGGCCGCCTGGCCCGGTTGGGCTTCACCTCGATCGAGCGCGACCTCAACGCCTTCGACTATGTGCCGTTTCCAAGCGGTGGCGGGAGCTCCGCGCCAACACCTTCCTCTCCGTGGGCCAGGCGAACCCGAAGGGCCTGGAGGGCCAATAGGGCAACGCCAGCGCCGAGATCGTTTACGACGACCCGAGCGAATCCTTCCGGCTCAATATCTGCATTCCACCCGCGCCCGGCCTCAAAGCCGGCCGCAAACGGCGGAGGCCGGAGGACCGGGTCCCCGTCCGCCTGGAGGTCCCCGCCCGCTACCGGGGCCTTTTGCTCCGGCACCGGACGAGGGGGGAGGCTGACACCGTCCGTGTCGTCCGCCGGGACGGGCGGTTCGAGGCCTTCCTCTCGTTCCCCCTGGAGGACACCGCCCCGATGGCCGGGATGGACCTTAACCCCGACCGCGTGCCGGACCTGGTCCATGCCACCGGCGGGAAGCGGGACTGGATCGCGGGCAACCTGGCGAGGAAAATCATGGATTAGCTAGAATCCCTGGGGGTGAAACCGGTCGCCCTGAAGGAGCTTTCCTTCGCCCAGGATCACGACACGGATCGGCGCTTCAACCGCCTCCCCCACAACTTCGGCAACCGGCGGCTTTTCCAGCGCTGGGTCGTCGTCGCCCGGAAGCGGGGCCTTTCGGTTGGCAGGGTTGACAACAGCTGATGTTTTTGTTATCATTCATTTCAGTCACGAAGCTCTCCGACTGGGCGCGCACGCAAGGCGTTCGTTACCTTACCGCCTGGCGGTGGTTCCGGGCGGGCAAGCTCCCCGTGCCCGCCCGGCAACTCCCTAGCGGCACCATCCTGGTGGAGGAACCCCACCCAGAAGGGCGCACGGTGCGCTACGCACGGGTTTCTTCCGCCGACCAGAAGGAGGACCTCCAGCGCCAGGTGCAGCGCCTGGAGGCGTTCGCCCGGGAGCAGGGTGGGGTGGACTTCGAGGGGGTGGCCGAGATCGCTTCCGGGCGGAATGGGAAGCGGAGGAAGCGGCTCCGCGTGCTCCGCGCCCCCCAGGTGAGCCGGATCGTGGTGGAACACCGGGATCGGCTGGCCCGGTTTGGGTTTGAGAGGGTGGAGGCAGCCCTAGCGTCCGCAGGCCAGCGCGTGGTCATTGTGGAAGAAGGCGAGGTGAAGGACGACCTGGTGCGGGATCTTTTGGAGATGCTCACCTCTGCCTGCGGGCGGTGGTACGGGCGCCGTTCGGTCCGGAACCGGGCCCAGCGGGCCCTGGAGGCGATGGGATGCGGGTAACGCAGGCCTTCCGCTTGGAGCTGGACCCGAACCGTGCCGCCCGCATGGCCCTGGCCAAGCACGTGGGGGCGGCCCGCTTCGCCTACAACTGGGGCCTGGCCCGCTGCCGGGAGGCGCTGGCGCAGGGAAGACGCCTCCCCTCCGCCCGGGACCTCCACAAGGAATGGAATCAGTGGAAACGGGCGCACGCCCCCTGGTGGGTGGAGGTGTCCAAGTGTGCGCCGCAGGAGGCGTTTAGGGACCTGGAGCGGGCCTTGAGAAACTGGAGGCAACGTAAAACGGGTTTCCCCCACTTCAAGAGGAAGAAGCACTTGGACGACAACACCGCCCGCCTCACCGGCTCCATCCGGGTATTCCCCCGGCACGTGCAGCTGCCCCGCATCGGGAAGGTGCGCACCAAGGAGCGGACGGAGAAGCTCCTTTCGCTCCTCAAAGAGGGAAAAGCCAGAGTTCTTTCGGCCACCGTGGCCCGGGAGGCGGACAGGTGGTACGTAAGCCTAACCTGCGAGGTAGAAAGGCCCGACCCGCATCCGAGGGAAGGAGAACCGGTAGGGGTAGACTTGGGCCTTTCCTCCTTCCTGGTGCTTTCTGACGGCACAAGGGTAGAGGCTCCCAAACCCCTGGCAAAATCTCTACGCCTCCTTCGCCGGCGATCGAAGCAACTTGCCCGCAAGCAGAAGGGCTCGCGAAACTTCCAAAAAGCATCCCTGAAACTGGCCCGGCTCCACCGTCGCATCCGGAACATCCGCCAGGACTTTTTGCACAAGGCCACCACGTGGCTGGCGAGGACCAAGCCGGTCATTGTGGTGGAGGACCTCAGGGTGAAAAGCCTGGCCCGAGGGATGCTTTCCCGTTCGGTTGCCGACGTGGGCTGGGGCACCTTCCGGAGGATGCTGGGGTACAAGGCGCAGTGGTACGGGTCCAAGATGATCGTTGCTCCCACCCATTTCCCTTCCACAAAGCGGTGCTCCGGATGCGGATGGATCGCTTCCAAGGTGCCCCTCTCGGCGCGGGTCTTCCGTTGTCCCCGGTGCGGGCTGGAGATGGACCGGGACCGGAATGCGGCCTTGAACTTGAAGCGGTACGGGCTGGCCGTCCTAAGCGGCCCTACCGGGAGTTCCCCGGGAAGTCACGCCTGTGGAGATCCCTCTGGCGGCGGAACGGTCGGGTGATCCCTAGACCGGTCTACGAGCTATGGGTCGTTGAAGCAGGAAGTGGCCGGTCATCTGTGGAACCCCACGGGGTGAAATAGATGACGATGAGTCACGGAACGGTTGCACCCATCGGGCGCTGGGCTTCGAGGAGCGGCTGCCCCGCGCGCTGCGGGGCGGACGGCCGCCGAGGGAAGGATGGTCGTCGCTGCGGGCGTGGGGGGCGCTCTTCGGGCGGTTCCAGGCGGCCCGGGAGGGGCTTCCCTTCCGAGGCTGGAAGCCGTCAGACGGGCGGGTTTTTCTGTCTACCCGCCCGCCGCTCTCCCCGGTCGGGGCGGCCGGTAGGTGGGGTCACTCCTCCCGGTATGGGCCCACGGGCTTCGGCCCGTGGGACGGAAAAACGCCGGGATGCGGCCCGGCCATTGGAGGCCCGAACCAGGGGCCGGGCCGGCCAGACGGCGATGGAGGTCGCCGTCGGCTCCAACGGGATCGTGCTCGTTGGAGCCTGCACAAGGCGTACCTATACAAATACAAAGCTGCAGATTGCTCGGCTTTGTATAGGGAGAGAGGACCTCCTCGTGGCCATCCTACGCGTGTGGCTTGGCTCGGACTCGGCGTGACGGCGGCCGCGGCGGTGCTTGCGCCGCTGGCGATTCGGCGGATCGCGGTTGCCCCGATCCGCGTTAAGGTCCGCGTCCGATGAGGCTTCGGTCGGAAACCGTTTTGCGACGGATGGAGGTCGGTCGATGATCAAAGCACTGCCTTTTGCCAACGCGCTAGCCGTAGTCACGATGGGCATCCATGTGCTGGGCGCAGTGTTTGCCCTGACGGCCCCGGGAGCCTACGTCGCCCTGCTTGCGAATTGGATGTTCCTGGATCCAAGCGGGCTTGCCGCCGGCGGACCGGGCCTCACCCTCGCCGGGTTTGTCGTCGGCCTGGTGACGACGGTGGTCGTCGTCTGGGTGATCGGGCTGGCGCTGGCGGCGTTGTACAACGTCTTTGCCGGGGCGACCGAGGCCCGTGCGGCGAGGTGACCGGGCGCGAAGGTCCTCCAGTTGGGCTCGCCGCGTACTGGATTGGGCCTGCCCCCGCGGCTTCACGACGGGAGCGGAGCGACCGTGCCGGACAGGAGGCTTCTGCGGGCGCTCGGGCTGATCTTCGGGCGCGCCTACGCCTCCCGTTGGGTGGTTGGCCGCGCGGCGAGCTGGGTCGCCGGGGGCGCAGATGAGCGCATGCGATGGTGGGGCGTCGCGGAGGCTGGCCTTGGCCTCGCCATGCTTGCGAAGGCGCCGTTCGGCTCCTACACCGGGGTCGACCGCTCCGAGGACATGTTCGGCCGCGCGCGGGCAAAATCCACGCGAGTGGCGAATGTCCAACTTCAACAATCGGACCTGGTGGCGGCTGGTGGGCATGGTCACCCGTGACGCGCTGCGGAGTTTCCTCCGGCTCAAGCGCGAGGCGCACCCGGCGGGGCAGCCAGCGGTCCCTCCCAAGCACAGCGGACGCCACCGCTCGGCACCGCGCTTCGTGCTCAGGTAACCCTTCTCGCAGATCAGGGACCTGGCCAGGTTAAATCCCGACTTCAAAGCGCTGGCCCAGCTCGGCTGTATCCTGGAAGTAGATGCTGTATGCGCCTTTGGGCTATCTTCTGAAAAAGCGGGCTGGGTGCGCGATTTCTGCGCTGGCATTGGGGCGGATGAGGAGCCGGCCAGCGGGACAACTTCTGGGGCCCTGGCCTGTGACTTGGTGAAGCACGGGGTGGTTTCTCCAGATCAACTAGGGGTGCGGGTGCAGGTAGAACAAGGAATGGAGACGGGCCGGCCGGGTCGCATCGAGGTCGGCTTGGGCCTGTCAAAAGCCAACATGGAGCGCTTGAGGGGAGGATTCAGAGTCGTCCGGTTCGATGGTCATGCAGGCTTCAATACTCCCGAAATAACCGCCAGCGGCTTTCTCGATGGGATGGGGCTTGCCATGGCAACGGGGCGCTGCTGGAGAGCCCTGGCGAATCGCATCCCCGGATTCCTCGCCGTCCCCGAAGCAAACGTCGTGCTTATGGGCGCCCGTGACCTCGAGGAGGAAGAAAAGAGCGCGCTCGAGGCCTCGGGAATCGCGCGGGCAGATGTCGGATCGATCCGGATGAGGGGTGCTGCTACTGCCCTGACGCCGTTTCTGAGGATGCTTCACCACGGGCCGCCCAACCGGCGCTGGAGCCGACAGCGCCTTCGGCGCTGTGCCCCCCGCGCGAGCCGTTGGGCATCAACGGAGGAGGGCGAATGCCAAAGGTCGCGTTGGATCCGGAGAAGCACACGTGGCATCCATCGGTGTTGCCTGGGCCAATCGTGGTGGTTTCGACAGTGGATGAGGGTGGGGAACCCAACCTGGCGCCCAAGAGCTGGATCATGATGGCCGCCTTTGCCGGGCCGGTGATCGCTTTCGGTTGCAACGTCGAGCACACCACTTACCGGAATATCGCTGCCACCGGGGAGTTCGTCATAAACATCCCGGCCGAACCGCTGGCCGAACGGATCTATGCCCTCATCCGGTCCTATGGGAGGGAGCGGATCCAGCAGTCGGGCTTCACTCTGGTGCCCGCGCAAAAGGTGAAGCCGCCCATCGTTCAGGAATGTCGGACTCATCTGGAATGCGAGCTTGAAAGCATCAAGCAGTACGGGAACGAAGTCGTCATCTTCGGGAAGATCGTGGCGGCCAGCATCGATGCGGAGTGTTTGGTGGGGGAGCCACCGGAGCAATACTTCTCCCTGCGTCCGATTTTCTTCCTGGAGGAGAACACGTATGGATCCATCGACACTGCCAAGAGGGTCGACCGGGAGTGGCCGACGGCGCACAAGCTATTCGTCGTGCATGTGGGTAGGCCCCCGGATCGGCATGTCGCCCCAGACCTGATTCAGAGCCATGGGGCATTCTTGCATGCGCTGCGGGTTCAAGGGCGGCTTCTAATGGCTGGTCTTTTCTCCGATGAGTCCAGCGAAGGCGACACCCCTTTCGAGAGTACTGGGATGTACGTGATTGGCGCTGCATCTAAAGAGGAAGCCGAGGAGTTGGCCCGCCAGGATCCATTCGTGAAAGCGGGTGCATCGTATACGGTCAGGACCTGGGTCCGCACTTTTTAAGCGTGTGAGCGGGTCAATCGGCGGTGGCTCCGTGCGCCCAACAGCGCGTGGACGCGATCGGAAGAACGACGGTTATCGAGCAGGCATTTGCAGCCGACAACGCCCCGCGTTGCGGCGGAGGTGCAGCGTGA
Source organism: Thermoflexus sp. (assembly GCF_042408365.1). Lineage (GTDB taxonomy): Bacteria > Chloroflexota > Anaerolineae > Thermoflexales > Thermoflexaceae > Thermoflexus. Next base: position 12,947 of record NZ_JBHOQJ010000121.1, read on the forward strand.
GCCTGCGCCCTTGGCATCCGCGCTTCACACCGGGGGTTACGAAATGAAGTGGACACAGGAGGAGATCACCTTATTATCGCCCGTGTTGGAGCGCTTCGAGATCGACTTGAAACCGCTGGATGGTAAAAGCATCCTTGTTCTGTGTAGTTCCGGCGGTGATGTCGCATTTTGGCTGGCACGCAGGATGAAAAAAGGCAAAGTCATCGGCGTGGAACTGGATCCACAACTCCTCGAACGTGCCCGCCAACAGGTGAACGAGCAAGGACTAGAGCGCATTGTCGAGTTTCACCAAGCGGAGAAAACCCGCAGTCCGTTCCCTGACAGCACTTTTGACGCTTTGGTGAGCGAATTCGTCGTTTTTCCGACCCCCGCTCCCACCGAGATTGGGCAGCCCGAAATGGCACGTGTGCTCAAATCGGGTGGCCTCATGGCACTAACGGACGTGATTGTGGTCAAGCCGCTTCCCCAAGACGTGCGCACTGAACTCCGGAACATTGGTCTGGATTATCTCTGCGAAGCCACCCAGGACGATTTCCTTCGCTGGATGGAGGAAGCGGGGTTGGTGGAAACCGAGGTGGCAGATTTGACCCCTGTTGTGCGTCGAGTTTGGGAGAGGAGACGTCAAAGTGTTTCAAAAGCAGAGGAACCCAAAGGCTTTACTTATCTTCTTGATGACCCAAACTTTGGCTTGGGCAGCGCAATTTTTTACATCTATGTTCGCGGTAAGAAGCCTTGAGTCTTGTTCAAACAGTTCTCCCACTTGACGCCGCTTCGCTGCGAAGCGCGGCGATTGTAAACTTATTCCCTTCCTCTCGAGCTCTTCCACCATCCACCTCTACTTCTTCGCCATCACCACCTCCCCCCAAAGCCGCTGGAATCCCGAAAAGGGGGCCTCCGTCATCTACCTCGCGGCAGTTCTTTCGCCGCTCAATACCTCTGCAACGGCGGGGATCCGCTGACGCTAAGGCGCCTGCTGGGGCCCAGCACGCTGGGGATGGTGGGGCGGGATGTCCAGCGGGTGGGTGAGGATCTGCGCGAGGCCCACCGGCGGGCCTCCCCAATCCGGTCCGTGTTGGATGGGTCAGAGAAAACCGGGGGGTCGGCGGTTCGATTCCACCTCTCGGCACTGCCGGGGGGGGCGTAGCTCCGTGGTGGAGCGCCTCCTGGCCGTGGAGGAGGTGGCGGGTTCGAGCCCCGTCGCCCGCTCTGGCGGTGGAGCCAAGCGGCCCAGGCAGGGGTCTGCAAAGCCCCGGACGTGGGCTCGGTGCCCACCGCCGCCGCTCCTGAAACTCCAACGCCCCGGGGTTCTCTTCCCCGGGGCGTTGGAGTTTAGAGGTCTGCGAAGCGGAGGCTGGGCGAGAGGGCGGGGGGGCTTTCGCCCCTAAGCAGCGCTGGCGCTTTTGGCCGTCTCCTCCAGCCCCCGAGGATGGTTCTTCCCTCGCTGGGAAGGGGTGCTTTAGCGCTGGGCGGTGCGGGACGTGGGACGGCGGGGGATCCGGGTCTGCCAGTCAAAGTACTGGACCCGAGCAGGATCGTTCCGCTGCTTTTGAAGCCACTCCTCGAACGCCTGCTGCTGGCGCGCCTGAAGATAATAGGACGCCAGCTCGCGATCCTCGCGGCCGGCCACGAACGCAATGTGATAGCCTACCGTCGAGGTGATCACCGAAGTCGTCGATGAAACCGGCGTGGCGAAAACGATCTTCTCCAGTTCCGTTCCGTATAAGGAGCCCAGCCCCCCGATCGGCGTCCAACCCAGGTTCACGGCGGTGGCGCTCACCACCTTGCCGGCCTGTACGTCTTCGAACACCCTCTCGAAGCCCTCCGATTGAATCCGACGGTAGAGCTCACCGGCCAGGTCCGGCGTCTCGGCGGTGATCAGACGAACGTCCACCTGTTCCTCGTGGGTGGGGACCTCCCGGGCGAACGCCTCACGAAGCTGTTGCTCCAGGAGATCCGCCTCCACCAGCGCTCGATAATCCGACTCAGAGAACCCCAGGGCCTCCCATTGCTTGAGCTGGGATATGTAGAGGGCGCGAAAGCCGGCCTCCGACATCGGGGTGACCGTTGGAAGGGGGGTGGGCTCTGGGGTCCCCGGGCCGGGGGTGGCGGTCGGGGTCGGGGATCCGACCGGGGTGGGGGTCTCACGGATGAAGCCGAAGCGCCGCTCGATCTCCCGATCGATGGCCTCCGGCGAGACCCGGATCCCCCGCTGTTCGGCCTCTTTCCGGATCAGCTGCTCATCGATCATCTGCTGGAGGACCGCCCGGCCCAAGATGATCGGATCCTCCAGCTGAAGGTTGATCTGGTTGATTTGCTGCCGGTAAACCGCTGCGATGGTCGCTTGGGTGGGATCGTTGGGGTCCAGGGCGGCGACTTCCCGCTCCAGGAAGCTGACTTGCTGTCGCAGCGAGGCTTCCGCGAACCGGAATCGCTTCTGAAATTCCCGGGTCCGGATTGGCTGGCCGTCCACCGCCGCCACCGGCTGGTCGGGCCAGATCACCTGCTCGTAGAAAACCCCGCCGGCCACGACGAGGACGGCCAACAGAACCACGCCGGCTGCCCCCAACAGGAGGTATCGCTGCAGCCGGGCTTCCCGTTCCACACGGGAGATGGCCTTACGGTTGACGCTGGTGGGCTTGCGGGCCATGCAACTCCTACGAGAATGGGTTGTCGCCTTCCCGCTCAGAAGCCACGATCGAGCGCTATCCAAAGGCTCCCGAAGTTAGGCTTCCAATCGCTACACGCCACCCCAGCCGTACTTGCGCACGTGCTCCGCCGTGAACGGCAGGAGCCCGAGATGACGAGCGCGCTTGATCGCCACCGAGAGACGTCGCTGGTGCTTGGCGCAAGTGCCGGTTTGACGGCGTGGCTTGATGCGCGCCCGCTCGTTCACAAAACGGCGCAGCAGGTCCACGTTCTTATAATCGATGGTCACGCGCTCCACACAGAAGTAGCACAGACGCGGCGGTTGCACATAGCGGCGCGCCGGGGCCGCCTTCGCGGGGGCGGCCTGGGGCGGCGCGGCAGGCGCGGCCCCTTCCACCGCGGCCTCCACCGCCTCCGGGTTAGGGATCTCCATCTCGTTTCGCTCCTCCATCAAGGCAAACCTCCCGAGTTATGAGAATTCAGCGAGGGATCCTTCCCCAGAAAAGTTGAGCGGACAAAGCCCGAGAAATGCCCAGCCCCCAACATGCCCCGAGGGCTTCCAACAAGCCTCGGGGGCCACAGGGCGCTTCAACGTTCGGCTTCTCTGTGGGGAGGGGGAAGGAAAGGATTTTAAGAGGACAGGGCGGCCAGAAACGGTCTCGCTGCTCCAAACCCCGCATTAGAAGGGAAACTCTTCCGTGGTTTCCTCCTCTGTTTCCCCCTCCTCCTCACTGAGCGCCTGGGTAGCCGAGCGGCCTTCTCCCAGAAGGATCATCTCGTTGGCCACCAACTCCGTCCGGTAATGTCGACGGCCCTCCCCATCCTCCCACCCTCGGGTTTGGAGCCGTCCCTCCACATATACATACATCCCCTTCCGAAGACGTTGCTTGCAGACCTCTGCCAGCCCACCCCAGGCGACGACATTGAACCACTCCGTCTCCTCCCGTCGGTCGCCGTTGCTGGCGATCCAGGTCCGAGTGGTGGCAACGGGAAACGTCGCGACCGGACGTCCGTTCGGGGTGAAGCGCATCTCTGGATCCCGCCCCACTTGCCCGATGATCATCACCTTGTTCAGCCCACGCATTGCCGGACTCCACCTTCCATGGTTCCAGGTTTCCCGCGCACGCTTAATTCTCATCCAAGCGGACCAGGAGATGGCGAAGGACCTCTTCGGTGATCCGTAGGGTGCGTTCCAGGGGCGCTGTGGCCTGGGCCGGCATTTCGGCCCGCATCAGGATGTAGTGCCCTTCCATCCTCTTGCGGATCGGATAACAAAACCGGCGACGGCCCCAGGGGATCACTTCCTGGACCTGCCCACCGTTCGAGGCGATCACATTCTTAATCCGCTCCACAAGCTGATCGAGCTGTTCCTGAGTCAGCTCCGGATCCAGAACGACCATCAGTTCATAAGGTCGGATGCGCGGCGTCGGTTGAACGAGCACGGAAAATCGCCTCCTTCCCATGGGATTGCCCCCGCTCCGGGCGGGAGCGGAAAGGTGCAAAGCAACGGCTATCCTACCACAGATCAGGCGATTTCGCAATGCTCATCGCCGATGGATCTGCGCCGGAGACCCGGTTCTGGTTATCCGAATCCCAGCGCCCACTCCAACAGGGCTCCGAACCCATAACCCAGCATAGCGCCCCCAGCCAAGAAGGGAAGCCCGGCGTGGCCCTTCCCCCTCGGGAGAAGCCAGCTGACCAGGGCCATATGGCCGAGCAGAATGCCCATCAGCGTCCCCAGCGCCGGCCACTCGGTGGGATGGGCCCGGAGGGCGGAAAAGGTTAGAGCCGCGGGCAGGACCGCGTCCCCAAACCCGATGGCCAGGGTGGGGCCCCCGGATGGGGAAGGCGGGAAGGTCAGAGGGATCAGAAACATGAGCGGCACGCGCTCCTGGAGCGCCCAGCTGGCCAACCGGAGCATATGCCCGGAGACGTAAACGGCCAAGACATCATAAAGGATCATCGCCAGCAACAGGGCTGCCGCCGCGATGGGGGTCCAAAAGGAGCTCAGGTAAACCGCTGCCGCGCTGCAGAGCAACAAACCCATTAAATTGAGCACCGCCCATCCGGGTCGGCGGCGCCACCAGAGGAGGAGACCGAAGGCCAGCCCTCCCAGAATCGGAAGGGCCCATAGCGGGATCGGTCCCAAGAGCGAGAGGATCAGGAGGCGAAGGGAGAAGAACAAGGCCGATCCCAGGGCGCCAAATAGGGTGATCCTCAGGATCCCCTGAGAACCTCGAAGCCTCAGGAGGAGGAAAGCGATCAGGAGGCCGAAGGCGATCCATCCCAGCGCCAGCGGGATCATCGAGAGCACCTGTTCCCTTGCGGGGCGGGTGGCCAGCTGCTCGGAGAGCTGGCGGGCCATGGTCAGAGAGGGATCGGGGGGTCGGGAGGGATCTCCGGAAAGCAGACCGGATTCCAAAAAACCCAGCAGGTGAACGGCCAAGAGGATCGCCATTCCGCCGCCCAAAGCGGCCGGGCCCATCGATCCGGATGGGGGATCCGATGTCTCCGGGGAAGATGCCGGTCGAGGTCCTAAGGGCGGTTCGACGCGGGCGACATGCAGGCGGAGCCCGTGAACCGCCAGCACCCGAACCCGTTCGCCGGCCGCGATCCGGCCCTCCACCGCCCGCGCGCTCCAGGTTTCCCCGCGGACCCACACCGTCCCTTCGGGATCCAGATCCGTCTGGGCGATGCCCTCCGCCCCGATCAGGCGCTCGGGGGTTTGCAGCGGGGGGCGTCGCCGGAGCTGTCGCATCAGGAAGGCCAGACCCAAGGAGGCGGTCGCGGCGGCCAGCGTGGTTCCCACCAGGATCACCGGGGCGATCCGACGTCCGGTGCCGGATGGAAGCAAGAACAGGCCGCCCAGCCCCAGGGCCAGGGCCCCCGATAGGCCAAGATACCCCCCGCTCTGGAGATACATCTCGGAGAGGAGCAGAAGGGCTCCGAGCAGGATCAACAGGAGCCCGGCGGCGCTGATCGGCAGACGGAGGAGACCGATCAGCGCCAAGCCCAGCATCAGCACCGCCAGGCCCTCCGCCAGCCCGGTCCCCGGGATGCTCCAGGCGGCGATGGCGGCCAGGATCCCACCCACCAACAGCAGATACGCCACGTTGGGATCCGCCAGCCAGGCCCACAACTGCTGCAGCCAATCCATTAGGGACTCCGGGTTCACGTCTTGCGCAGGACGATGGCCATCGCCTCTTTCAGGCCTTCTAAGGCCGTACGGCTTTCCTCGTCGATCGCGCAGGCGATGATGCACGCGTCCATGTGGCTTTCCAGGAGGACGATGATCGCCTGGTTGAGCGCCGCCTTGATGGCGGCCAGCTGCACGAGCAAGCTGTTGCAATCCTGATGCTCCGCCAACATCCGCCGGACAGCGGTCAGATGCCCCTCGATGCGGGCCAGGCGGGCATCCAGGGCGCGCTCCTGCTCTGGAGTCAGATATACTTGCACGCGGGGCGTCCGGGATGCCCGGATCAGCGATCCCCGCGCAGGCTCATGGGTCTTCGCGGAACGCTTCGGCATTCGGCCTCCCTCTATCCATGAGCTATGCCGTTCGGGCTGGATCGACTTCCTTCCGGCTGGCGCTCCTAAACTGCTCCTTCAGTGGAGGATAAGGGGCCCGGAAACCCACATCCAGCAATATGTGGCTGGGCGACCCTGGCCTCCCTCGGATCAGCCCTGGCTCGGGAAAGGCAGAAGGGATCCCCCTCGCCTCGAGCATACTGGAAGAACCTCAAGAGAGCCAAGCCCTCGATGATCGAGCATGTCCCAGCAGGTCTTCCCTTCCTCCCCTCATAGCCCTTTGGGGCATGGCAAGCTACGGTGGCTTTGCACACAAAAAATGTCTTTTCAGGCGGTGCGGGCCGCCCGAAGACAGCCCGCACCGCCTGAAAAGATTCCACGAGGGAAAGGGCATCCTCTTGCCAAAATGCACGGAAGTTGCTATAACTAATACTGCCAAAGGGCTTGGGGAGGGAGAAGGCCTCCCAGTGTAATGTGTTCCAGCGCTGGCCCCGCTGCATCCCGAGAATCAATCTTGCAGGCTAAAAGGAGGAGGCGCGATGAACCGTTCACGTGCTTGGTGGTGGCTTTCGCTGGTCGCGCTTGTGGGCTTGGTGCTTTCCGCCTGTGCCCCTGCGGCCACGCCAACCCCCCAGGTGGTTGAGAAAGAGAAAGTCGTGGAGAAAGTGGTGACCCCCACCCCAGTGCCCCGCAAGGTGCTGCGGGTGAACCTCGGTCCCGGCGATGTCCCCACTCTGGATCCCTCCCTGGCGACCGATACCTCCTCGATCCAGATCATCGAGCTGGCCTTCGTGGGCCTGACCCGCCAGAACGAGGAGACCGCTGCCGTTGAGCCCGGGATGGCCGAGCGGTGGGAGGCCTCGCCGGATGGCAAAGTGTGGACCTTCTACATCCGCAAGGGCATCCCGTGGGTGCGCTGGAACGGCCAGGAGGTGGAGCAGGTCAAGGACGAGAATGGCAACGTCCGCTACGTGACCGCCCACGACTTCTATTACGGCGCCATCCGCACCCTGGATCCCAAGACCGGTGGCGAGTACGCCTACGTCCCGGCCTTCTTCATTGAGGGAGCCGCGGAGTTTAACGAGGGGACCATCACCGATCCGGCGCAGGTCGGCATCAAGGTGATCGATGACTACACCATCCAGTTCACCCTGAAGGAGCCGGTGGGCTTCTTCCCCAACATCGCCGGCCTGTGGATGCTGCGGGCGGAGCCCAAGTGGCTGATCGAGGAGAGGGGCGACCGCTGGACGGAGACCGGCTTCTATCACTCCTATGGCCCCTATGTGATGAAGGAGTGGGTGCACGATAGCTACATCACCATGGTCGCTAACCCCTTCTGGCCCGATAACATCCCCAGCGTGCCCAAGCCGAAGATCGAGGAGATCGTCTTCCGCATGCTGGATGAGTCCCCGGCCTTCGCCGAGTACGAGGCCGGCAACCTGGATGTGGCCGGTGTGCCGCTCGCGGAGATCGACCGGGTGAAGGCCGATCCGACGCTCTCCAAGGAGCTGAAGATCGCGCCGATCCTCTGCACCTACTACTACGGCTTCAACGTGACCAAGCCGCCGTTCGATGACCCGCGGATGCGGCTGGCCTTCTCCCTGGCAGTCGACCGCAAGGCCATCGTGGAGAACGTGACCAAGGGCGGGCAGGAGCCGGCCCAGTGGTTCTCCCGGCCCGGCCTGCAGGCGGCGCCCACCCTCCAGACCCATCCGGACCTCGGCGTGAAGTATGACCCCGAGCGGGCCAAGCAGCTCTTCCAGGAGGTCCTCAACGAGAAGTATGGTGGCGATGTGAAGAACCTGCCGCCCATCACCTTGTGGGTGAACCAGGTGGAGGGCCATATTAAGATCGCCGAGGCCATCCAGCAGATGTGGAAGGAGGTGCTGGGCGTAGAGGTCGGCCTCCAGACCCAGGAGTGGAAGGTCTACCTGAAGACGCTCCAGACGGACCCGCCGCAGATCTGGCGCCTGGGCTGGTGCCAGGATTACCCCCACGCGAGCAACTTCCTGAAGGACGTGTTCTACTCCACGTCCGACAACAACCACACCAAGTGGGGGAACCCCGAGTTCGACGCCCTGGTCGATCAGGCGCTGAAGGAGACCGACGAGGCCAAGGCCCGCGAGCTCTACGCCAAGGCCGAGGAGATCTTGGTGGCTAAGGACGCGGCCATCATCCCGATCTACTGGTACACCCGCGTCACACTCACCAAGCCGTATGTCAAGCGGACCTTCTCGGTCTTGGGCGGCCTGGAGCACTTTGAGAAGTGGGACATCGAGCGGTGATCCCGATGATTCGGCACGGGGGAGGGCGGCGAGAAAGCCGCCCTCCCCTTGTTGAAAATCCGGAGTCGGTGTAAAACAAGAGAGGCCGGGGAGCGGGCGTTGCCCATTCCGGCCTCTCTTGCTTTTCCGAAGTAGACAAGATCCTCGTGGGAGAGCGGAGCGGAATGATTCGTTACATCGTGCGGCGGATGTTGTGGAATCTTTTGGTCCTGTGGGTGATCACGGTCATCACGTTCGGGTTGATGCACGCCGTGCCGGGGGGTCCCTTCGACCGGGAGAAGCCCCTCCCACCCGAGATCAAGGCGAACATCGAGGCCAAGTATCACCTGGACAAGCCGCTGATCGTTCAGTATCTCTACTATATGCGCGATCTCTTGGTTCCTCGGTACTCTCCCAAGCTGCCGACCTCCCTGCAGGAGGATGCCCTGATCCGCTGGAAGATCGGCCCAGGCTATTTCCTGTGGATCAACCTGGGGCCTTCGTATTCCTCCCGCAGCCGCTCGGTGAATGACATCATCCGGCAAAACCTCCCGGTATCCTTCGAGCTGGGGGTCTACGCCCTCCTGGTGGCGGTCGGCATCGGGATCCCTCTGGGCATCCTGGCGGCTCTCAACCAGAACACCTTCCTGGATTACTTCGGGATGAGTTTGGCGATCTTCGGGGTTTCGGTGCCCGTCATCGTCCTCGGGCCGATCCTGGTCTCGGTCTTCGGGGTCTGGCTCAAGTGGTTGCCGCCCACAGGGTGGGGAACCCCCCAGCATGCGATTATGCCCTCCGTGGCGTTAGGTCTGGCCAGCTCCGCCCTGATCGCCCGCCTCACCCGGGCCAGCCTGCTCCAGGTGATCCGGGAGGACTACATCCGCACCGCCCGGGCCAAGGGCCTGGCCGAGCGCCTGATCATCGTCCGGCACGCCCTGCGCAACTCCTTGATCCCGGTGGTCACGGTGCTCGGCCCTCTGTTCGCCGCCTTGGTCACCGGGACCTTTGTAACGGAGACGATCTTTGGCATCCCGGGATTAGGCCGCTACTTTGTCACCAGCATCACCAATCGGGACCACCCGGTGATCATGGGGACGATCCTGATCTATGCGATCTTCTTGGTGATCGCCAACTTGGTCGTGGATATCACCTACGCTTTCCTGGATCCACGAATTCGATACACATAACCGGCTGCTGGTCCTCCGGACGGCAACACGTAAACTTAATCGAATTGAGGTGAAGGATGGCGACACAAGCAATGCGCCGAGGTGCAGAGACCCTCGCGGTTCCGACCCGTCGGCCGGTGGGGTTCTGGGAGGATGCGTTCTATCGGCTCTCCCGCAACCGCGCGGCGATGGTGGGGGCCGGGATCGTGATCTTGCTGGTGTTGGTGGCCATCTTCGCCCCGCTGATCGCGCCATATCCATACGACAAACAGGTCCTTACGGATCGGGACAAGGTGCCTGCGTGGATGGTGAAGGTCTTCCCATTCATGCAACCCTACGCGCGGATCAGCGACCGGTATCTGTTGGGGGCGGATTATGTCGGCCGGGATCTTTTCAGCCGCCTGATTTATGGCACCCGGGTATCCTTAACCGTGGCCTTCGTCGGACCGCTGATCAGCTTGATTGTGGGCACGACCTACGGCCTGATCTCCGGCTACTTCGGGGGGCGGCTGGACAACATCATGATGCGCTTGGTGGATGTCCTCTATGCCTTCCCCGGCCTTCTCTTCATCATCCTCCTGATGGTGTTCTTCCGCCAGGTCCCCACGGAACCCCGCTCGATCTGGGATGCGATACGGATTCAAATGTATAAGATCGACGCCGCGTTCGGGGGGATGCTGTTCATCTTCGTCGGCATCGGCCTGACCGCGTGGGAGAACATGGCCCGCTTGGCGCGGGGGCAGGTCCTCTCGGTGCGGGAGAAGGAGTTCATCGAGGCTGCCCGGGCGATCGGGGCCGGTCACCTCCGGATCATGTTCCGCCATATCTTGCCCAACATCATCGGCCCGCTCGTTGTGGCAGAGACCCTGGCGATCCCCTCATATATCACTACCGAGGCCTTCCTCAGCTTTATCGGACTGGGTGTGAACCCCCCTACCCCCAGCTGGGGGTTGATGATCTCCCAAGGGGCTCAGGCCATCCGCACTTACCCCAACCAGGCCCTGGCGCCGGCGCTGGCCCTGGCCATCACGATGTTCGCCTTTAACTTCCTGGGAGATGGACTCCGGGACGCCCTGGATCCACGGATGCGCGGCACCCAGTAAACAACAAGTGGGGGAGGGATGGGGGGAAGGCCCCTCCAATGTGGCCTTCCCCCCAATATCTGTCTGACGCTGAAAAGGGACCCGTTCTCCAACCACAGGGGATCTTTCGGACCTTCGCCCGGGAGGCCATCGATGGGACGCCTGATGAGTGAGGTGGCTATCGTCGGCGTTGGCTGGAGCGGCTTCCGTTCGATATCGCCCGATCTTTCATTCCGGGAACTGATGTTTGAAGCGGCCGCAAAGGCCTATGCGGATGCAGGGATCCATCCCCGGCGCGATTTGGATGGCCTGGTCGTGGCCGAAGAAGATTTCCACGAAGGGATCGCGATCAGCGATGAGTATGTTCCCGATCAGATGGGAGCTGTTCTGAAATCCGTTCATACCATTGCGGGCGATGGCCTTCAGGCGCTGGCGGCGGGCGTGATGCAGATCGCCGCCGGCGCGGCCCGCATCGTGGCTGTCGAATCCCACAGCAAGGCGAGCAACATCCTGAACCTCCCCCAGATCACCACCCTGGCCCTCGATCCGGTGTTCCAGCGCCCCCTGGAGGTTCACCCTCTTTTCATCGCCGGGTTGGAGATGCGCCGCTACCTAGAAGCCACCCGCACCCCCATCGAGCATGTGGCCCGGGTGGTGGTGAAAAACCGGCGCAATGCCATGCGGAACCCCCGTGCGGCCTTCCCGGCGGAGCTTTCAGTGGAGGATGTGCTGGGCAGCGAACCGCTGGCGGAGCCCCTCACCCGCCTGATGGCCGCCGAGCCCGCGGATGGATGCATCGTCCTGGTCCTGGCCCGGGGCGATATCGCCCGTTCCCTCACCGATCGACCCGTGTGGATCCGTGGGATCGGCTGGGCCACGGATTCTTACGCCTTGGAAAGCCGGGATTGGGAGGGGGCGCGCTATCTGCGACGGGCGGCGGAGCTCGCCTACCAGCAAGCGGGGATCCGATCCCCACGCCGGGCCTTCGATTTGGTCGAGGTGGACGACACGTTTGCTTATAAAGAGCTTCAGCATTTGGAAGCTTTGGGCCTCTGTCGCCCTGGGGAGGCCGGATGGTGGACCGCGGAAGGGGCGACGGAGGTCGGAGGGGAGCTGCCGGTGAATCCCTCGGGAGGGTGCCTCGGGGAAGGGCATCTGCTGGAGGCCTCGGGCCTGGCCCGGGTGCTGGAGGCCGTGCTCCAGCTGCGGGGCGAGGCCGGCCCCCGGCAGGTCCCGAACGCCCACACCGCTCTGGTGGCCTCATGGCGGGGCCTCCCCACGGCCACGGGGGCGGTGGCCATTCTAAGCCGGGAGCCATCATGATGCATCGAATGGGCCCGCCGAATCCGTTCCGACCCGGCCGGATGAGAGGATCGCTTTGCGTCTGATGGCGAGATCGGGAGCCTGGACGCTTCAGCGCTTTTCCCTCCGAAGCGGATGGAGCGCTCGCGCGTCGTTCAGCGGCGGCCTGCCCCCGATCAGCCATGGGGAGGAGAGGAGGGAAGCCCTCGACGAATGGGTATTCCCTTTAAGAGCGGCCGGAGGTGCCCATGGATTCGGAGGAGCTGCACGCCCGGGTGGAACAGCTGGAACGGGAGCTGATCCTGCTGAAGCACGTGATCCGTGTTATCCTGGCGGCTCACCGATGCAACCCGCCCTCCTTCTCCGGCCAACGGGTGGATCCCGAAACGGTTCGTCAGGTGCGGCGGGAGATCCAAGCCGAGTGGGATAAAGAATGTCAGCAGTGGATCACCCTTGACCCGAGGTCCTTGTGAGAACCTACGTCCTGGATACTCATGCGCTGATCTGGTATCTTACCCGGGATGAGCGGTTGAGCCCGGCGGCCCGGCAGGCTTTTCAAGAGATCGAACGGGGAGAGGCGAGAGGGCTGATCCCAGTCGTGGTTTTGTTGGAATTGATCCGAATTGAGGAGAAAGATCTGATCCCCCCGCTGTGGGAGATCGCGCTCGCCACCTTGCTCGGAGAAGGGAGATTCGAGGTAGTGTCTTTGGATTTGAGCCTGTTGGCCCTGGTCCGTGAGCTGCCCGAAATCGAAGATCTGCATGATCGGGTGATCGTCGCCACCGCTCGACGCTACGGGGCGGTGCTGGTGACTTACGATGAGACCATCCGGCAGTCCGGGCAGGTGGAGACCCTCTGGTGAAACTCAACTTGCCGCTCGGTTTCCCCAAGCGCTTGTTTGGGATGATGCGCGGTAGATGATTTTGCCCTGGAGGTGAGGAGCAATGGCGGGGCGACGCGTGGCGATCGTGGGCGCGGGGATGACGAAGTTCGTGCGCCGGGCCCTGGAGACGGGGCAGGAGCTGGCCTGGGAGGCGGCCAGCAAGGCTCTGGAGTCCTGCGAGATGACCCTGGATCAGATCGATGCCGTCGTCTTGGGCTCCGCCCCCGACGCTTTTGACGGGGTCCATATGAAGGTGGAATACCTGAGCCCGGGGGCCGGCGCGTGGGGCAAGCCGACCATCCGGGGATACGTGGGCGGGGGGACCGGGGTCTTTGCGGCGATCCAGGGGTGGTATCACGTTGCCAGCGGGATGTTCGACACCGTCCTGGTCGTCTGTGAGGAGAAGATGTCCTCATGTCATCCGCATCCTCAAGCGGCCTTCAACTATATTTTCGATCACACCCTGGAACGTCCCCTGGGCCCCAACCTGCTCTGGATTTTTGCCTTGGAAATGAACGCTTATATGACGAAATACGGGCTGACCAAGCGGGATATCGCGATGGTGGCGGTGAAGAACAAGCGCAACGCAGCCGACCACCCCGCGGCCCAGCTGGGGGATCCGAAGATCACAGTGGAGGACGTCCTGAACTCGGAGGTGCTCGCCTGGCCGGTGCAGCGCCTGGATGTCTCTCCACCCAGCGATGGGGCGGTGGCGATCGTGATGGCCGCCGAGCACGTGGCCCGACGGGTGACCCCCAAGCCCGTTTGGGTGGAGGGGGTTGGCTGGTCCCTGGACACCCAATACTGGACCAACCGGGATCTCTCCTATCCAACTTATGTGGAGGAGGCGGCCCGCAAAGCGTATGCGATGGCGGGGATCCGCGAGCCGCGCAAGGAGATCCACATCGTGGAGCCCTACGATCCCTTTGATTATAAGGAACTGCATCACCTGGAAGGGCTGCTCCTGGCGGATCGGGGGAAGGCGGCGGAGCTGGTGGCCCTGGGGATCGCGAACCGGGATGGGGACATGCCGGTCTGTCCCTCCGGTGGGCTTCTGGGGGTGGGGAATCCGATCGCCGCAGCCGGCCTGATGAAGGTCGCGGAGATCTTCTGGCAGCTGCGGGGGGAGGCTGGGAAACGCCAGGTCCCCGGCCAGCCCCGGCGAGGTCTGGCTCAGGCCTGGGGCGACCTGATGCAGGTGGGCACCGTGATCATCCTGGGCATTTAACCCGAAACGGACGCGTCGGGAGGAACACCGATGGAACGCTGGGTCCATCCTGTCGTCAGCCTCCGGGTGGAGGACGTGGAAGAGGGACGGGTCTGCACGGTTCGAGCGCCAATGCGCGGGGAGTACGCATGGGACACGGGGGTGGCCGTCGGGCGGTTTCTGGCGGAGCTGAAGGCCGGCCGCCTCATCGGGCGCCGTTGCCGGGCATGTGGCCGGGTGATGATCCCCCCACGCATGTTCTGCGAGCAGTGTTTCCGGCCCACGGATGAGTGGGTGCCCTTGGCCGATACGGGGACCGTACTCACGTTCTCCGTTTGCACGATCTCCTGGGACATGCGCCGCCTGGAGGTCCCGGAGGTGCCGGCCGTCATCGCCATCGATGGCGCTTCCCCTGGGATGGGGATCATGCATAAGCTCGGGGAAGTCGGCCGCACCGTCGAGGAAATCGTGAACCGGGTCCGGATTGGGATGCGCGTTCAGGCCGTCTGGAAGCCGGCTGCGGAACGGGTCGGCGCGATCACGGATATCCTCTATTTCCGACCTCTGGCAGACTGAGGAGGCCCTTATGTCGCTGGTGGAGCGCATTCAACGCGTCACGGAGATCCGGGCCTGGCCGGGAACGATCCAGCTGGAGGGCGTCTATACGGCGGGGGTGGCCGGTGAACGCTGGCTGCGCGGATTGCAGGAGGGGAAAATCTACGGAACTCGTTGTCCGCGCTGTCGATATACGTACGTTCCGGCCCGGCGGTTCTGCGAGCGCTGTCTGGGCGGGCTGGGGGAGGATGCCTGGGTGGAGGTGGGCCCCCGGGGGACGGTCCTTTCATGGACCCGGGTGCATGTGGCCCCGGATGGAGCCCGACTGGCTCGTCCTCGGGTGATCGGCCTGATCCGTCTGGACGGCGCGGATGCGGCCCTAGTCCACGAGCTGATCGATGAAGGGGAATGGGAAACCGGCATGCGGGTGGAGGCCATCTTTCGACCACCCGCCGAGCGCATCGGGAGCATTCGGGATCTGTTGGGCTTCCGTTCGGTTCGATAAGCGGCGCGCCAGGGCGATAGTGAAGCGGTGCACAGCCTTTTGTGGCCCCTCCAATTTGTGATTTATTTCACAATTATGACTTGCCGGGAATCGAGAGCCTCCCTATAATAAGGACAACCCTGGGCCCCGGCCCAGAGAGTGTGGAGCCTTCAGATTCCCCAGGGGTAGGGATCCGCCGCCAAAGGGATCTCTCCCCTCATCGAGGAGAAGGCTGGGATGGAACATCACCCATCCGTTCGGAAGTCCTCCCGGAATGGGAGGATAGGGGAACGCCTGCTGCGCACGCTTCCCGTGAAGAATGATGGGCTGGGATCCTGGTTCATCTGGCCGAGGATCCTCTCCCACTTGAAAGACCGACTCAGAGGATTGCGAGAGCCTGCTCGGAGAGCCCAGACGTTCGGCGCAGCGCTCTGGGCGCATTACAGTGTGCACATCGGCATCGTTCTGGCGGTGGGGGTATTGTATTTGAGCCTCACTCAGAGCCGGACAGCTCCGGCGTGGCTCCGCCAGCCGGTTCAACTTCCGGAGATCGCCCGTGACGAGCCGGCTTCTCCGGAGGTTTTGCAAGCCCTTCTCCGGCGCTCCGCTTACCTGGGTGGAACCCGTCGGAACGGCTCCTCATGGTTGATCCGCCAGGTGGATCTGCACACGGAGATCCCCGAGCGACCCCGACGTGGGATCATCACGTATACGGTTCAGCCTGGCGATACCCTGTTCGGCATCGCTGAGAAGTTCAAGCTGCGCCCGGAGACCATCCTCTGGGCCAACTACGATGTCCTCCAGGATGACCCTCACTTGCTGGACATCGGACAGGTCCTGAACATCCCGCCTGTGGATGGGGTCCTGCATGTGGTGAAGGAGGGGGAGACCCTCGAGGAGATCGCGAAGAAGTATAACGTGACCCCGGATGCGATCCGGAACGCTGAGTGGAACGGCTTGCTGGAAGGGGGGGAGCTGCAGATTGGCCAAGTTCTGATCGTCCCCGGCGGCAGCCGCCCCTTCGCCGGCTGGACCCCCCCGCGGCGTTCTTATGTGGTCATTGCCGGCGGCAAACGGATGCCCGCGGGCGCGTGCCCCAGCGTGCAGGTCGCGCCGCTGGGGACGGGGAGTTTCGTCTGGCCGGTGAACAGCCGCTGGCGCTCGGGGTATGATTTCACGGCCTACCACCCCGGCGTGGATTTCGCGGGGCGCTTGGGGGATCCGGTCTACGCGGCCGACGCTGGCACGGTGGTCTACGCGGGCTGGAGCACGGTCGGCTACGGCAACCTGATCGTCCTGGACCATGGCAACGGATATCAGACCTACTACGCCCATCTCAGTACGATCTTCGTGGGCTGTGGGCAACAGATCGCCAAAGGGGCGACGATCGGCCTGGTCGGCTCCACCGGGCGCTCGACCGGCCCCCACCTCCACTTCGAGATCCGGGGCCCAGGCGGGTTCGTGAACCCCTGGCAGGCGCTTCCATAAGCGTTGCTTCCCCCAAAGCCCCCGAGGGGGAGCGGAGAGTACGATGGGCATCCATTAGGCCGCATTAGGGGCTCCGACGGATCCTCGTCAACGCCCCAGAACCGGGTTATGATTGCGAGAGAGGGCGCTGTCGCTGGGGCCTATGCGCGAAAGGCGCATAGGCCCCAAACTCCTGAATCCCCATTCTGAACCCCCAGTAACTATAAGGGCTGTGAGGAGGCGAAGGCTCGATGTCGGTGGAGGCGGTATGGCCGATCCTGGGGATCGGGATCCTGGCCGCCTTGGGCGTTTACCTGATCGGGATGGCCGTGGTCTACGAACAGGTGCATCCGGCCCAGCGTCGGACGCACCTGGTGTGGTTCCTTTCCGGCCTGGCGCTCGTGGGGTTCGGGTTCATCCCGTCCTCCCTTCTCCTTGGGCCTGCTTACCGGTTCACCGTGAACATGGCGCAGTTCGTTGTCTTAACCGGGCTGGCCGCGCCGTCCCTGTTGATGGGATTGCCTGCGCCCTTCCTCACCCCACTGGTCCGGCAGGAGCCGCTCCGGGCCCTCGGGTTCCGGTTGAGCCGGCCGATCCCTGCCTATCTGGCGGCCAACTTGATCTTTTTCGCGTGGCACACCCCCACCCTCTTCGAGCTGGCCTCTCGCAGCGTGGGCCTATGGGCCCTCAAGCAGGGGCTCTTCCTGATCGCGGCGATGCTGGCCTGGTGGCCGGTGCTCAGCCCCGTGCCCGCCTGGCCCCCTCTCTCAGAGCCTGGCCAAGTCCTTTATCTTTTCTTCCTGGCGATGCCCACCACGTTGTTAGGGGCTCTGTTCACGTTTCCGGACAACCGGATCTACAACCCGACCGCGCTGGGCTTTGAGGTGTGCGCGCCCGCTTCGCTGGAAGACCAGCGGATGGCGGGCCTCTTCATGTGGGTGCCGGGCGCGCTGATCTATCTAGGGGCCCTGACGGTGGTGTTCTTCCGGTGGTTCGGGAGGGAATCATAGGGAGAACGGTCGAGCGCCCCTACTGCGTAAGACCATGAAGAGCGGCCCGCGTACGCGGGCAGA
>NZ_JBHOQJ010000132.1:0-9524 GCF_042408365.1 Thermoflexus sp.
CGCACGCTCTGGAACGTCGTCCGGGCCTGGGCGCGCGGGGAGCCCCTGCAGGCTGGATATGCCGATCACCCCGGATTGCGGGAGGCCTTGCGCCGGAGCCTTCAGGAGCCTTGGGATGTAGTGCACATCGAACATCTCCGAGGTGCGGGGTTCGCTGGTGAGGTCCCCCCGGAGCGGCTGGTCTTCGATGCAGTGGATAGCATCACCCGTCTCTTCGAGCAGGCCTGTATCCTGGCGCCGACAGCGAGGAGCCGATGGCTGGCGCGGCTGGAGCTCGAGCGAACCCGACGGTTTGAGGCCCGCTGGTTATCGAGGTTTCCTCGCATCGTGATAACCTCCCAGGAGGACGCGACGGCCCTGCGGGGCCTGGCCCCGGACGGCCGGGCTTCGCTGGCTGTAATCCCAAACGGGGTGGATCTGGAATTCTTCCAGCCTCAGTCGGCTCCGAGAGATCCGGCGGCCCTGATCTTTACCGGGAAGATGAGTTACCACGCCAACGTGGCGGCGGCGCTGGATCTCATCCGAGAGATCATGCCGCGGATCTGGGCGCGACGGCCAGACGTTCGGGTGCGGATTATTGGACGGAATCCCCCATCGCTCCTCCGTCAAGCGGCCGGGGACCCCCGGGTGGAGGTGATCGGGACCGTCCCGGATCTCCGGCCCTATCTGGCCCGGGCCACCCTGGCGGTATGCCCTTTGCGATATGCGGTTGGGATCCAGAACAAAGTTCTAGAGGCGATGGCGATGGGGACGCCGGTGGTGGCGACCCCGCTCGTGTTGGGAGGCCTCCAAGCGACCCCGGGCCGGGATCTGGTGATCGCTAAGGAGCCGGAGGCCTTCGCGGAGGCGGTGGTGCGGTTGCTCGACAGTCCCTCGGAGCGGGCGGCCCTGGGCGCGGCCGGCCGGGCCTATGTGGAGGCCTATCATCGGTGGGAGGCCATCGCGGAACAGCTTGAGGCCGTTTACTCGGGCTTCCCCCTAGGGTAAGCCTGGAAGGCCATTTCGTTCCTATTCGGGGGAAGGCACGGCGCCCCAACGGACGATCCGCTGGATCCGGATCCAGATCACGGGAGGGCGATGGGCCAGGAGCTCCATGGCCTGGTATTGTGGGTATTTGGCCTCCAGGCGTCGCAGGGCCTCCGCGTGGCGCGCCCCTTTTCGGAGCAAGCGGGCGGTCCCGAACAGCATCACCCATCCCAGACGGCTCCAGTCCTCGTCGTAGGTGTCCACGACCACGGCGATATAGGGGTTCGCCTGAAGATTGCGCACCCGTCGGAGCCGTTCCACCGGGACCCGCTTCGGTTTCTCGTCCAATGGGGTGAAGAGATCCCGGCCGTCACAGACGAAGCAGATGGGGACCACATGCGGGCGCCCCTGAGCGTCCGCCGTGGCCAGGTGGGCCACACGGGCCCGCTCTAAAAAGGCCAAGGTCGCCGCATCGATGGCTGCAGGTTTCCTCCGGTGTGGCGTTTTCTTCCTCTCATGGAACAACGATGATCACCCCTTTCATCATCTGGGCGTGGAAATCGCATTGATACCGATACTCGCCCGGCTGCGTGAACGTGTAGGTGGCGCGCTGGCCCGGCCGCAGGGGTGGGCTCTGCCAGTCGGCCCCGCTGAGGAAGTGAACGTTGTGGGTGAAGTTGTCCTCGTTGATCCACGTGACGGTCTCGCCCACCTTCATTTGAAGGGTGGGCGGGTCGAAGCGATAAGACTTCGGCATGCGAACCGTGGGGCCGGCGGGGACGCCGGCCGCAGGGGATGAAACCCCGCACCCGAGCCCCAGCAGCGCCCCCAGCAACAGTCCGTAGATCGCTCGCTTCATCGCGAACTCCCGTGGCTGGAAACGTTTTGCGCTTTGTTCTGCCAAAAGAGCGCCCGTCCCCTGTGCAAGGGGCGGGCAGGGCGACCAGAGAAAGGCCGAGCGGGGCAGTGGAAGCTGCCCCGCTCGGAGGTCCTTGTCCCCTCACGCCCGCGCCCGGCGGGCGGCCAGGACCGCCTGGGAGATCCCGACGAACAACACGATGAAGGCTAGGAGATCGAGGACCTCCGCCAGGGTGTGGGCGAAGAGGACGACCGTGAGGTCGAGGTGATAGGTGATGTAGAAGACCTCGGCCAGGGCGTAGAGGACGAACCCCCATCCGAACGTGGCGGCGCCGGCGCCGAAGCTCTGGTAGGCGAAGTAGGCGCCGATCAGAAAGGCCACCAGGTGGACCAGGATGAAAACAGCGGGAGGCAAGGCGTTGATAAACCCACCGAACGGCATGACGCCCTCCTTGGGTTGAGGTTCCATCCGCGGCGCGCCGGCCCGCGCCGCTCCGCTTGGCTTACGGAGCTCTCCACCCTCCCTCGAGCGGCCGGGCCCGGGGGAGGGCCTTTGCACCCCTTTGGGTTTGATTGAGTTGCGTCAGACCGTGAACCCCAAATGCCCCCTAAGGTAAGGTTTAGATGAGCGAAGCGCTCAGCGGCCTGCTAAGCCTCCTTCCGAGCAAGCCGCCCCCGCACGGCCATCAGCAGCTTGCGGGTCCGCGGGCCCAGGGCGCGGATCCCGTTTCCTAGCTCCTCCACCGCAGTTGCGAGGGCGATGCTGTGCCGGATGTAATCCAGCAACAGGTCCACCAGCATGGGTTGGCGGGTCCGGATGCCCCGGGCCGCCGCCTCCCCCTGGATCTCCCCCGCCACCGCTTCTGCCTCGTCGGACACCAGGATGAGCCAGCGGGCAGCGGCCGTAGGGGCGATCCGGTAGCGATAGAGCTGCCCTCGGCATCCCTCGCACGCCGTCGCGCAGGCCGCCAGACATAGGGTGGTGATCCGGACCCCTCGGGATTCCGCGTGGGCCAACGACGTCGCCAGCGCCTGGGCTTCCGGCGGCCAGAGGGCGATCCAGATGGTGCGGGTCGCGCCTTCCAGGAGGGCCCGAGTGTGATCCAGAAGGGTGGGGTATCCCGAGAGGTTCCACACGGGCTCCGGTTGGGGCGAGGGGGCGAGGGCCTCCAAGGCCTTCTGCGCCGCAGCGAGGGCTTCCTCGAAGCGGTGATCCAATCGCCTCAGCAATTCCTTCGGCGGCACGGGGGTGTATCGGGCGCCCTCCGGCGTCTCCACTCGCAGAACAGCCCCTCGCTCCTCCAGACGTTGGAGCACCTCGTAGATGTTCGGGCGAGGGATGCCCGAGCGCTTGGCCAGCTCGTAGCCCGTGAGGGGGCTCGCCTGCAAGAGGGCCACATAGGCCCGGGCCTCGTATTCGCTGAACCCTAGCTGCTGAAGCCGCTCCACCGCGTCGTCCATCGGTCGCTCCATAAAGGGTTCTAAGACTTCCTATCCATCCGGCGCCAGTACCAGCCAGCGATTGCGCTCTTCGGGTGGCACGTAGTAGCGATAGATGTGCCCACGGCAGGCGCCGCATTCTCTAGTACAGGCCGCTAGGCAGCACGTCGTAATCGTCGCCCCGCGTTTCCGCGCTTCTCGGCGGCAGCGAGGTCTTCGGCCAGGATCAACGCCTAACGCCTCGTCTGGATAGTTCCTATGTTGAACCTGTCGGGGAACTGATTGATGATGCCGGTGCTGAGTAGGTCGGCCAGCTTCAGGATATGCTCGTGGGCCTTATCGAAGGCTTGAACATCATCCGCGAACTTGCCCTGGAGGCGGGCCACTGCCTCATCCAGTGTCAGGTCCAGGTGCATTTTCAATTCCGCCTTCATATCGGCGAGCGGCCAGTTCTTCGGGTTGGCGCTGTTCAGGAAGGCTGCGATCTCATCTGCGTTGGCGTACCATAGCGCTGTGGCAGCATCCACCTTGGCGGCATCGCCCGCTTTGGCAGCGGCTAGCAGGTCGGCAGCGATCAGGATGTGCTCCTTCAGCAGTGACGTCAGCTTGTTACCGGCGTCTTCCCCGTAGAAGGGCTTGATGGCATTGCCGATGTCAGTCTGATTATCCAGCAAGCGCTGCGCGGTTATGTCCTTATCCGGCAGGTCCGCGGCGACACTAACGATGTACAGGCGTGTCCAGGTCACGTGGTCCACCCACAGCTTGCGCATCGCATCGTGGAAGTCGAGGGCCGACGTCGTGGCTGCGGTGGAGGCGACCGGAGCGAAGGCGACCAGCGCGATGATAGCGATCAACAATGCCGCTGTCAGCCGTGCCGTGTTGAAACGTGAGGCATTCATTTAGGTTCCTCCTTTCTTGCAGATGGGTTTGGGCTCTCCGCCCGGCGCGGTGGTGTTTCCGGCACCACCGCGCCGATTTACTATTTCTGGTCTTTCCCGGAAGCACCTCCTTACCGCAGCAAGCGGCGCATGTACTCCAGCCAGCCACCAGGCCCTGCTTCAGGGCCGACGGACGCCGGCACCGACTAGGTCTCCGGCCTGAGTAAGGCTTGCAGACGGCCGCCGAGATCGCTGACTAAGGCCGCCAGGGCGATGCTGTGACGAATATACCAACTGGTCAGTTCCGCGAGAAGACGTTGATAGGTGCGGATGGCTAACGCCTCTCCCCAGCCTCCTCAGCTAACATGTCGCTGCCAGGTCCTCTCACCGCGAGGCGCCCACCCGCATGCCGTGCCGATAAACCAACTCCCCGCCCAGGTAGTTGCCGAGGAGCAAAAGCCCTGTCCCCACAACGGCCAGGGCGAGGGGGAGCATCGCTGTGTGCGTTGCTCCCGCATCCTGGAGGCGGATCACAGCGCTCGCGGCGAACATGCCGGTCGCGCTTGCCTGAGCGATCAGATGCCGCCACCCCAGCTGGCGCTTCCGGGAACCCGGGACCGTGGGGAGGAAATCCAACAGGCCGGTGAAGATGGCGGGCACGGCCAGCGCTAACCCGAGCAGCAAGTCGTACAGGGCAGCGCGGACGAGCGTCGGATCGGGGTGGATCCAGGAGAGGAGATCAAGCAGGAGGGCGGCCGGCCACAGCCCCGCCGGGAAGTGGACGAAGAGGGCGTGGCTGGGGTGCCCGAGGGGTTTGCCCTGGGCGATCTCCCGCAGTGTCCACCCACCCCCGATTGGCTTTCGGATCCACCCCAAGCCCCACCCTCCCATCGTCACCGACCCCGGGCTTCGGGGTTCCAGACCCGGCTGCGGACCTCCCCCTGCCGCACCTTCTCCATCGTTTCGGCCATGTTCCGCCAGACCTGCTCGACGGATAGGCCCTCCGCCTTCGCTGCCTCGACGAGGTGCTGCATCGTGATGTGGCGCGGGTCCCCATGCCCGGCGTCCGGCTCCATGCAACCGCACGAGAGACACATGGCCCACCTCCTTTAGTAGTTGTTTAAGCAACTACTATTGTACGCAGGAAAGCCGGATCTGTCAAGCGGGCCTCGGGCGGGTCCACGCAGCGGTCGGAGGTTTGGGGAGCGTCAAGGATCGAGGCGGGCGTCTCCTTTCGATAGTTTCGCGATAGACCTCCGGAACCCCCGCGAAGCTTGATCCGGAGCAAAGCGGCGTCGAGGCGTTGACGGTAGGCTTTAACCGGAGGTTGGGGTTTGAGGCAGATGCAACAGGAGGCGAAACATGGACATCGAACGGGAGGGCCTGCGGGAGCGGTTGCGGCATATGACGATGCGGGAGCTCCTGGACCAGGATCCGGCGGCCGCCGCGGTGTTCGAAGATTATGGGATCTACGAGATCGAGGTGACGTGCACGAAGGAGCTGGAGGAAACCCTCGAGGACGCGGCGGCGATCTGCGGCTTCGATCTGGAGGAGGCACTGGACCGGCTGGTCGCCCGCTGGACGGAGCGGGTCCCCACGGCGGGCGCGTAGGCGCCGAAGGAGGGTGCATGCCTATGGAAACCGAGGGAACGTTCGAATCGTTGCGCGGCCGGATGCGTCGTCGCAAGCGGCAGATGCCCAACGAGGAGGCTCGCGCCTTCCTGCGCCAGGGGAAGGTCGCCCACGTGGCCACGGCCGATCCGGACGGCTGGCCTTACGTGATCCCTTTGGTCTATGTCTACGAGGGGGGCGATACGCTCTACTTGCACACCGGCAACGCGCCCGGGCACTTCCTGCATAACATCCAACACAACCCCCGCGTTTGCATCGAGGTCTCCGAAATGGGCCCCCTCCACCCAGGGCGGCCTTATGCGTGCAATTCCGCCCTCGTTTACACCAGCGTCGTGGTCTTCGGAACCGTGCGCGTGGTGGAGGATGCGGCGATGAAGACGTGGTTCTTCGATCGCCTGCTGGAGAAATACGGGGATCCCTCGTGGACGTTCGAGCCCGGCTACCCGCTGCTGGATCGGATCCTCCTGTACGAGGTGCGGATCGAGATCCTCACGGGGAGGCGGAGCGAGGGGCTGTATCATTGATAGGGGCTGCGCCGTTCGGGGCTTGCGAGCACGCTCTCGATGCCTCTGGGAAACCCTCGGCGTAACGCCGATCAGAGGCGCGAGGGAGGGGTCGGGTGCGGAGGCGCCTGACCTCGAACCGGGGAGGTGGCGATGGCTGTGCGTTTGCTGCGCGCGGAGCGGCTGGAGCCGAAGCAGGCCTTCGCGTGTGCGGCGTGCGATCCGCCCGGCCGGCGGCCGCGGGTGCGGCGGCGTTACCGCTTCGTCCTGGCGGATGGATCCGGCCGCGAGGAGGTCTACTGCCTGCCTTGCGCGGCGGAGCGGCTGGGGATGCGCCAAGGGGAACTTCGGCGGCGTGCGGACCAAGCCCGCGGAGAGGATAGGGGCGGATGGACGTCCAGGTCCTGACCCTCGAGCCGATCCCGCCGTTCCGCCTGGACCTCACCGTCTGGGCCCTGCGGCGGCGCCCGGAGAACGAGATCGACCGCTGGGACGGCCGCGTCTACCGCCGCACGCTGGTGATCGCCGGGAGGCCGGTCGCCATGGCGGTGACCCCACTGGGCCCTCCCGAGGCGCCGCGCCTTCAGGTGGTTTTGACGGCGTCGGAGCTCCCATCGGGCGCGGAGGAGGCTGCGGCGCGGGCGCTGGAGCGGTTGTTGGGGCTCCGGGTGGATCTGGGCCCTTTCTACCGGAAGCTGGAAGGGGATCCCCGCCTGGGTCCATGGATCGTCCGCTTCAAAGGGTTGAAGCCGCCCCGCTTCCCCACGCTGTTCGAAACCCTGGTCAACGCCATCGCCTGCCAGCAGGTCACCCTGACCCTGGGGATCCGCCTGCTGAACCGCCTGGCGGCGGCCTTCGGCCGGCGGGTGGAAGGAGCCCCCCAGGCCCCGCCGGCGTTCCCACAGCCAGAGGATCTGGCCGGCCAGGACCCGGCGGCGTTGCAGGCCCTGGGCTTCAGCCGGCAGAAGGCCCGATCCCTCCTCGCCCTGGCGGAGGCGGTCGGTTCCGGGGCGGTGGATCTCGAGGCGTGGGAGCGGCTGGCGGACGCGGAGGCGATGACCCGGCTCCAGGGGCTGCGCGGCATCGGGCGGTGGAGCGCGGAGTATACCCTGCTGCGGGGGATGGGGCGGCTGCACATCTTCCCGGGGGACGACGTGGGGGCGCGGAACCATCTGCAGCGGTGGCTGGGGCGCCGCCGGCCGTTCGATTACGAGGGGGTGCGGCGCGCCCTGGCCCCTTGGCAGCCCTACGCTGGGCTGGTGTATTTTCATCTGTTGCTCAAACACTTGGAGGAGCAGGGGATCTTAGGCGTTCCGACGACCGCTTAGCTTCCCCCACGAAAGGAGGGACAGCTGTGATCAAGGTCAAGCGGGTCTACGATCCGGTGGAGCCGGATGATGGGAAGCGTTTCCTAGTGGAGCGGCTGTGGCCGCGGGGGATCAAAAAGGAGGCCCTGGTGATGGACGGTTGGTTGAAGGAGGTGGCCCCCAGCGATGCGCTGCGGCGGTGGTTCGGTCACGACCCGAAGAAATGGGCGGAGTTCCGCCGGCGGTATTTCGCGGAGCTGGAGGCCCGGCCGGAGGCGTGGCGGCCGCTGCTCGACGCCGCCCGCGCCGGCAACGTGACGCTCCTGTTCAGCGCCCGGGCGGCCGCCCACAACAACGCGGTGGCCCTCCGGGAGTTCCTGGAGGAGAAGCTGAAGGGCTCCCCGTGATCGGGGCGGGTTGCCGGCCTCCCCGGCATCCGAAAACCCCCTCAACCGACAGGCCTCTCGCGAATGGCGGCTTCGGATCCCTCCTCCGCCAGCGGGAACACCGCTTGCTCTTCCACTTCGAAGTGTTCCTCCGAGAGTTGTAAGAGCGTCCATAGGTCTTCGCGCGGATCCGCCCGCTCGAGCGCCATCCGCATCGTTTCCCGGACCTCCTCATGGACGAGCTCCATCATCCCCACGAGGTGGCGGGCGTGGGGGGAGCGCTCCCGAAGCTGTGAAAACAGCTTTTCCTCCTCGTAGCGGGCGTGATCCTCCAGCGCCTCGAACAGCATGTGCCCTCGCTCTTTCAGGCCCTCCGGCGACACACCCTCCGCCAGCCAGTCGGCCATGCGGGCCATCATCCGGCGGAGCAGGCGATGCTCGGCCCGCAGGGCGGCCGCGATCGCTCGAAGCGGTTCATCCGGTCGCATCGTGTTCCCCTTAAAACGCTTGATTTCATCTACCTGGGCTTCAAACGCTCCCCGCGTAGCCCCCTCCCGACAAGCCTCGGCTCATATATTGCTCCCATCGGCGCTGGGGACCTTGCCCTGGAGCAAATGAGGGCGTGTGGAGGTGGAGGTCTGGAGCGCAAAGAGTTTGCTCCGGATCAAAGCGGAGAAGCGCTCTCCGGGGTATAGCAAGAAACGGAGCGCATGAGATCTTCTTTTAGGGGGCGAGCATGAGCGTGGCGGAGGCGTTCCACGAGCATCATCGCCAGTTGCTGGAGTATCTGGAGGCTTACCGGGAGGGGCCCACCCTCTCCCCGGCGGAGCTCCAGGGTCTGCGGGCCTTTCTCTTGCAAGACCTGCTGCCTCACGCGCAAGGGGAGGAGCGGGCGCTGTATCCGGCGGTGGAGCCGTTGATCCGACAGCACGGCCAGGCGACCGCCACGATGCGGGTGGACCACGAGTTCATCGAGGGATACATCCGGCAGATCGACGGGCTCATCCAGCGGATCCAAGGGGCGGGGCCGGAGGGCCGAGCGAGCGCCGAGCGGGAGCTTCGGCGGCTGCTCATCGAGCTCTACGCGCTTCTCCGCGTGCATATGGCGAAGGAGGAGCGCGTTTACCTCCCGCTCTTCGAGCGTTACCTTTCCCCGGAGGAGCAGCAGCGGGTGTTCGAGGCGATGCATCCGGGAGGGGCGGAGCCTGGGTTCAGGACCGTTCAGGAACTGGACGTCCGATCGGTGCCGCCCCCTCAACGGCATCCCCTGATCTTCCAGACCTTCGAGGCGCTGCGGCCGGGGGAGGCGTTCATCCTGGTCAACGACCATGACCCCAAGCCGCTGTACTATCAGTTCCAATACGAACGTCCGGGCCAGTTCGCGTGGACCTATCTGGAGCAAGGGCCGGAGGTCTGGCGGGTGCGGATCGGGCGGGTTGCTTCGTAAGGAGCTTTAAGAGGTCATCGCCGGCTTTTGGTTTCTTGGTGGGGTATGGGCTGCCTTCGGCGGCCCATACCCCACCAAGGAAAGGGGGCTTTTGGGGCTGAGCCGCG
>NZ_JBHOQJ010000137.1:0-10327 GCF_042408365.1 Thermoflexus sp.
GGGAGGGGGATAAAGGGAGGTGGGGCCATCGGCCCGCACCATCTCATATCCTCAAAACAAATCTGGATGAAGCAGTTGTGCTCCATCCAGATTTGTTTTTGGATATACAGTTGAGAAGACGGGTGGGCCCTTCCCCCTCCCTGCAGCCCATTGGGCTGTGGGCCGGAGAGATCCAGAGGGTGAGGCCATCAACCAGTGCCATCCCATTGGATCAAAACCAGCTAATGGGATCGGATACCCCATGCGCAGAGAGGGTGCGTTTTCCACGAAAACGTCGAGACGCTGGCTATGGGGCATTGGATTGAACGCCCTGGCCGCTTGCGGCGCGTTGATCGTGGCGATGCGGGTGGTCGACTATATTCAGCCCTTGCCTCCCCTCCCCACCCCGCGTCCTACATCCACTCCCGCACCCACACCGACTCCGCGCCAACCTTTCACCTACACCGTGCAGCCTGGCGACACCCTTCTGGCGATCGCCACCCGCTTTGAGGTCTCCTTAGAGGAGCTCCTCCAGGCAAACGGTTTAAGCGCCGAGGCCATGATCTATCCCGGTCAGGTGCTGTGGATTCCTGCCGGCGATCTCTACTCGCCAACCCTGCCAACACCCACCCCTGCCCTAACGCCTCCCCACACCCCGGCCTCAGAGGAGATCCGCCTTCGGGTCCTTGAAGTGAAGTCCCCAGGGGATTTGGCCTCAGAAGCCCTCGTGTTGGCCAACGAGGGGGCGACGATCAGCCTGGCGGGGTGGCGGATCCAGGATGAGGAGGGAAACATATTCACATTCCCGGCGCTCACCTTGTGGACTCAGAGCATTGTGACCGTGCACACCCGGGAGGGGGCAAACACCGCCATGGATCTTTACTGGGGCCGTGCCGAGGCCGTATGGCGGCCCGGCGAGCGAGGCACTTTGGAGGATCCCCATGGCCAATTGGTGCTTGAATTTCGCGTCCCCGACGGATCCAATGGGCGCTAAGAGACCATTATTCGAGGAACAAAACGCGGGGCTGGGGTGAAGCTCCAGCCCCGCGTTTCATCGTTTAGATCACCCGCCAACAGGCCGCCCAATGCTCCTGCTGCGGTGTACCCACATTGATGAAGGGGGGTTCCTCCCGGGCGCAATGGCTGGTGGCGACGGGACAACGCGGATGGAAGCGACAGCCCGAAGGTGGATTCAGAGGGCTTGGGACATCGCCCTTGAGCAAGATACGCTCCCGTTTGAGGGTGGGATCGGGTATGGGGACGGCGGAGAGCAACGCTTGAGTGTAAGGGTGAAGCGGATTGCGATAAAGCTCCTCACGGGAAGTGAGCTCCACGATCTTACCCAGATACATCACGGCCACGCGATCGCTCACGTGTTCGATCACACTGAGGTTGTGAGCGATGAACAGATAAGTCAGCTTGAACTCCTCCTGGAGCTCCTTCAACAGGTTAATGATCTGCGCTTGGATGGAGACATCGAGCGCGGAGATCGGCTCATCGCATACGATGAACTTCGGCCGTAGAGCGAGGGCGCGCGCGATCACAATCCGCTGGCGCTGTCCGCCGGAGAATTCATGGGGATAGCGGCGAGCGTGATAGTCCTCCAGACCGACCTTGCGAAGCAAACTGATCGCGATCTCCAGCCGCTCCTTCGGCGTTCCGATCCCGTGCGCGGCCAGCCCTTCCGCAATGCTAGCTCCCACCGGCATGCGGGGATCCAGAGAGGAATAAGGATCCTGGAAGACGATCTGCATATCCCGCCGCAGGGCCTTCAGCTCGGATTTCGAAAGAGCGAAGATATTCCGTCCCTCGAAGTACACTTCTCCTGCCGTCGGTTCGATGAGGCGCAGAATGGTACGCCCAACCGTGGTTTTCCCACACCCGGATTCCCCGACCAGTCCCACGGTCTCCCCACGGCGGATCGTGAAACTGACCCCATCCACCGCCTTCACCCACGCGACCACCCGCTGAAGCAGCCCCCGGCGAACTGGAAAATACTTCTTCAAATCCCGAACAATCACGAGATCCTGATCGGCTGAAAGCCCTATCGGGGTCTGAACCTGCGGTTGCGTCAGGGTCATCCGTTGATCCCTCCTGATTTTCTGATCCGAAGCGGGCTTCTCCTCTCACCTTTTAACGATAAAGCCAGCAACGAACCTGGTGGCCAGGCTGGGTATGGAAGAGCGGGGGGTTCTCCTCCAGGCAGATATTGCCCAGCCGGGCTTGGTTCTCAAGCCGCGCCCGGCAACGCGGCGCAAAGCGACATCCAGGCGGCAGATCGATCAGGTTGGGGACTGTTCCCGGGATCGTGTCCAGCCGCGGCTTCACCACCCCCATCACGGGGATGGAGCCCAGCAACCCCTGGGTGTAGGGGTGTTGGGGATCCGCAAAGATCGTGCGCACGTCCGCCTCTTCAATGATCTGCCCTGCGTACATCACCGCCACCCGATCGCACATCTCGGCGACGATCCCCATATCGTGAGTGATCAGGATGATGGAGGTGTTCATGCGGCGCTGGAGCTCGCGCATCAGATCGAGGATCTGAGCCTGGATGGTTACATCTAGAGCGGTGGTCGGCTCATCCGCGATCAGCAACTCGGGCCCCAAAGCGAGGGCCATCGCGATCATCACCCGCTGGGCCATTCCTCCAGATAGCTCATGGGGGTAAGAGTGGGCCCGGCGCTCCGGGTCAGGGATACCGACCATTCGCAGCAGTTCAATGGCCCGCTTCCATCCTTCCGCGCGGTCCAGCCCCTCATGGACCTGAAAGACCTCTGCGATCTGATCGCCCACCTTGAAGACCGGGTTCAGACAGCTAACCGGTTGTTGGAAAATCATGGAAATCCGGCTTCCCCGGAGCCGGATCATTTCCGGCTCCGGCAGCTTCAATAGGTCCACCCCATCGAAGAGCACCTCTCCCCCAAGGATCCGCCCGGGTGGGGTGATCAGGCGCATGATCGAAAGGGAAGTCACGCTCTTCCCGCAACCAGATTCCCCTACCAGCCCCAGGATCTCCCCTCGACGGACGTGGAAGCTGACCCCATCAACTGCTTTCACGATCCCATCTTCGGTGAAGAAATATGTCCGCAAATCCCGAACTTCCAGCAGGATATCGCGGCCGTTCCGGTGCATGAAAGCCTATTCCTCCATTTGCAAGATGTCGAGCAGTGACTCCGAATGGCAGTGATTCAATCTCGCCTGGCGAAGCAAACTGCCTCTGCACTTTTCTCCCACCCCGTGCCACGAAACCGCACGAAGAGGAGAAGAAAAGTTTTCTGTGAGGAGTGGGACGCGTAGGCAGCCTGTCCCTCACAGAAATCACACAATAAATCAAGGATTATCTAAGAACCCCGCGCTCGTCAGATCGTTGACACGCTCAGCGCTTCAAACGTGGATCCAGCGCATCCCGGAGACCATCGCCTACAAAATTGAAGGAAAGCGAGGTGAGGAAAATACAGAAACCGGGGATGATCGCTTTAAAGGGCTGGGTCCACATATCCGCCTGGGCGTTGTTCAGCATGTTTCCCCACGTGGGAACAGGAGGCTGGACGCCGAAGCCCAGGAAACTGAGGGCCGCCTCCAGGATGATCACCGTGCCCAGGCTGAGGGTGGCGCTGACGATGATGGGAGCCATGGCGTTGGGGATCATGTGGCGGATCACGATCTGGAGGTCCGACATCCCAAGGGCCCGCGCGGCTTCGGTGAATGTCTGCTCCCGTAACGATAGGACCACCCCTCGCACCAACCGCGCGGAGCCCATCCAGCCGAACACGCTCAGCACAAGGATAATAATCACCACGCTGCTCCATTCCCGGGTCAGGCCAGGGATCGTGACATCGCTCAGGAGAGCAGAGATGGTGAGCAACAGGGGCAGGAGAGGAAGCGTGAGCATAAAGTCCACCATCCGCTGAATGATGGTATCCACCCAGCCCCCAAAGTAACCTGAAATCGCCCCGATCAACGCCCCAGTGGTCTGGCTGATCAATGTGACCACGAAAGCCACCGTCAAGGAGATGCGTGCCGCGTGCATCAACCGGGAAAGCACATCCCGGCCCAGCTCGTCCGTTCCCAACCAGTGGGCGGCAGAGGGCCTGGCGTTCTTCAGCTCCAGGTTCTGAGCGTATGGATCATAAGGTGCGATCCAGGGGGCCAACGCTGCGACTAGAATGAAAATAAGCAAGATCATCGCCCCCACCAGGGCTACGCGGTGGCGGCGGAACCGTCGCCAGACGATCAGCAGGTAACTCTCCTCCCGAACCGTCAGAAGGGCTTCCGCTCGAAGCTCCGCAGTCGCCATCCGTCACCCCCTCACTCCAAGCGGATCCGGGGATCTACAATCGTGTAAAGGATGTCCGCCAGTAGGTTCGCAAACACCACCAGTAAAGAGGTAATGAACAGCAGCGCCATGACGACCGGCCAATCGTCCGCTTGCAGGGCGTCGTAATACAAGCGCCCCATGCCTTTGTAGTTAAAGATCGTCTCCGTGAGCACCGCCCCGCTGAAAATCCCTGGGATCTCCAGGGTCAGGATGGTCACGATGGGGATAAGGGCGTTGCGCAAGGCGTGCTTCATGATCACGATCCGCTCCACCAACCCCTTGGCCCGGGCCGTGCGCACGTAATCCTGGCGCAACACCTCCAGCATCGAGGAGCGGGTGTAACGGCTCCAACCTGCCATGTACAGCAAGCTCAGCACAATGGTGGGCAAGATCAGATGGACGGCGCGATCCAGCGGAGAACCTGGTGTGGCTCCCAGGACATAGAGAAGGCTCCCCGGTTGGGGTGGGCGCAGGCTGAAATTGTTCCCGGTGGGCAAATAAGGCAACCCCAGCACCTGATACCAAGGGGAGCGAGGGCCGCTGAAGATGAAGATCATCATGAGCCCGAACCAGAAGACGGGCATCGCAGTCCCAAAGAAAGCGAAGGTGGTCGCTGCGTAGTCCAGCAGGGAATACTGCTTCACCGCGGAGTAGATCCCAATCGGGATGGCCACCAGAAGGGAGAGGAGCGTTGCCGAGGTCATGAGGAGAAGCGTGTTGGGAAGCCGAAACCAGATCAAGTCGATGACTTTCTGCCCAGACGCCAAGCGCCATGAATCCCCGAAATCAAACCGAATGACCCCCCGCGTGCACTCCGAGGCGATCTCCCGGCAACTGGTCCGCTGCAGCGATTTCAATCCCACTTCATCCAGCCAGTCCTCTCCAAGCAACCAGACGATGTAACGCCAGTGTAATGGCCGGTGCAGCCCAAGGAACTCCTCGATCCTCCGAATCTCCTCCGGGCTTAATCGGCTTTTCCGGTCCGCCCCCAGATTGATCCCGCTCAGCGGTCCTCCGGGGGCCAGGTTCATGATGGCATAGATGGCCATAGAGGAGAGGAGGACGACCACAATCATTTGAAACAGGCGCCGTATCAAGTAGTTGAGCATTTGCTCCTCCTCGATCGGCCATATCGCAGGGCCCCAAATCGCCCATTTCTACGCCAACTCTTGCTATTATGGCTCATGTCCTTTTACGAAGCAAACATTGAACCGGTTTGCGTTCCATAGATGGGGGTGGGAGTTGCAGGCCGTTGCTCCCCCAGAAATTATGAGATGGGCTTTGGACAAACAGACAGCCCGACTTCGCGTCCGGGCCCTTCCCTTGTACAGGGCAAGCTCCTCCTCCCTTCTCCCCCCATGCGGTCATTCGAGCCGCATAGAATAATAGAGGAAATCGAAAGATTTGGGATGGATGGGGCCGTCTTCGGGACCCTCCCCACCTCCAAATGCCCCAGATGGAGGCAATGGACGAGTTCGTTCAAAGTCGGTAGTCATCCCTTCCAGTAATGGCAAGCTCAAATGTCAAAAATTCAAGGGGGCTGGCCGGTGAGGGGAATGGCCCCATCCCGCGAAGAAAAATCACTATTACCGAATGGAGTATCCACCCCAAAGTCCAGTTAAGAGAAATTTTGCAGGGATGCGGAGGCTAATGCTGACACCTCCCCCTCCGTCCCTACCCCTCAGAAGGCGAACTGCACCCCTCCCTTCATCGCGGGACAGCGGTCCGGCGCTCCAGCACCCGAACCAACAGGGAGAGCAACAAAGTCATAGCCAAGTACAGAAGGGCAACGGTGTTATAGACTTCGAAATAGCGGAACGTGCCCGCTGCCCGCTGGCGGCCCACATACATCAATTCCGGCACCGCAATGACAGAGGCCAGCGCGGTGTCCTTGAGCATGGCGATGAAGTCATTCCCCAAAGGAGGCAAAACATTCCGAATCGCTTGAGGGAGGATCACGAAGCGCATCGCCTGCCAGTAGGTCATGCCCAGGCTGCGGGCGGCCTCCATCTGTCCCTTTGGAATGGATTCGATGCCTGCCCGATAAACCTCAGCCAGATAGGCCCCATAGCCGATCGCCAGGCCCGTTACCGCCCGCCCCATCTCGCTGCGGATCAGGCGGCCCAGCTCCATCAGAGGAGGCATCCCCCAGACCTGGCCAGCCCCGATTAGCGCATCGCCCATCGGGGGCGCGGCCACGAAGGCCACGTAAAACAACACAACCAGAAGCGGAACCCCCCGGATGAATTCAACGTAAAGGGTGCTCAGGTTATAAAATATCACGTTCCGGGAGACCCGACCCAAGCCAGCGATCAATCCAAGGATGAGAGCGATCGAGTAAGCGATCACGGTTAATTGCAGTGTGATCGGGATCCCACGAAGCAGAAAGCGAGCGGTGGCCTGATAATCCGGAGAATACAGGATCGCCACAGCCGTCCAGAGCCCGAACGCTCCCAATAAAACAGCCCACCAGGGCCATGTCCGCCAGTTCAGTCCAACCCGCCGTGGAGGAGGGACCGAAGGAAGCGCTGTTCGGGTTTCCACCGAAACCGCCATCTTTTAAGCTCCTTTCTTTATCGATAGTCTCCCTGAAGGGCGTGGATGATCCAACGGCCTGGCGAATACGAACAACCCGACTCCTATGAGAGGTGCCCTACATAACATGGGGATGCCGGTTGAGGGGCGGGCCCTGTGCCCGCCCTGGGGCACCCACGAGGGATGCCCTTATTCCATCACGTGATCATACCCAACCGAAATTACCAGGAAAAAATGCTCCACAGGAAGAAGCGGGAAAACAGAATGGGTCGCGAGACTCCCCGCGACCCATTCGGGAGATCCATCCGCTCTGCAAAGCGAGTTTACTGCCCCGGCTTGAACTCAACGAACCACTTCCGGTAAAGCCGGTCCAGCGTGCCGTTCTCCTTCAGGACCTTCAGGGCGGCGTTGAAGGGGCCGACGAGATCGCTGCCCTTCGGGAAGCAAAGGCCGAGATCCTCGCTGGTGAAGGGCTGTCCGGCGATCTTCAGCTTGCCCGGGTTCTGGGCCATAAAGCCATCGGCCGCCGGGCTGTCGATCACCACGGCATCCACATCCTTCGCCAACAATGCCCGCACTGCCAGGTCAAAGGTATCGTAACGCTTCAGCTGCTTCGCCTCATCCGCCACGAGAGTCTTGGCCGTCTCCTCGTTGGTGGTCCCGATCTGAACCCCCACGATCTTGTCTTTGAGATCGTCCTTGCTCTTAATGCGCTCCTCGTCGGCGCGCACCAGGACGACCTGGCCGTAGCGGAGGTAGGAGTCGGAGAAATCGAATTTCTGCTTGCGCTCCTCGGTGATCGTGATGCCGGAGGCAGCCAAATCGAACTGTTTCTGCTCCAGCCCCGCGAAGATCCCTTCCCAAGCGGTGGAGATGATTTTCGGCTTGCAGTTGAGGAGCTTGCAGATCTCGTTCACCAGATCCACATCAAAGCCCACGATCTCATTGGTCTTCGGATCGACGAATTCGAAGGGCGGATATGTGGTATCGCTGGCGATTTTCAGTTCCCGCCCCCCCAGATCCGGGAGTTGGGCGGCCGGGCCCGGGGTAGGGGTCGGCGTGGCCGCCGGCTGGCAGGCAACCGCCAACAAAGCCAGGATCAGAATCCCCCACAGCAGGCGCCTCATGGTCTCCTCCCTCATCCATTAGGATGTGCACCTAGCGCTTCTTCCATTTTAATTCGGTTTGAGGATATGCGGCGGAAAGGCACTCCTTCCCCCACCCAGCCCGAAGAGCTGCGGGGAGGAAGGAGAAAAAATCCTTTGGGGCTGGGGGCCGTTTGGAGCAGGGCGCTTGAACGCCCGTTTTTGGTCATCTTTCCCAGCCCCCGAAGATCCCCAGGGGAAATCGCTTGCAAGCGCATTAGGTCCTATCGATGCGGAAGAAGCACTACCTTTCCCTGCGTTGGATTTTACGCTCGCCTGCTCCCAAACCTTGAAGAGAGAGGGGCCGGCAGCCTGGGCCAAGTTTAATGCATGCCGAGATAGGCCGCCTGAACCTGAGGGTTGTTCGCCAGCTCGCGCGCTGTCCCCTGAAGGACGATCCGTCCAGTTTCCAGCACATAACCACGGTGGGCCACCTGGAGGGCCATATGAGCGTTCTGCTCCACCAAGAGGATCGTGGTGCCCTGCTGGTTCAGCTGTCGGATGACCTCAAAGATGCTCTCTACCAGCACAGGGGCCAGTCCCATGGAGGGCTCATCCATCAGGAGGATGCGGGGTTGCATCATCAACGCGCGGGCGATGGCCAGCATTTGCTGCTCGCCACCGGAAAGGGTCCCTCCTTTTTGATGGAGGCGTTCTTTCAGGCGCGGGAAAATCGTGAACACGAACTCCATCCGCCGGGCCACCTCCTTTCGGTCCTTGACCGTATAAGCTCCCATCTCCAGATTTTCCCAGACGGTCAGCTGGGGGAAGATCCGCCGACCCTCCGGGACATGGCCGACGCCCCGCGCCACGATCTCATGAGGGGGCAGGCGGGTGATATCTTCCCCATGGAGCAGGATGCGGCCGTGACGGGCCCGGACCAGGCCGGAGATCGTGCGGAGGGTTGTGCTCTTCCCTGCCCCATTCGCGCCGATCAGGGTGACGATCTCTCCCGGCTCAACCTTAAAGGAGATCCCCTTCAACGCATGGATATGTCCGTAGTAAGCGTGGACATCGACCAGCTCCAGAACGGCCATAACTCTTAGCTCCATAAAATTTGCATGGCTGGAATCTGGCGTGCTTGGTCCACCCAAATTTTGGGGATATCCGTGGAGGCGGCCTCACCCACCCTAAAAATTCCCAGATTTAGATGCCTCATGCGATGGCGCCAATCGCAACCCCCCGCCCCAGATAGGCTTCAATCACCCGCGGGTTCCGCCGGACCTCCTCCGGTGTCCCCTCAGCGATCTTCTCCCCGTAATCCAACACGGTCACCCGCTCGGAGATCCCCATCACCACCCGCATTTGATGCTCGATCAGGATCACGGTGATTCCCAGTTCATCTCGCAAGCGCCGGATCAGCTGCGTGGTCTCGGCCGTCTCCTGAGGATTCATCCCCGCCGTGGGCTCATCCAGAAGGATGAGGCGAGGGCGGGCGGCGAGGGCGCGGGCGATCTCCACCTTGCGTTGTTCGCCGTAGGGCAGGTTCTTGGCCAGCTCATCCGGCGAGGCGCGTAGCCCCACGAACCGGATCAGCCGCAGAGCCTCCTCCCGCAGCTGCCGCTCCTCGGCGCGAAAGCGAGGGGTTTGAAACAAGATATCCACCGGATTCGCCCGGAAGCGGGTATGCATGCCGACCAAAATATTCTCCAGCACCGTCATGTTCCCAAACAGGCGGATGTTCTGGAAGGTCCGCGTGATCCCCCGGGCAGTGATCTGATCCGGTCGAAGCCCAACCAGAGGTTGGCCCTCAAAAAGAACTTCCCCTTCATCTGGTTTATAGATCCCAGTGATGATGTTGAAAAGGGTGGTCTTCCCCGCCCCATTGGGCCCAATGATGCTGACGATGCGGCCTGGTTCGAGCGTGAAATCCACTCGATTGACAGCAACCAGCCCACCGAAGCGCTTAGTGACCTTCCTTAATTCAAGCAGGTAGGTCATTCCCTCGTCTCCTGGAGAACAATAAGGTTCTGTGCAACCGCATGCGTGCGGGGACTCTTATCCCTCTTCTTATTCTTAATCCCTTGCGGGCTTGGCCTCCGTCGCAGGGATCACCGGAGGAAGCTCCTCTTCCACCGGCAACTGCTCCACCTCCTCAGCTTCCGCTTGTCCCAAAGCCTCCGCAAGCTCCATGCGATGGCGCCGCTCCGGGATTATGCCCTGAGGTCGCAGGATCATCATCAGGATCAGCAGAACCCCGAAGACCAACCGCTCATACTTGGCCGGCTCCAGCTGGGTCGGCCACTGGCTGAGGGGGAAGTTAATCAGAGGAATCACCACCCCGGCCTGACGCAGCTTGTTGAGCATGAGCGAAAGGCCCTTCAGGATCTGGAGGTTCAGGATGGTCACC
>NZ_JBHOQJ010000143.1:0-5374 GCF_042408365.1 Thermoflexus sp.
GGCCGGGAGCCTTCGGCCCCCGGCCCAACCCCCGCAAACCCCAAAGGATGAAGCCTTACTCCGTTTGGGAAGGAAATAGAAGATACGGCATCGGATCCAGGATGTCCCCATAGGCGCCGTTCCGCGCGCCCGCCTTCTTCAGCGTTAAGTGAATAAACCCCTTGGATCCCGCTCGCCCCAACGGTTGTCCGGGCCGCACCCGCTCCCCAGCCCGAACCTCCAGCGTGCCCGGCATGAGATGACCATAAACGGTAACATAGACCCCATCCGGCCTTCGGTGTTGGATCCGCACCTGAACCCCATAGGGATGATCCAGGCGTTCGGCGGCCATCACCACGACCCCCTCCGCGGCCGCGCAAACGATCTCCCCCGGTCGGGCCTGAAAATCGATCCCCTCATGGCCAGGCAGCCCCCACGCGGCGAAGACAGGGGGCTCGGCGCCGAAGGCCCGATGGATCACCGGTGACCGCACCGGTGGGCGCAACCAGCGCCCCGAGGGATAGACCGGCAATCCCTCCAGCGCCCCTTGGATCACCTCCAGGCCTTCCCTCGGAACCCAGCCCGGGTGGGCCGCATCCGGGAAGGCCACTTGGACCCACCGTTCCTCCTCCGTCCGCCCCAGGGCTTCGCGTTCCCCGCCCTCCGGCAGCCAGCCCAGGATGCGTGCTTCGGGCTCCGGATCCTGACGCACCGCCAGCCGGTCGCGGGCGCGAACGCGCGGGGGCTGCACGAGGAGAACCGGCACGATCTCCGGGATCCCCGCCACCACCCGGGTGTACGCAGCAGCGATCCAGGCGCGCTCCCGACGCGTTGGGTCCACGATCGCCCACCAGGCGCCATCCACGCTCCGGCCCACCACCTCGACCTCCACCCCCGCCTCCAGCCGACCGACGATCGGGTCGGAAAACCCTGGCCCGCTCCGGACGTTCAGGCGATCCGTCGTGACCACGCGAAGCCCCCGGCCCAGCCGGGCACCGCTGGCCGCTCGAGCGTCCAGGATCCGCTGCAGGCGCTCCGGCGTCGGGGCGAGGAGCAGATCCAGAT
Organism: Thermoflexus sp.; assembly: GCF_042408365.1. Taxonomy (GTDB): domain Bacteria; phylum Chloroflexota; class Anaerolineae; order Thermoflexales; family Thermoflexaceae; genus Thermoflexus. Next base: position 1,045 of record NZ_JBHOQJ010000143.1, read on the forward strand.
GGATGGAAGGCCGACGCTGACGAAGCCAGGCTGCCGTGTGGCCCGGACGGCCGTCCGGCAGGATCAGCGACACCACCAGCGGATCGCCGGAAAGGGCCAGGGCGATCTCCGGGTCCGTTGTTGGGATCACCCTGAACCGCTCCAGATAGAAGCGCGAGGCTTCCATCCATCTCCAATCTGCACCGGCTGGCAGGAGCAGCACGTGCGCGATCCAGCTCATCGGAACTCCCGGCAAGGCCATGGAAGTCGTTCACGGCATGGCTGCGGCCAACGATCGACCTGCGGCGCGCTGAACGCGCGCTCGCACTCGTGAGGGCGTTTGGGGGCCGGGGCCGCCTTCGACAAGGCGGCTACGAACGAACGGCTCCCTCCCCCGGCTCCCGGGATTCGCCAGCCCCCCTCGCAGTGACGACAGACGGTCGACGATGGCGCCATGGGGATGCCTGCTCATAAGCATAGGCCGCCCGCAGGATTTTCTCCTCCCCCAGCGCGGGCCCCAGGATCTGCAGGCCGATGGGCAGGCCCTGGCCATCGAACCCGCATGGGACGCTGATGCCGCAGATCCCGGCCAGGTTCGCTGTGATGGTGAAAATATCCGCCAGATACATCTGGAGCGGATCGGCCGTGCGTTCGCCGATCCGGAAAGCCGTCGTCGGCGAGGTGGGGCAGACGATCACGTCCACCTTCTCAAACGCTTGTTCGAAGTCCCGTCGGATCAGGGTGCGCACTTTCTGGGCTTTGAGATAATAGGCATCGTAGTAACCGGCGGACAACGCATAAGTTCCCAACATGATCCGCCGTTTCACCTCAGGGCCGAAGCCCCGCCCTCGGGTCAGGCGGTAAGTGTCCCAGATGGTTTCCCCTTGGACGCGCAGGCCATACTTAACGCCGTCGTAGCGAGCGAGATTCGCAGAGGCCTCAGCGGGGGCGATCATGTAATATGTCGGCAAGGCGTAAGCGGTGTGCGGCAAAGACACCTCGATCACTTCAGCGCCCAATTCGGCCAGCACCTCGATGGCCTCCCGGACCGCCGCCTCGACCTCCGGTTGTATCCCCGGGATGAAATACTCCGGCGGGACACCCACCCGCATACCTTTGAGATCGGGGATCAGCGCCCGCGTGTAATCGGGGACCGGCGCGGGCCACGAGGTGGCGTCACGCGGATCCGGACCCGCGATGGCTTGAAGCAGCAACGCAGCATCTTGCACATCCTTCGTGATCGGACCGATCTGATCCAGGGAGGACCCATAGGCCACCAGACCGTAGCGGGAGACGCGGCCATAGGTGGGTTTCAGCCCCACCACCCCACACAGCGCCGCCGGCTGGCGGACGGAGCCTCCCGTATCGGTGCCCAGCGCCCCTGCACAGAGATCGGCGGCGACCGCCGCGGCGCTGCCCCCGGAGGAGCCTCCAGGCACCCGCTCCAGATCCCATGGGTTGCGCGTGGGGCCGAAGGCCGAGTTCTCGGTGGAGGAGCCCATCGCGAACTCATCCGTGTTGGTTTTCCCCAGGAACACGGCGCCGGCCTCCCGTAACCGGACGATCGCCGTGGCATCATAAGGTGGAACGAAGTTCTCTAGGATGCGGGAGCCGCATGTGCAGCGCACGCCCTGCACGCAGATCACATCCTTGATCGCCAAGGGGATCCCATTGAGCGAGGGGAGCGGCGTTGTCGGATCCCGCCGCCATGCCGCCCACCGGGCATCCGCTTCCCGGGCTTGCGCCAAGGCCTGCTCCGGGGTCACCGTCAGATAGGCATGCAGGATCGGATCCAGCGCGTCGATGCGCGCGAGGTAGGCCTCAGCGACCTCCACCGCTGAGATCTCGCCGCGGCGCAGATGCTCTAAGGTTTCATGGATCGTCCATTCGTAAGGAGCCATGCGCAAGCCTCCTTGGAAAGGGGCGAGGATGGGCGCTTATTCGAACTCCAAGATCGGCTGCACCTGGAAACAGCCATCGGCCTGGGCGGGAGCATTCTGAAGCAGCAACTCGCGGGGCATGGGTTCGCCCGGCTCATCGGGTCGCAGGACATTCCGGATCGGCAGGACCGTCGCCGTGGGTGCGATGCCTGAGGTATCCACTTCCTGGAGCTTGCGGAAATAGTCCAGGATCGCGGAGAGCTGCTCCGCATACAGCGCCTTCTCCTCCTCCGTCAGCGCCAGCTTAGCCAGCTCGGCGATGTGCTCGACCTCCTCGCGAGAAAGCGCCATTGCCGCCTCCCGGGACACCACATGATGAGGGATGGATTTCATTCCACGCTTTTGATTATAGAAGAAAACTGGCAATTTCCTCGAAGGGTAAGGATAATCCGATGACTTGACGAACGCCGGCAATCCGATCTCCACGGGACGCCCATGTGGTGTTTCCTCGAGGCCATCCCCCTTCCTCCCTCCCATCACCCTCCAGGCCACGGGGAGGAGGGAAAGGGGACGACTTTGGGGTGGAGGCACACGGGCCACGTATAAAACAGCGCCGGGGATGTCCTGAACGGATCATCCCCGGCGCACGCCATCCCTACCCTCAGGTGAGCCTTCGGCTCACTTCTCCTTCCCTTCTTCGTCCGGCGTCAGGTCCAGCAGGCCCATCGGCAGGCGCGGCACCTTCGGCTTCTCCTCCTCCCGGCCGAAACGGATCACCTCGCCGGAGTCGGTGATCGCCTCCACCGACACCGCCAGGGACTGGAGCTCTTTCACCAGCACCTTGAAGGAGGCCGGCAAGCCGGGCTCTTCGATCTTCTGCCCTTTGACGATGGCCTCGTAAGTTTTGACGCGGCCCTGGACATCGTCGGACTTCACGGTGAGCATTTCCTGCAGCGTGTAGGCCGCGCCGTACGCCTCGAGGGCCCAAACCTCCATCTCGCCGAAGCGCTGGCCACCGAATTGAGCCTTGCCGCCCAGCGGCTGTTGGGTGATCAGGGAGTAGGGGCCAGTGGATCGGGCGTGCACCTTGTCTTCCACCAGGTGGGCCAACTTCATCATATAAATCACGCCCACCGTCACCGGCCGGTCGAACGGCTCGCCCGTCTTGCCGTCGTAGAGGATCATTTTGCCCAGGATGGGCATCGGCTGGCCGGTCTCCAGCATCACCTCCGTGGCCCGCTGGCGGACCTGCTCATCCGGGATGTCCCGTGTCTCCACGCCCAGGCGCTCCATCCACAGCCGCAGCCCCACCAGGATGGCCTTCTCATCCGCCCGGCGGCGCTCTTCGACGGAGCGCGGATCATCCTCAAAGACCAGGATCTCATCCGGATCGTAGCCCCGATCCCGGAGCCACTCCCGGAGGTTGCTGCGGCGGGCGTAGACCTCGTCCGTGGCCAGGCGGTCCACATCATAGCCCCGGGCCCCCAGGAGCGCTGAGAGATACAGCAGGCGCGCCTCGTCGTCATCCCGGAGCTCCGAGAGATCGTAGCCCTGGGCCTTCAGCCAACTCCAGCACTGGCGCCGGGCATCCTCCCAGGCCGTGTCGATCATCCAGGCCCGAGCCAGCTCAGCCTCGATCTCCTGCTCATCCGCCCCGTCGAATACCGGGGTGATGGCTCGGAAGCCCAGCCGCGAGGCCGCCCAGCCGAGGTGGGTTTCTAAGAGCTGCCCAATGTTCATCCGGCTGGGCACCCCCAGCGGGTTCAGGATGATATCCACCGGGGTGCCATCGGGCAGGAAGGGCATATCCTCGATGGGCACCACCTTCGAGATCACGCCCTTGTTCCCATGGCGGCCGGCCATCTTATCGCCCTCAGCGATCTTGCGCCACTGGGCCACCGAGACCCGAACCACCGCGTTCACGCCGGCGGGGAGCTCCCGGTACTCGTCCCGGGAGAAGAACTTCACATCGATCACCTTCCCATGCTCGCCATGGGGCATCCGGAGCGAGGAATCCTTCACATCCTGCGCCTTCTCCCCGAAGATCGCCCGGAGCAGCCGCTCCTCCGGCGTCATCTCCCGCTCGCCCTTGGGCGTGATCTTGCCCACCAGGATATCGCCCGGGCCCACCAGCGCCCCGATGCGGATGATCCCGTTCTCGTCCAGATCCCGCAGCTGATCCTCGCCGACGTTGGGGATGTCCCGCGTGATCTCCTCCGGGCCCAGCTTGGTCTCGCGGGCCTCGGCTTCGTGCTTCTCGATGTGGATGGAGGAATAAATATCCTCCCGCACCAGCCGCTCGCTGATCACGATCGCGTCCTCGAAAACCTGGCCCTCCCAGGAAAGGAAAGCCACAACGAGGTTGCGGCCCAGGGCCAGCATCCCTTGATCCGTGCTGCTGGAGTCCGCGATGACCTGGCCCTTCTTCACCTTCTGGCCCTTGAAGACCAGCGGGCGCTGGTGGATGCAGG
>NZ_JBHOQJ010000147.1:0-19775 GCF_042408365.1 Thermoflexus sp.
AAAGGCGCCCGGCCCGCCCCAAAATATCTTTTATCCCCACGGTCCTTGGGGGTGTGGGGTGGGGGGACCCTGGGGGTTGGGGGCCGCCGCGGGCAGCCCCCAACCCCCAGATTCTATCGCTTTTTGACAACCCACCGGGTCCGAATGTAAAGTCTCCAAAGGGATTGTTTCCCGGGGGAGTCTGCGGGTCAGCAGGCTGAGAGGGCGCCTTCGCAGGGGAAGGAGCGAAAAGGCGGAGTGAACTGTCTCGATCTGCTTCCCCCTGCGCCCGGCGCCGACCCTTTGAACCTGATCCGGGTCATACCGGCGGAGGGAAGGGGACGCCATCCACCCTCAAGCTCTATCACCTCATTGTCCTCAAGATGATGCGCCCCTTCCTCCGGGTTCTATGCATTCCGCATAGGCCGCTGATCTTCAATGAGATGAGCGCATCGTGAGGGGTGGATCGGGATGGCCCTTCCCCGGTGTGGCCAGTTCAGGCTGCTAAAGGGGAGGACCATGGCCTGGCAGAGGTTCGGATCGGATGAGCGAGGCTGGGATCGTTCTGATCGTGGCGGGCGGTGAGGTCGATCGGGAGGTTCTGCGTCAAGCCGTCTCCCAGGCGCGATGGATCCTGGCTGCGGATGGGGGAGCCGCTCACCTGCGGGCCATCGGCGTGCTCCCTCATCGGGTGATCGGCGACCTTGATTCAATGGACCCGGATACGCTGGCCTGGCTGGAGCAGGCCGGGGTGCCGATTGAACGCCATCCCGTCGATAAAGACGCCACGGATCTGGAGCTGGCCATGGAGTGCGCCCGGGGGCTGGGCGGGCCCATTCGGGTGCTGGGCGCATGGGGCTCGCGGCTGGACCAGTCCGTGGCCTCCCTCTTGTTGCTGGCCCATCCCCGATGGGCTGGATGGGATATCCGCTTCCTGGGGACGGACCGAGAGGCCTTCGTGATCCGGGGGGAAGGCTGGATCGAAGGGGAACCTGGCGATCGGGTCTCCCTCATTCCCCTCACGGGCGATGCGGAAGGCGTCACGCTGGAGGGCCTGTTCTATCCGTTGCAGGATGGTGTCCTGCCGTTTGGGGCCACGTTGGGAATCAGCAACCGCCTGATCGCCCCTCGGGCCCGCGTTCGAGTCCGTCATGGCCTTCTCCTGGTGATCCACGAGCGAGGGGAGCCCCAGTGAAGCGAACGGGGTGCGAGGGTGGGCCTCTACTGGCCCCTAAGATCCCGACGAGGGGCGAACGGTGCAACGGTTACATCTGAGGAGGTGTGCGGATGGGATATCGATATCGATGGTTGTGGGGATGGATGCTGGCGGCCCTGATCGGGGCCTGCACCACACCGGTGGTCACTCCGACGCCGATCCCGACCGCGACGGGGGGCGTGCCGACCCCGACCGTTTCCCTCGCTCCAGCCACGCCCACAGCGCTCCTTGCGGGTCCGCGAGAGCTGGTGCTAATGACCCATGATAGCTTCAGCGTCAGTGAGGAGGTGCTCCGCGAGTTCGAGCAACGCTACAACGCGCGGGTCCAGATCCTCAAGGCGGGTGATGCAGGGGCTGCCCTGAATAAGGCGATCCTGGCCAAGGGGGCGCCCCTGGCGGATGTCTTCTTCGGCGTGGACAACACGTTCTTCAGCCGGGCGATCCGGGAGGATCTCTTCGATCCGTATCGCCCCCAAGGTCTCGAGGAGATCCCCCGGGAGTTCATCTTGGATCCCGAGCATCGGCTGATTCCTATTGACTATGGAGATGTTTGCTTAAACTACGATAAGAAATATTTCCAAGAGAAAGGGTTGAGGCCACCGGAATCTTTGGAGGATCTGATCCGGCCTGAATACAAGGGGCTGCTGGTGGTGGAGAACCCGGCCACTTCGTCGCCAGGCTTGGCCTTTATGCTGGCTACGATCGCCCATTTCGGTGAGGAGCGCTGGCTGGATTACTGGCGAGCGCTGAAGGCGAACGACGTGAAGATCACGGAGGGGTGGGAGGATGCTTACTACAAAGAATTCAGCGGGGCGACAGGCAGCCCGGGAACCCGGCCGATTGTGGTGAGCTATGCCACCAGCCCGGCAGCGGAGGTATATTTCAGCGAGGGGAAGCTCTCCGAGCCGCCCACCGGAAATGTGCTGGGGAAGGACGCCTGCTTCCGGCAGATCGAGTTCGCGGGCATCCTGAAGGGGGCGAGGAACCGGGAGCTGGCGGAACGATGGATGGATTATATGATCAGCCTGCGTTTCCAGGAGGATATCCCGCTTCAGATGTTCGTTTTTCCCGTTCACCCAAAGGCCAAGCTCCCCGACTTTTTCCAGAAGTTCGCTGAGGTCCCGGCGGAACCTGCCCGCCTGGATCCAGCGCAGATCGATGCGAACCGCGAGCGCTGGATCCAGGAGTGGACGGATTTGATGTTGCGGTAAGCGCAGGGCTTTGGGGGTTGGGGTGATGCTTCTTCCACATTTGTTTTGGGGATATACGGTAGTGGGAGTGGACAGCCCCTAACCCCCCACGTGGAAGAAGCACTGCTGGGGTTGTGCAGGCCGCTGAAAGCCTCTGCACAACCCCCCGAAGCATTGAGGGATTCAAGATGTGTCGCTATGGCGCATGCCCTCATGCGTCATCTTTAGGAGGAACCCTGGTGCGTTTCCTGAGCTGGGATCACCGACGAAGAGTTCTGGCGTTGGGGCTGCTCATCCTGACCCTGGGCACCGGAACGATCCCTCCAAGAGCCCCGCTGGCTCCAGCCGATGTGGAGAACCCTCTCTGGTATCTATGGAACGGGTATGTCCCGCCGATCCCCCAGGAAATCGAAGCCGCTTCAAGTTCCGGGATCCTGGCCGCAGGCCTGGATCAGGCGGCCCCGTATCGGATCTATCTTCCTCTCCTCTTGCGCGCCCCCACAGCGGAGTTCCGCGCCCTTTGGATCACCCGTTTCGACTGGACCCGGGCGGATGGGACCCGGGCGCGGCCGGAAGCTCTGGTGGCCATCGCGGAACAGGCGGCGGCCGCCCGCTTCAATGTGCTTCTCTTCCAGGTCCGCGGCGTCGGCGATGCGTATTACACCCCGGGATATGAGCCGTGGGCCGCGCGCCTCACCGGCACCATCACACGCACCTTGGGGACCTCCCCCGGTTTCGATCCGCTCCGGGTGTTGCTCGACGCCGCCCACGCCCGCGGGCTGCAGGTCCACGCATATGTGAATGTCTATCCCACCTGGCTCTGCGGAGTCGGTGCCCCGCCTGACGGTCTCAACCCGCCCCATCCGTTCTGGACCTTCTCCCGGACTAACGGCAAATCCTGGAGCGCGTGGCGGGTGTATGACGCCTCCGGCAATCCGATGAACCTCATGACCTGCGGCTCCTATCTCTGGGCCACGCCTGCGTGGTCCGGGGTACGGGATCAGGTGGTCCGGGTGGTGCGGGATCTGGTGAGCCGCTACGATCTGGATGGAGTGCATCTGGATCTGATCCGCTACCCCGGTCGCGGATACTCCTATGATCCCTTCACGCCCGCATTCAGCAATCCGGAGGAGCGAGCGGCGTGGCAGCGGGAGCAGGTGAACATGATGGTGCGGGAGATTTACATGACGGTAAAGGGGATCCGCCCGCAGGCCTGGGTGACCGCAGCCGTATGGGGGGTTTACCAGAACCGGTGGGGCTGGCCGGGCTTCACCTCGGGGTATTCGGATTATTACCAGGACTCCAAGCGCTGGCTGCGGGAGGGGTGGGTGGATGCCATCATGCCGATGATCTACCCCGCCGGCCCTTCTTCGAATTGCCCGGACACCACCCCGTGGACGCTGGATCGTTTTCAGACGCTGTTGGCGGACTTTCTGACGGACGCCTCCGGGCGGTATGTGTTCCCAGGCATCCACGGCGGCTACGCCTGTTTCCAGGACGTTCAAGATCGAATCAGGGTCGCCCGGGCGCTGGGGGCGCGGGGGATGGCGGTCTTCGCTTACGGCCCCGTGAGCCTGCGGGGGTATTGGGACGAGTTCACGACCCAAGCTTACACAGCGCCCGCCCCGGTCCCTCCGCTTCCATAGCGGGCCGCGAGGACGGCCAGGACGAAGCGGGGGAGGGCGAGCATGCGGCGCCAGCGCCAAGGCTGCTGAATCAAACGATAGAGCCATTCCAACCCGTGCTCCCGCATCCAACGAGGGGCGCGGGGGACGACCCCGGCGATGAAGTCAAAAGCCCCCCCGACGCCCATGGCGACCGGGATGCGAAGCTCCGGCTGGTAGCGGGCGATCCATAGGTCCTGTTGGGGGGCGCCATAAGCGACGAAGAGGAGGTCCGGCTGGGCTGTCCGAAGGCGCTCCAAGATCTCGGGGGCGTCTTCCGGCCGGGGGGAGCCGGCGAAGGTTCCGGCGATGGTCAGGCCTGGATATCGGGACCGGAGGGCCGTGGCCGCCCGCGCGGCCACTCCTTCCGCAGCTCCCAGCAGGAAGATCCGCCATCCCCGCTCCGCCGCCCGGGCTGCCAGGGCTTCCATAAACTCCACCCCTGGCACCCGCTCTCGCAGCGGTTGGTTCAGGATCCGCCCCGCCCAGAGCAGCCCCACGCCGTCAGGGACGTTCAAATCCGCGCGTTCCAGCACCTGGAAGAATGGGAGGTTCCGCCGGGCGTGCATCACGAACTCGGGGTTCACCGTGCAGATCTGATGGGCCCCGCCTTCGGCAAGGAAGGCGTCCACGATACGGAGTGCCTCCTCCATCGTGACGTCATGAACCCGAACCCCCAGGATGCGCCGAACGGGCGCTTCGATCATAGGCAATGGTCGGGGCATAAGATCTGTGGGCCAATTTGGAACCGACGATCCTCCACTATTCTATCGTTGCACCGTTGATTTCCAACAGCGCAGGAGGCGCCGACCGAGGTTCCGCATCGGCGGAGGCCGGCGCCTGACGCGCAGCGCCCAAGGAGGCCGATTGCCAATCGGCGTGGGGAAACCGCCACGCCGGCTATTGCGTCCCGCTGATCCGCCATGGGGCTGTATAAACGTTTGCCCCGCCTTCCTGTAAGAATCCCACCACGGTCATGCCGACGGCCTGGGCGAGCTCCAGGGTGAGGCTGGAAGGCGCCCCCAGGGCTGCCAGGATGGGGATGCCGGCCCGCAGCGTTTTCTGGGCGATCTCGAATCCCGCCCGACCGCTCACGAGCATGATGGCGTTGTGGAGGGGCAGACGACTTTCCAGAAGGGCGGCCCCGATGACCTTGTCCACCGCGTTATGGCGACCCACATCCTCCCGGAGCCAAAGCAATTGGCCCTGGGGGTCGAAGATCGCCGCTGCATGCAGCCCACCGGTCCAGCGGAAGAGAGACTGGGCTGAGCGGAGCCGTCGGGGAAGGTCATAGAGGAGCGCCAGGGGGACGATCGGCTCCGTTTCCGGTAGTGGCGGATACCCTTGGACGAAAACCGCTTCGATGGCTGCTTTCCCACACACCCCACAGCTGCTGGCCATATAGAAATGCCGGGTCAAACGCTCGCGATCGATTCGAATCGAAGGGGGAAGGAGAACCTGAACTTCATTCGCAGAGGGGCGCTCCAGCGTCAGGCCATGGGGGATGACCTGTAGATCGTTGATCAAGCCTTCCGTGTAGAGGAAACCCAGCGCCAATTCCTCATCGTGCCCCGGGGTCCGCATGGTGACAGCGACCGGGAGGATCTCCATCCCTCCATCGCCCAGGAGCGCGACCTGGATCTCCAGGGGCTCCTCGGTGATCACCACGTCCTCCCGCCGCTCGGCGTGGCTTCCCCGCCAGCCGGTGATGGGCCACCCTTTCAAGGCCCCATCCTGGCCCATCGGCGTCTCCCTTCCTGATGGGAATCAGAAAGAAGGGCTCTTGCCTTGCCTTGCCCACGTGCTCGTTCGCTGTTGGACGCGTTTCCTGTCGTTAGCGCCTAGAGAGCGCTGCGCTGCTGTGGAGGATTCATTCCCTCCGCTTTTCTAGATAAGCGACGATCGCTTTATAAGCCGGGATACCCGCCAAAGGGGAGCGGGCGTCCGGCGCGGCCAGGACGTTCCCTTCCGGCCAGTGAATCTGGAGGGTGCCTGGCTTGACCTCCCCCAGGAACACCCGGCCCTGGAATTCCCCGTAGTGGTTCCAGAGGCGAACGGGATCCCCGGCCTGAAGCTTGAGGCGCGCGGCGTCGGAGGGATGCATCAACACCGCGTCCCGCGGGAGGCCATTGATGGGATCCACTTCCTCCTGAACCATGCTGTTGAATTGCTTCCCTCGGCGGGTGGCTACCAAGAAGGCGCCCTCCGGGACCTCCCGCCGCGGCGGTTGCACGGCCTTGAAGTGGGCCTTGCCGTCCGGAGTGGGGAAACGCCACCCCTCGCACAGCCGAGGCCCACCATATTGGAACTGATCCCCTTTCCGACGCAAATGCTGGATTCCTTCATACATAGGGATCACCCGGGCGATCTCCTCCCGGATCGCCTGGGTATCCGGGAAGCGGACCCGATCGGCCAGCTCCGGGCGGACCCGGGCGGCCAGCTCCCCGAAAACCCACCACTCCGGGCGGGCCTCCCCAACCCGCGGCCCGGGGATCTCCGGGCTGAAGATCACCCGCCGCTCGGTGGTCGTCTCCGTCACGCCGCCGGGCCCTTCGTAGCGGGTGGCTGCGGGGAGGAGGATCGCTGCTTCCCCTGGCTCGAAGAACATCGGAGGCGAGAGCACGATATCCATATGAACCCGGACCGGGATCCGCTCAAGGGCCTCGCGGACGAAATCCGGGCTCGGGAGCACATCATGGAAGTTGCCCCCGACGCTGAAGAGGAAATCCAGCTCCCCGCGGTGGGCCGCCTCGATCATCTCGGGGGCGGTCAAGCCGCGTTTCGCGGGGACCTCGAACCCGTAAAGCTCGGAGAGGCGACGGGCGTTCTCTTCGTTGATCGGAAGGCCCCCTGGAAACGCGGTGGCGTAAGCCCCCATCTCCGCCCCGCCCTGGACGCCAGAGTGGCCCCGGATGGGCATCAAGCCGCAACCCTCCCGGCCGACGAACCCCTTCGTCAGGGCCAGGTTAATGATCGCGTGGACGTTGTCTTCGCCATAAGGGTGCTGGGTGATCCCCATGCTCCACACGAAGACCGCCCGTCGAGCTTCGGCCACCATTTGGGCGAAGGCTTGCATCTCCTCCCGGGGAAGACCCGCACCTTCCTCCAGCTCCTCCCAAGAGGTGGCCTCCAGCAACGCCCGCAGCTCCTCGAAGCCTGCCGTGTATCCCTGGATGAAGGACCCGTCCACCCATCCGCGCTCGATCATGTGCTTAATGGCCCCGTTGATGAAGGCGATGTCGCCTCCCACCTGGACCTGGAAAAAGCGATCCGCGATCCGCGTGCCGAACAGTGCGCTCTCCATGTCGGAGGGCACCCAGTAGCGCTCCATCGCCGGCTCACGGTAAGGGTTGACCACGGCCACCCGCGTTCCTGCCTTCCGGGCATAATAGAGATACTTCATCATCACGGGCTGATTGTTGGCCACGTTGGAGCCGAAGAAGACAATCAGATCGGTCCCGATGAGGTCTGAATAGGAACATGTGGTGGCCGCCACGCCGAGGGCTGCTTTAAGGGCCATGGTGCTCGGCGCGTGGCAGATCCGGGCGGCGTTGTCGATGGAATTGGTCCCCATCGCTCGGACCGCTTTTTGGGCCACGTAGTAGGCCTCATTGGTGAGGCCCCGGCTGGTGAGATAGAAACCCAGGCGATCGGGCGAGGTGCGGCGGATGAACTCGGCGATGAAGTCCAGGGCTTCCTCCCACGAGACACGGCGGAAGCCTGGCTCGCCGTGGCGTCGGATCATCGGGTAGGGAAGGCGGCCCAGAGCCCGGAGCTCTCGAGCGGATCGCTGGGCCAGGGGTTGGATGTCGGAGAGCAGCCGGATATCCAGTGGAGGCATTGTATTGAGGCGCAGCAGGCGCAGGCGGATGTTGCAGAGATGGATCCCGGTGATGGTCCAGTCCCGCATCCCAATGGTGCCCAGGGCGCAACCATCACAGACCCCATCTCGCAGGATGCGCCAGGCATAGGCCAGCTGGTCTCGGTTCTCCCAAATTGCCCGTAAGATCTCGAGGTAATTGTTCGGGCGTTGCTCACCGATCCCGAAGGGTTTCCAGCTGGCCCATAGGTGGGGCATCCACCGCCGGGCCGGCGGCCGAACCGCTTGCCGAACCCCTCCCACTCCAGCTTTCCCTCTCTGAGGATAGCGGCACGAGCGGAACGATGCACATAATTTATTATAACGTTATTCATCGTTTTATTGCGCTCCATATGACGAGGGGGACGGCAATGGTCATTATGGGATGCGGATCGCTGAAGGCAGCCCGCATCCCACGAAGAAACCCATTTCCCCCTCCCCCTGGGGCTTTGCGGCCAGGGAGGGGGAAGGGATGGGTCAATTTCCTCACCCACGTAGCCCCTTGTACTGAAAGGGGTGACTACCGGCGAGGAAGATAATTCGTGCTTCATTCAGATTTGTTTTTGGGTTTTGGCTCCTTGGGAGGTTGGGGGCGAGCCGGACGCCACACGCGTCCGGCTCGCCCCCAACCTCCCCACGGCCCTTGGGGCCGTGGGGAGGGGGGATCCAGGGGGGTGGGGCATTGGCCCTCGTTATCCCATATCCTCAAAGGATGAAGCGTTAGGGAGGGGCATCGGGCTGCACCTACCCAGGCCCATCAGAGGGAACTCAAACGGATCCATGCCCTGGCAAGGGCCTCGAGCTGAATCCCTAGCCATGGTCCTATGAGCAGCAGAAGGATCTCGGCGATCCACCAGGCGATTCCGAACCAGACGGCGGCGCGAGGCATCGAACGCAGCGGGGCACCTGCTTTAGGGGACGAGAGGAGCTCTCGCAACAGCGCCCATCCCAGGAGACCCATGCCTCCGATCAGGACCAGTGACAGGGCCGGGTGGGAGGGCAATAACAACCGGGTGAGCGCCCACCGGGCGGTGAATCCGGCGAAGGGGGGAACATCCAGCAGGGCCATACCACCGGCCAGCAACAGGGTGATCACCCATGGCCCCCGATCCAGCGGGACGTAGCCGGATTCCGTTGAGCCGCTCATCCGACGATGCGCGGCCAGCCCAAAGGCCAGCCCCAGCAGGGCGACCATTCGAATGCTTAAGGTCCAGGCGCTGAGGTGGATTCCCTCGATGCTTCCCATGCCCAGAGTCAGCCAGGAGAGGCCGCTGGAGGCCAACCAGGCATACCCGCCGATCGTGCCCCAGCCACGCTCGGCCAGCGCCAACACGGCGCTGGTCAGCATCATCGTGACTCCGATCGCTTGAAGGCCGGCGTTCCATCCAGGGATTTGCGTCAGCCATGGGAATTCCTGAGCCCAAGCGAGCAACCAGAACCAGGTTCCGTAATTCAGCAAGGACACGGTGAAGGCCGCCCCTACGGGCGCACCCTCCGCGAACAGGAACAACACCCAGCGCTGGGCCGGCCAGACGCCCAACCAGAGAATGAGGGCCATGAAGATTAACACGACGGTTAGTGCGGTCCAGAGCGGTTGACCCGGATTTAAGGCCACCTGTTCAGCGGTCCAAGCCGCTGTGACCCACATGAGAAAGCCCAGGCTGGCGGCGATAAGGTATTGCGTGGCCCCTTCCATGCCGTGGCCTTCCCCCAGCAGGGTCATCGCGAGCAACAAGGTGGCGCTGCCGATGAAAAACACTCCTAAGCTGATCGGCCGCATCAGGAAGCCGAGGACCCATAGCCCCCCAGCGGCCAGGCCGATTGGATAAAGGCGGCGCTCAAACCGAAAGGGCCATGCGGTCAAGAACATCAGGGCCGCACATCCCCATAGCACGCTCAGGACCCAACGATCGGTCTCCGTCAAACGAAGGGTTCGCCCCAGCAACGTGAGCGGCGGACCCAGGGTGACTTCATCCGGTCGGATGGCCGTGTGGGGCCAAGGGGCGAGCCATAGGAAGCCCACCAGGGCGGCCGCTACGGCGGCCGCAAAGGGCGCCGCCAAAGGGGTCCGGCGAAGCGGATAGACCACAGGGGCGGCCAGGAAAGGGAGGGCGAGCAGGATCAGCAATGGGAAATTCACGCGGACACCTCCTGACGGACCAGGGTGAGGGCGGCGGTGAGGAAAGCCACCAGGAGACTCATCCCCGCCATCAATCCGATCGCGAGCAGGCTGTCTTGCACAGAGAGATAGAAGACTTGATAACCATTTAACATGGTCAGCACGCCCAGCCCGGCCCTCAGTGGGGAACGGCTCAGCGTGGCGATCAGCAGGCCGATCCCGATCAGGGTGTAAGTAACGACCAGAAGGAGTGGGGAGGCGATCGGGAGAGGGAAACGCGCCACAGCCATTCGAGCGATGATATGTAGGAATAGAGCGGCCAGGATCCGGAACCGCCAGTGGATCGCCGGGCGGGCCGTCAGGGTTTTGGGGGCCGTGGTCCGGACCCGCCGGCCGGTCAGATAGAGGAGCAGCGCCAGAAGCGTGCTGTTCAGGATCTGGATCCCAGCCAGCTGTTCCGGGACCTCGGTCACCTGTCGGAGGAGGATCCCGCCGGCCGTGCCCATCGAGGCCCAAGCCAGAAGCATCCAGCGCCAGTCATCCAACGCCAGCACCAGACCAGCCAGCCCGGCAATTCCCAAAACCATCAGCTCGTTCAGCCCCCATTCTCCAGCCACGTCCTCACCCCCTACCATGTGAATTTCCGGAGCGATTTTCGGGGGCGGCCCTTGCAAGGCGCCGCGCGCGATCCCCCAAATCTGTTGCTTTGTTCGTATATTGAGATCTTTGGGGGTTGGGGGCTGCTGAAGGCAGCCCCCAACCCCCAAAGATTTTTTCTCCCTCCTCCCCGCAATCCTTCGGGCTGCAGGGAGAGGGAGAAAGGGGGGCGGATGCCCCTCATCGTAGATCCTAAAAACTCAAGCGGATGACGCGCGGGAGGGCTATAGCCCCCAAAGTTGCTAAACCAGTTTAACCGCGCCTGAGCCGGGCGCACAAGGGGTGCCACCACCCCTTGTGGGTGCCCCTCGAGGGGGTCTCTGTATTCACGAGGCCCCCAGATCATCCACATCCTGGGGCCGGAGGGAGGTGTGTGAGATTATGCATAAAGCCTTAGATCCGGGGTATGATAAAGCTCGGCTTGGAATCTCTTGATCATTTGGAGCTCGAAATGGCGCGCAAGGGAAGTCTGTCGACCTCCACCCTGCAACGCGCCCGGGCGTGGACCGTTCCCGGCCCGCGGACGATCGCCCGGGAGGTGCTGCCCAATGGCAGCGTAGTGCTCGCCTATGAAAACTTCAGCAGCCCCTCCGTGGTTCTCTCCGGCCTGCTCTGGGCCGGAGCGGTGGATGAGCCCCCGAATCAGGCCGGGCTGGCGGCGTTTACGGCGGAAATGCTCACCCGGGGCACAGCCCACCGGACGTTCCATGAGATCTATGAGGCGATCGAGTCCGTTGGCGCCAGCCTGGATATCGGAGCAGGTTATCACACCACCGGCTTTGGCCTTAAGGCCCTGGCCGAGGATCTGCCCGCGCTGCTGGAGATTCTGGCCGATGTCTTGCGGAACCCCACATTCCCCGAGGAGGAAGTAGAAAAAGTGCGCGGGGAGATCCTTACGGACCTCCAAGAACGGGAACATGACACGCGGCGGATGGCTGGGTTGCGGTTCCGCGAAACCCTCTTTCGGGGCCATCCTTACGGACGAAGTGTCGATGGTTACCCAGAGACGATCCGGGCCATCACGCGGGAGGATCTGGTCGCTTTCCACCGAACGTTTTATAGCCCGGAGCGGATGATCATCGCCATTGTGGGGGCGATCCGTGCTGAGGAGGGCATAGAGCTCGTTCGGCGAACCTTGGGGGATTGGGAAGCCCGGCGCCCGGAACCGGATCCCCTGCCGCCCGCCCCCCGTCCGGACCGTTGGATCTATGTGCACACCCCGATCGCGGGCAAAACCCAGACCGATTTGGTGATGGGCACGGTGGGGCTGGCCCGAAAGGATCCGGATTATTACGCGGCCATGCTGGCGAATTGCATCCTTGGGGTCTTCGGGATGATGGGGCGATTGGGGGATCATGTCCGGGACCGGGATGGGTTAGCCTATTATGTCTACAGTCGCCTCGATGCAGGCCTGGCCCCCGGGCCCTGGAGCGTGATCGCGGGGGTGGCTCCGGAACATCTTCCCCGGGCCGTGGAGGGCATTCGAACGGAGATCCGCCGTCTGCAAGAGCGACGCGTCCCGGCAAAAGAGCTGGAAGATAACCAGTCGTTTTTGATCGGTTCCCTCCCGCTCCGGTTGGAGACCAATGAGGGGATCGCAGGGGTCCTGGTCGATATGGAGCTGTTCGAGCTGGGATTGGATTACCTGGAGCGCTATCCGGAGATCATCAGCAGCCTTACCGCGGCCGATGTTCAAGCGGTCGTACGGAAATATCTGGATCCGGATCGGATGGTGCTCTCCACCGCTGGCCCGGAGCCGGAGCTTCATTCTGAGTAGCGAGCGGTTCGCTCTGTTCGCGGTCGGGTGCTTCAACGCCCTTTGCGGGGGGCGTGCGGCTCAGCCCGCTGCACGTCGTGTTGGGAGGCCGCCTCTGCGGCATCCCTAGAGCTTTATCCGGTTTTTAACTTACCTTTAGGGTTTTTGGGGGCTGGGCTGCGGACCGAAGGCCTCGGTCCAACCCCCAAAGGATTTTTTCTCCCCTCCTTCCCACGGTCCAAAGGGCCGTGGGAAGGAGGGAGGGGAGTGGGGGGATTATTCAGAACGGGTGCTGAAGCGCCCTCCTACAAACAACCCCCAGCCACCGAAGACTCCCGAGGAGGAGCGATGGATGTGGAGATCCGAATCGAAGTGGTCGCCCTAGCCGATGAGGCGGTCTGGCTGATCCAATCCCCTCAGGGGGATTGGATTCTGCCGGGGGGGCCTTTGATGGAAGGTGAGGACCCCATGAGTGGGGTCCGACGGTGGATTCGCCAAACGGCCGGGGTGGAGCTGGAGGAGCCGGTCATTCTGGAGGCGATCTCCCGCCGAGAGGGTGAGCGCTGGCAGTTGATCCTGCGTTACGCCTGTCGTCTGCTCCAGGAGCCCCGGCCGGCCTCCGAACTCCTTGGATCCGGTCTCTTTCATATTGAGCATCTTCCTCCGCTGGATCCTGGGCAGCGAGCGGCGATCTATCGGGCATTGCAGGTGCTATGATAGACTGGATGCGCTCATTGTATGTGCCTTGTCCCCCTCTTCGGGGAGGGGAGAAGAGGCTTTAGGAGGCGGGGAGGCTGCGGAAGGTGGCCTCCCCGCCTCCTAAAAGTCTCTGAGAGAAACATTCGGATGAATCCCGTGAGAGGAGGAGCTGCATGCCGTTTCCACCTGTGCCAATGGTCATTCGCTGTCCGTTCTGCGGCCAATCCGTTCAGGTTCAGGTTCGTCAGATCATCGATGTTTCCGAGGAGCCTCACCTGAAGCGGTTGCTTCTGGCTGGGCGTCTGAACGCTTTCACCTGCCCTCGTTGTGGCAACCGGGTGAGCTTCGCGGCGCCGTTTCTTTATCACGACCCGGAGAAGGAGCTCGCCTTTGTTTTTATCCCCATCCAGGCGAACCTGAAAGAGGCGGATCGCCAGCGCATCGTGGGGCAGCTGATGGACGCCGTGATGCGACAGCTGCCCAAGGAGAAACGCAAGGCGTATCTGTTGCAGCCCAAGGAGTTCTTCACAATCCAGAGCCTCCTGGAGGCGATCCTGCGGGCCGACGGCTACACCGATGAGGACCTCCGGGCGATGGAGGAGCGAGCCCTCCTCCTGCAGCGGATCCTGAACACCCGGCGCGTGGAAGACGCGGAAGAGCTGATCCGGGAGAACGTGGAGAAAATCGATGCGGAGTTCTTCCGCCTCTTCCAAGAGGCGCTGGCAACGGTTCAAGAGGAAGGGTCGGCGGAGGAGTTCGCTCGGATCATGGCGATCCGGGATCGCCTGCTCGAGTTGACGCCGTACGGGCAGACGGTCCGCGCCCGAACACAGATCATCGAGAAATTCACTCGTGCACCCAGCGGGGAGACCCTGTTGGAAGCCCTCCTGGAAGCCCCTGATCCGGCGACCCGCCAGACCCTGGTCGCCCTGGGCCGTCCCTTTTTGGATTACCGCTTCTTCCAGAACCTCACCCGGCGGATTGAGGAGGCCGAGGCGGCGGGCCGGCAGGAGGAGGCGGAGCGCTTGATCGCCCTGCGGCGCGAGATCCTGGAGGCCCGGGAGGCGGTGGATCGGGAGATCCGCCAGATCTATGAGGAGCGGGCCCGATTGATCCGGGAGCTTCTGAGCGCGCCCTCGGAGCGGGAGCTGCAGGAGCGCCTGCTTCAGCGTATCGGGGAGCTCGATGACATTTTCTTCGATGTCCTACAGATGAACATTGAAGCCGCCTTGGAAGCCGGCGATGCCCGGATGGCCCAGGCCCTCAACCTGCTGGGGCAGATCGCGATGGCGGTCCTTCAACAGACGTTGCCGCCGGAGCTCCGGCTGCTGAACGCCCTGCTGAATGTCCGCTCCGAAGAGCATCGCCGGCAGATCCTGGAGCGGAACCGGCGGCTGCTGACGGCGGAGTTCCGCCAGTGGCTGCAGCAAATGGAGACCCGGATGCGAGAGGAAGGTCGGGCCGAGATGGCGGAGCAGATCGCCGCGATCCGGTCCCTGGCTGAACAGGTGGCCGCTACACCAGCGATCCTTCGGCCTTCGTAAACATGCCAGTGCTTGGCGATCTTCCCTTCTCGTATCACGAAGTGAAGCGGGCACTGAGGTGCCTGGCGACAGACAGGGAACGGAGGCCCAAGGACGCGATGACCTCCTCGGGGGCTTGAAGCATGATCGCCGAGCGTGCCGCGTCTCGGAGCTCCAGCGCCTGGTGGGCAGGGGGGCATCCCCACCCGCTACGAGTGGTTCGGGTGGATCCGGAGAGCCCGCGGGTGAAGACCCTGGTGCTGGATGCTCAGGTGGAGGCCCAGCCAGGCCAGTTCGTCATGGCCTGGCTGCCTGGTTATGAGGAGAAGCCGTTCAGCCTGGCGGAGTCGGAGCCTGTGACGCTGACCGTCGCCCGGGTCGGCCCGTTCTCCGCCGCCCTCCACGCTCTGAAGCCGGGCGAGTGGTTATGGATCCGGGGTCCTCTGGGCCGCGGGTTTACGATCGAGGGCCGGCGGATTCTCTTGGTCGGTGGAGGTTATGGGGTGGCCCCGCTGGCTTTCCTGGCGCGGATGGCGATCGCGCAAGGGATCCAGGTCACCGCGCTGACGGCGGCCCGGCATGCGGAGGATGTGCTTTACGTGGATCGCTTTCGAGCGTTGGGCGTGGAAGTGGTGGTGGCAACGGAGGACGGATCGGCTGGGGAGCGGGGGCGCGCCACCGAGGTGGCCCACCGCCTGTTGAGCTCCGGATCTTACGATGCGCTGTATGGCTGCGGGCCGGAAGGGATGCTGGAGGGCCTGAGGGCGTTGGCCGCCGATTTCGGCATCCCCGCGCAGCTCAGCTATGAGGCCTATATGCGCTGCGGGATCGGGTTGTGCGGTTCATGTGAGCGGGCAGGGGTGGTGCTTTGTGTAGAAGGTCCGGTGTTGCGGTTTCAGCTCTCTGGGGAGAGACAAGGGGGCTGAGCGCATGTCATCAGAGGAAAGGCCCTTTCAGACAAGTTTAGAGCCTTTTCGTTTCTGCCCTCGCTGTGGAACTTCCCTAAGCCATCGTTTTCTGTTCGGTCGGGAACGCCCGATCTGTCCGGCCTGTGGGTATATCGTCTTCTACGATCCCAAAGTTGCGGTAGGGGTCCTGGTGGAGCAGGAAGGGAAAGTCCTGCTGGTGCGACGGCGCTATGCGCCGGGACAAGGGGGGTGGGCGCTTCCTGCGGGGTTCGTGGAGATCGATGAAGGGCCGGTGGCTGCGGCCATCCGGGAATGCCGTGAGGAAACCGGGGTGATCATTCGCATCTGTGGGATCCTGGATGTTTTTGCAGTTCCCATCGATCCGCGCGGCCCGGCGGTTTTCATCGTGTATCGGGGCGTCCCGATCGGCGGCGTCCTTCAGCCAGGGGACGATGCGCTGGAAGCCGGCTTCTTCCCCCCCGATGGCCTTCCTTCCCCTTTGGTCTTCGCCAGCACCCGCCGTGCCCTCTGGCGATGGCGGCGCGAGAAGGGGTTCACCGGAAGGCGGTTTTAAGACGCAGATCGCCCCCAGCCGCTGGGCGCGGACGGGGTCGGATACGGCCGAAAGCGCTTTCAAGCCGTTCCCCTCGCGGCGACCCAAAACGGGCGCGAAAGCGCCTTACTTCAAACGGCTCCCAGCCCCAAAAGGTTTTTCTCCTCCCTCTCCGAAACCCAAAGAGCTGCAGGAAGGGGCGGATGATCTCTCCACCGCATATCGATCAAGAGGCACGATGGCCGTCACCTCCGCTCGCGGTGGGCGTTACGGAGAGGTTTCCCTTCCATGCGATCGCCGCGGGTGCGATCACCGAATGCGAGGGAAAGTGGGCCCAGGCTGAGCAGGAAGAACAGGAGGATCCACGGTCCGAGGCTCTCGATGGTGGACTGCCATAGCGGCCGCGGCTGTGCGGCGGTCTCCGCCTCGCTCTCCAAGCGGGCCAGCGAACGCCCCAGGATCCGGCGCACGCCGTTCTCGCAGGAAATCCCCCCGGCGTAGGTTTCCAGCAAGCGCCGAAGCCCCCTAAGCCCTTCTTGATCCTGAATGTAGCGGGCCACGGCCCAGGAAAGGGCGTAGGCCTGCCGGGCTCGCAAAGGATCTGTGGGGAACTCCCCGCACAAGCTCGCCAAGGAGACGCCTTCCAGGCGGGGCTCCTGCAGCGCGCGCAGCAGGTTCGGATCCGGGAGGCCTTCGTTCAGGAGCGCCCAGCCCTCAACCAGCCACGCGGGCAAAGGTTGTCCTCTTGCAAGATCATCCAGGATCACGTGGGTTAGTTCATGAGCAATTAGGCGGCGCAGGGTTTCCAGGCCTGCCCCATCCGCGGGTGCGATCAGGATCACCGCCCGCCAGCGAGGCCGAACCTCGCCGCCGATCTCCATCCCGGCCATCCGGAACGCCGCCCGGGCCAGCTCGGGATCCGCATACCAGAAGAGATCGATCGGTTCCGGTGCGCGATAGCTCAGGGGCTCCCCGATCCGCTCCAGGGTCTGGTGCGCCAGCTCCAGCGCGGACTGGGCCAGCCCGGGATCCCCTGTGTGCCAGTGTAACCGGATGGGGTCGCGAGTGAGGGTTTGCCACGTGATCCGGTTGTCTAGGTAGCGGATGGTCTGTCGCTCTGTGGATCGCCAGTTCCCCTCGTGATCCCGGATCTCCCACCAGAACGTGAGGGGCGCGAAGGGGGGCAGGGGATCCTGTCGTAGATCCCGCTCGTAGATCAACTGGGTCTGGGTGGGGGAGTTCGGGATCAGGGAGATCCGTTGGGGGATCTCCATGTCGGGGAGGACGTAATACAGGACCGCCTCGGCGATGGGGTATGGGCGCTCCAGCGTCAGGACGAAGCGCATGCGTTGGCCGAATGTGTAATCGAGCTTTGCGCGGAGAGGAGGGGGCTCCGGCGGGTTGGGGGTGGGCGCAGCGAAAAGGGGTAAGAACGTGAAGAGCACGGCCGCCGCTGGCCTAAGAACCGGGGCGGCGTGTGTCATCGTTCCGTAGAGAGACAGAACCATGCTCTTGAATGCGAAAATCAGATCTTGCGGTTTCAAGCGCATATCCGGTTCGAAGGGAGGGATTATCCCCGCAGCCAGGCGATCCACAAACTGAGGGTGAGAGGGCTGAGCAGAGTGGAGAGGAAGATGATCCCGGCGATGGTGCGCGGGTAAACCCCGAACTCTACGGCCATCACCACGTTGGAGATGGCCGCCGGCATCGCACTCTCCAGCAGCCCGGCCTGTCGACCGGGGCCCTCCAACCCCCAGGCCTGAGCGATCAGGGTCGCCATCAAGGGGATCACGACCAAGCGCGTGAAAGTCCCCAGACCCATGAAGAGCCATCGATCTTCCAGCTGGATGTGGGCCATCTCTAAGCCAAGCACCATCAGAAGGACCGGGATGGCGCTCCGGCTGAGGAGAGCGATCCCTGCTTCGATGGGTTCCGGGGGAGCCCATCCGCTGAGGCGCACCAGGGCCGCCAGCAAGGCGGCGTAGAAGCTTGGGAGGATGAAAAAGGATTTCCACCCCACGCGGTTGCTGCCGTGCACGGTCATCAACACGCCCAGCGTGTTCAAAAGGATGTTGTTTGTCATAAAGTAAAGTACCGCCCGGGCGAGGGCGGCCTCCCCAAACGCTCGTTGCACGACCCCCAATCCATAACTCCCCGCATTGACGAACATAGCGGTCAGCATCAGGGCCGTCCGTTCGGACCGAGAGAGCCTCATGGCTAAGCTGAGAAGGAGGCTGAAGGCTCCTGCAGCCAGAGGGACCGAGAGCGCGAAACCCAGGAAGCGCGCCAGCTCCTCCCCACTGATATCGGAGCGAGTGAGAGAAATGTAGACCAGGGATGGGTTAAGGATATAAAAAGAAACACGGGCCAGCGGGCGCGGGGGGATGTTCAACCAACGCCCCGCCAGCCAGCCCGCCGCGATCACCAGAAGGATCGGGGTGAGATCATGGAAGAGGATCTCGGGGACAAGGCGAAGGATCACCTGGAGCGCTCCTGCTCTCAGCGCTGGCCGCGCCACCTGCGATCTTGATACTCTTCATTGTCCTCGTCGTCTTCCTCTTCTTCCTCCTCTTCCAGTCCCAGCTCTTCCTTCTCCCACCACGCCAGCCAGTCCTCTGCCTCTTCCTCCTCAGCCTCCAGATCCATTTCCAGAAGGGGCATGAAGGTCTCCGCGCCTTCTAACAGGTTCAATTCCTCCAGGGCCTCCTCGGCCAGCGCGGCCAGGTCCTCGTCTTCCCCCGCGGCAATCTTCTCCAGGATCTCCCGGGCCCGGGGTCCGCCGATTTCCCCTAGGGCCCAGATCGCCGCCTCCTGGATTTCCGTATCGCCTTCTTCAATCAGCCGCTCCAGGATGGGGACAGCCTCCTTAATCCCAATCTCCCCCGCGGCGACCACGGCTTCATAACGCACGGCTGGGCTGGGGTTGCGCAGTGCTTCCATCACATAAGGTGCCCAGTGGGTCTCGCCGGTCCGCCCCATGGCGAAAAGGGCGCTGACCCGCATCCGCTCATCGGGGTCGGCATAGGCCCGCTCGATCATTTGAGGGAGATCGGGCTCCAGGGTGTTCCCCAGCGCCTCCAGCGCGCGCCGCCGCACCTCCAGGGGCTCGTCCAAGTTATAGAACGCCTGGCGCAGCGCTTCGATGGCCGGGCGGACAGCCGAGAGGGGGATCTGTTCCAGAATGCAGGCGTTGTAGAAGTAGCGGCCCAGGCCGATGGCTGCGCGGGCGCGCACTTCGGTATCCGCGTCCTTCTCAAAGAGCTCGAAAAAGCGGCGCATCAGCTGAAGGTCCTGATCCTCATACCATAATCCATCGATGGCCATCGCTCGCACTTCGGGATCGGGATCGCTCAGGGCCATGCGAAAGATCCGCCCGAAGTCCACCTCCATATTTTCCTCGCTGATATCCACCAGATGGCTCATGATGGCCCGGCGACGCCCTGTCGATAGCGTTGACCAAACCTGAGCGACCCGGGTGAATTCCTCGTCGCTGAGATCGGAGAGCCAATATAGGCGGGCGATCGAAAGCGGTGTGGTCTCATCTTTCAAATGAGCCAGTAAGGTTTCCACCGAAGGCATTCAAACCCTCCTCTCTGATGCGGATCGTAAACCCTGGATCATGGGGTCTTTGGGGGGTTGGGGTTTTCGTGGG
>NZ_JBHOQJ010000163.1:0-1575 GCF_042408365.1 Thermoflexus sp.
GAACGTTCGCCTCCTCCGCGGCGTGATACCACCCCGCGCGGGACGCGGGGGGCGAACCTTGACAACCGCATAGCGAGAGCCAGACGCAAGGGCCAAGACCAACGAAGCTCCTTCCAGCTGCTCCTGAGGGGAACCCGTCAAGCGAGTATGGGCGCACGGTGGATGCCTTGGCGTCAGGAGCCGACGAAGGACGCTGCCGGCGGCGAAAGGTCCGGGGAGCTGCCGAGCAAGCTGCGATCCGGACGTCTCCGAATGGGGAAACCCGGCGGGGGTCATGCCCCGTCACCCACCGCTGAATCCATAGGCGGTGCGGAGGGAACCCGGGGAACTGAAACATCTCAGTACCCGGAGGAAAAGAAATCAACCGAGATTCCCTGAGTAGTGGCGAGCGAAAGGGGAACAGCCCAAACCCCGCGGGTGCCAAGCCCGCAGGCGTTGCCCGCGGGGGGTTGTGGGACGCGGTCGGACCGGGCTGCGGACCGGTCGGGAAGTTACCAATCCCCTCTCTAGGCGAACCGTCCTGGAACGGCGGGCCAAAGAGGGTGACAGCCCCGTAGCCGAAAGGGAGGGGACTTCCTGGGCCGCGCTCCCGAGTACCACGGGACACGTGGAACCCCGTGGGAAGCCGGGGGGACCACCCTCCAAGGCTAAATACTCCTAACGACCGATAGCGCACGAGTACCGTGAGGGAAAGGTGAAAAGAACCCCGGGAGGGGAGTGAAATAGAGCCTGAAACCGTGTGCCCACAAGCAGTCGGAGGGCTATGCCGGCCCCGCAAGGGGCCGGAATCGCCTGACGGCGTGCCTATTGAAGAATGAGCCTGTGAGTTGTCGCGTGTGGCGAGCCTAAGGCCTTCGGGCCGGAGGCGCAGGGAAACCGAGTCTGAACAGGGCGCCGCTCCCGGAAGGGAGGGCGAGGGGGACCTCGCCAGTCGCACGCGGCAGACCCGAAACCGGGTGAGCTACCCATGGCCAGGGTGAAGCGCGGCTAACCCCGCGTGGAGGCCCGAACCCGTCGGTGTTGCAAAACCGTGGGATGAGCTGTGGGTAGGGGTGATATGCCAATCGAACCCGGAGATAGCTGGTTCTCTCCGAAGTGCATTTAGGTGCAGCCTCGGGTTAGGTGGACGGAGGTAGGGCTCTGGATGGGCTAGGGGGCGTGAGCTTACCAAACCCAACCAAACCCCCAATGCCGTTCAGCCGATGCCCGGGAGTGAGACTGGCCGGGATAAGCTGGTCAGTCGAGAGGGGAACAGCCCAGACCATCGGCTAAGGCCCCTAAGAGCAGGCTAAGTGGCAAAGGAAGTGGGGTTCCTCAGACAGCCAGGAGGTTGGCTTAGAAGCAGCCATCCTTTAAAGAGTGCGTAACAGCTCACTGGTCGAGGGATCCTGCGCCGAAAATGTCCGGGGCTTAAGCCTGCCGCCGAAGCCATGGATCCGCCTTCGGGCGGATGGTAGGAGAGCGTTCCTCGTGCGGTGAAGCTGGAGCGTGAGCTCTGGTGGAGCGCGGGGAAGTGAGAATCCCGGAATGAGTAGCGTTAACCAGGGTGAAAATCCCTGGCGCCGAAAGCCCAAG
>NZ_JBHOQJ010000179.1:0-1764 GCF_042408365.1 Thermoflexus sp.
CACCCCCTTCCCGGCCGGATGCCACGCCTGCACCCCTCGCCAGCCTTCGAACGTCCAGTGCCTCGAGAGGTCTTCCCCCGAAGCCACCCAGATCTCCTGTCCCTCCCGGGTGCGCCGGTCGACCACCTCCCCCAAGACCCAACGGCCGTCGGCCATCGCCGTCACGTTCACCAGCACGGTCCCATCGGGCAATCCCAGCGCCTCCTCCGCCACCCGCTGCCCGGTCTCCACGTCCACCAGCGCGCTAATGGACCAGATCCCCTCAGCGACCACCATAAAGGGCCAGTAAAGCACCACGTGGCGGCCGTCACGGAGCAGCACCGGGCCCGGCGTTGGCATATCGGTGCCGAGCACCTCCGCCCGGAACGTGGACAGCCGCACCGCCGGCGCGCCCCGCTTCAGCGGCACCCGCCAAAAGTGGAAGGCCACCGGCACCCCGTGGCTTGGGATGTACGGCGTAGGGGTTGGGGGAGAGGGGCCACGGGTCCCCGGTTCGATCCGAGGGGGCCGGGGCGTCGCCGTCGGGGGCACGAACTCGAACACGACGTTGAAGACGAGGGCCCAGTCGGGGGATTGGACCGGGCGGATCCAGCCGCCGTCCAGGGGCCGGCCCTGCGCATCCTGGACCCGCTCCCACGCCGGAGGCCGCAAGGTCCCGCGCCACAATTGGCCCATCTGGTCAACGCCCAGGGCGCCGTTCGCCCCCGCCGGGTAGACCGCTTCGAACGGGACGGGGGTGTCGACTGTGAGGGTCTCCCCATCTTCCACCCGCACCCGGCCGGTCTCGTCGATCCGCAGCCGCCGGCCATCGGGGAGCCGGTTGTACTCCGCGAGGATGGGATCCCGCCGCAGCCATACCAAGAAGGGCAGATCAATCTGCGGGCTGAGCTTAGAAGGCGCCTGCACCAGCCGGTGGGCCGTGCCGGCGAGATCCAGGGCCACCAGCGCCTCCTTCGTGACCTCTTCCTCTTCGATAAAGAAGAAAACTTCTAAGAAGCGGCCGTCTGGGGTCAAGCGGTAGGGGAAGGGAGGGATGGGAAGGAGGGGAAGGCCGCTTAACACTCGCACGCGATGGGGGCCGAAGGTCCGCTCCTCCCATCGTAGCGAGGGGAGATCGGGGAGGCCGGCGGGCCCCCCGAGCCATTCGCAGAGGGCTGCGGAGGGGGTCGGGGTAGGGCGCGGCGTGTAGGTCGGGCGAGGCGTAGACGTAGGACCTGCGAGGGAAGGGGTCCCGCCCGGCGTGGGGGAAGCAGGTGGGGAGGACGGCCGAGGCGCACTAGGGCTACACGCGGCCAGCCCCAGCACGAGGGCCCCGAGGAACCGATACAGGCGCATCGCGCTTCGTTTCGTGGGCCCGTGCGACATCCGATGACCTCCTGCTCGTAGATCTTTTTCAAGCGGCAGCTACCGATCCCTTGGGTTGGGCGAGGTCCGGTCAAAGAAGCCGTTTCGACTCCACCCAGCTCCTTACTTCCATTGGGTGGATCGTTTCGTCAACCGTTGCTCAATCCTCCCCCCCTCAGCGTCCAAGCTGCCCATCCGAAGAGCCGGGGCTTGAAGAGAGCGGGAGGCGCGCCTCCAACAGGGCGAAGCGACACGGCGCCCCGGATGCCACTCGCTCGAACGCCCCCATCCACACCCGATCCCCCTCCCCCAACAGGCCGTAGATCCGCTCCACGAGGGAGGAGAGATCCCACGTCCCCCCCAGCCGCCCCGCCCGATCCCAGAACTGCACCGTCGCCGGATGGGCCCGCGCCACCGTCA
>NZ_JBHOQJ010000184.1:0-10891 GCF_042408365.1 Thermoflexus sp.
TTCCGATCTCGCCCCTAACCCCCACGGAGGACCCTTTGGAGGATGTGGCGCGCACCGGTTTGCAGCCCTCGCGCTCCGATCTTCCCTTGGAGCCGGTGATGCCCTCCGGTCGCCTTAGGGGACTATGGGCGCAATCCGCCCTTTGGGGAGGCGCTCAGGGTTGGTCGCGGGCCTTGGGATTCCTGCAATCTCTCCTTCTGGCCCTCTGGCTCGGCCCGGCCGATTTCGGCCGGTTCACGGTCCTTCAGGCCTGGTTGCGGCTGGCCCACCAAGCGGTCAGCAGCGGTTTATCCTCCTTGATGACGCGCGATCTGGCCCGTGCCGATCGCCCCCGGGTCCGGACGTATCTCTTGATTCAGATAGGGTGGATCTTGTTGCTGATCGCTTTGGCCGCTCCCGTCTCCCTTATAGGTTGGGCCCCTTCTGCGATCCGTGGAGAGCTTCCCCTGGTGACACCCCTGTTGCTTGTGATGGCATGGATCACATGGCACGGCACGCGCCTGACCGCCGCTGGCCGCTTGGATCAAGCAGCCACCGTGTTGTTCCTCACTCGGACGGTGGGTCTGGGGGGGATGACTTTGGCGGCTCGGTACGGATGGACGGCGCTCTGGGCGGGTTTCGCGGGGGCGTTGTTGCTGGATGGAATCGGGCTTCGCTGGATGGCGGAGCGGTTCGGTGCCCCCTGGAGATGGCGATCGAAAGGGGAGCGTCTGTGGGCGCCGGAGGCGGCGCGGGAGGGGCTGGAGATGCTGGGCTTCGGGATCGTCGGTGCGCTCTACGCGCGAGCCGATAATCTGATCCTCCTAACGCTGAAGGGCCCGGTGGAGGCCGGCTTCTACGGCCTCGCTTACCGGTTTTACGAGGCCGGGTTGCTCCTGAGCAACGCGGTGTTTACCGCATTGCTCCCCCGGTTGGCCACCGAAGCGCATCCCGAGCGAACGGTCCGGCGGGCCCTGGTGGGCACTCTTGGGATGGCGACCCTCGCTGCCCTCGGCTTGACCTTCCTCGCCGACCCATTGATCCGCCTGCCCTTCGGAGCCACCTACCAGCCAGCGATCCCGATGTTGCGAGGGCTTGTCTGGGCATGGCCCCCCGCCTTCCTCTCCAGCCTGGGGGCCGCCCTCTGGATCGCCCGGGGGCGTTCCGATCGGCTCTTCCGGATTTTCCTCCTGGGAACCATCCTCAACCTCACCCTGAACGGGCTCCTCATCCCCTCCTGGGGCGGGATAGGAGCCGCTATCGCAATGTTGGGATCGGCATGGGGAATGGGGGCGCTCTTCCTCCCGGCATTCCGGGAGCGTTCGGCGGGCTCCCCCCAGGCCGATTAATGGCGCGGCGGGAGCCTCAAAGCGGATCCACCGTTGGCCTGGAGTTGCCCCGCCCACGCCCCCAGAAGGCATCCGCCCAGCGCCCGGGCTGGCGCCAGCGTCCAAAGGGGATGGTCCAGCATGCTGACGACCAGCAAGCCCAGCAGGGAGGCCGCCAACGCCCAGGCCTCTGGGGAGACTCCCCGACGTATGGAACGCAGGAGCGCCCCCGCCATCCCCAGGCCGAGCAGGGTCCCGGGGAGGCCCAGCTCAGCCATGATGAGCGCGCCCACGTGATGAACCGGCTCGGGCCGGTAGCCTGGCGGCAGCCCTTCCCGCAGGGCCAGCGGGAAGGTCCCTGCCCCGATTCCGAGGAGCGGATGCGCTGTAATCTGGTGCAGCGCCTGTTCCATCAGCCATTGCCGCTCCAGGATCGAGCGGGCCTCGAGCGGGCTCCCGTTGCCCGCGATTCGGCTCACTGTCTGCGGGGCGAAGGCACATACGACCGTCAGCAGGCCCCCCGCACCGCTGAGGACGAGGGCCGTTCGACGGCCTGTTGGAAAACGGGGAGCCGCAAGCAGCCAGAGGAGACCTACCACGAACCCCAACCACGCCGCTCGCGAGAAGCTCATCCCCAGCCCCATGGCGGCCAGGCCGATCCCCGCCCGGCCGATGATCGCCCAGCGGTCTCCCCGGAGGCCCCATGCGGCCGGGGCGGCCGCCAGCCCCAATAGATACAGACCGAGCAGGTTCGGATGGGGAAGGGTTCCATACGCCCGCAGCCACCGTTGGCTTCCAGGGAGCGCGATCACCGCCGCCCCCGGGACGGACGGATCCAACTGGCCGGGCCATTCCAAGCCCAGGGGCTTCAGGAACGCAGTGGATTGGGCCATGGTCTCCAGGGCCGCCAGCGTGGTCTGCAGCAGGATCCCGAGGAAGCATCCGAGGGAGAGGGGCCGCCATGCTGAGGGCCGCCCGCTCAGCGAGAGGGCGAGTCCGCTGATCCCGAGGAGGTGGAGGCCGGTGTAGAGCGAGAGGCGGGGCTCGAGGGACCACGCGGCGCTGAGCGTGGCCCACGCTGCCAGCCCGATGAGGAACTGAAGCGAGGGATGGGGCCGGTGGATCTCTGGGGTCCCCGTGAGGGCGCGGAGGCCCAGATCGGCCCCCAGGGCGATCAGGAGGAGGAGGTCACTGCCAAACAGGAGGACGCTGGAGTAAACGAAGTAGACCGGGGGGTAGGGGAGGCGCTGCCATGGGATGTAGACCCAGAACCCCAGAGCCACTGGCAGCGCCCCGATCGCCCCCATATAGAGGCCGTTCAGGGAAATGAGGAGCGTCTTCCACAAGAGCGTTTGTCCCTTCATCGGAGTCGCTCCCGGGCCGCGCAGGGCGCGGAGGCTTTCATCCGTGAGGGAAGGGAGAGGATGAGGGCAGCGATCAGGCTGAGCCCGGGCAGCAGCCCCCACGAGAGGGCAGCCAGCGGATGAAACGGCTCCGACTGGGAAGGCGGCGGCATCGCGTGCGGGTTCTCCCAGACCTCTACCCCGTTCGCGAGAACCTGTTGCAAGCGCCAGCCGTGGCGGGCGAGGAGCGGGACATAGGCCGGATGATAGACGAAGGCCCAGCGCACCCCGACCTCCCCCAGCCGCCCCAAGATCCCTTCCAACCGCTTCAGTCCATCGGGGAGCCAGTAGGCCGCGTCCAGGCTGCCTAATCCGCTCTCCCGCAGCACCGGCCATGGCCGGGCGGTGTGATAATTTCCATCGATCGTCTCTGCCTGGGTGTAAAGAGAGAGGCGCGCCATCTGATCGCCGAATCCGAAGGTGACGTACCGCCAGCGTTGGGCTTCGCCTTGGCGAAGAAAGGCGACCAGGGGCGAAAGGTTGAGGAGGGGAGGCTGGGTTGGCCACAGAGAGGCCAGCTGGCTGGCGTAGAGGGCCGCTGTGGCCAGGAGGAGGACGCCCAGGAGGCCTGCCCGTCGTGCCCATCGGAACCGCCGCCGGAGGACCAGGGCCCACCCCTCAAGGGCTGGGGTCAGCCAGATGGTCGCCCACAGGGCGAAGCGGTCGTAGGTCAGCCATTCCCAGCCCGCCCCATAGACCCATCGCGGCAATGGTGTGGTCCCTCCCAAGCCCATCACGAAACAAAAAGCGAACAGCCCGCCGATCGTCCAGCGACGGCGGTGACGGAAGCATGGGATCGCGAAGGGAAGCGCGAGGAGCAGGGGCCCATACATCGGCCAGAGAAACATCCGTGCAGCTGTAGGATCCCGGAGAAAGGAGTGGCGGGAGGCGTGATCAATGGGTTGCTGCATCGTCTGGGAAAGCCCCCACTGCCAGAATGGCCAGATCGCTCCGCCGATCCCCAAAGCGGCTCCCACGGCCCAGGGGAGGAGCCGGCATAGGATGCGGCGGGCGGGCGCTTGACGGGCTGCAATCGGCCGGAGGCCGACAGCCACGACCGCCCACGGGACCATCAGCAGCGTCCCGTGGTGGGCCGCGGCGGCGGCTGTGAGCCAGAGGGCGGCTCGGATGCCATCCCGCCACCGGCCGTCCTGAAGGAAATCTGCCAGGGCGGCCAGCCCGGCCAGGGCTGCGGCCAGGCCGAACAAGGTAGGAAGCTGCCCGAAGGTGTGGGCGGCGAGATGGATGGAAGGGAGAAGGGGGACCAAGAACGCAGCCCGCGCGGCGATCCGCGGCCCCACAACCCGCCGGGCGAAGGCGCGGAAGGCAAAGGGAAGCGCCGTTAGGATGAGCAGCATGGACAACGCCCATGCGGCCTCCACGCCCAAAGGGAACGAGAGGAGAGCGATGAGCTGATGGACCAGGGGCGGGTACGCGACAACAGGGAAGCCGCCATACCAGCGGGGCTCCCAGAGCGCCCACCATTCCCTCCGGTAGTGATCGGCGAAGAACATGTGGGTCCAGGCATCGTAAGAGTGGCGATAGCGGGCCGAGGCGACCAGCGGCCAGGCCACCGCCACGCTGAAGGCCAGCAATCGCCGGGAAGCGCTCTGCATGGGCAGTTCCCTTGTCTGGCTTCTCATTCGATCGCTTAGGGAAGGTCTCGGCTGGGCCGGCCCGGCTGAAAACTCTCCCCCCATCCTCGCCACCGAAGAGGGCGCGGGGAGGAAGAGGGGGGAACGGGATCGGCCAGGGGCCCCGTTGGGTCCGATTGCTGTACCGACCTGAATGTTGAGGGAGGTATGGATCCTCCCCGCTCCCCAACCCCTAGGAAGGGGGGTTTTGAGCTGAGTTCCATAACATTATCTGTATGAGCCCCAATGATAGGCCCCCTCCTGGGGAAGCGGTTGCAGGATAGCGCCGGAAGCGCCTCAAGAACCCGCGCATACGCTTGGGCCACGATGTCTATGGTGCAGGAAGCGATCGCCTGGAGGTTATGCTGGCGCTGATGTGCCCGGAGGTCCAGGCGCTGTAGGAGACGCGCGATCGCGCGGGCCAACGCTGCGGGATCGCGGGAGGGAATCCACTCGCTGAGTAGATCGGCTTCGGCCGCCGCCGCTCGCAGCGCCGGGAGATCGCTGGCCACTACCGCGCGGCCCCAGGCGGCTGCGCGGATCATCACGCTCGACGGGCCAGTCGCTTGGCGATAGGGTAGGACGACGAGCGTGTTGCGGGCGAAGAGGGCGCGCACCGTCGCCTCTTCCACCGGCCCGAGCCAATGGATCCCAGGGAGGTGGGTGCTGGCGGCCCGGAGGCGATGCGCATACCCAGGAAACCGGGGATGCTCAGCCCCCGCGATCTCCAAGCTCAATTCCGGATGTTGCGCCCGCAATGATCGGAAAGCTTCAAGGAGGAGATCGATCCCCTTATAAGGGGCCAGGCTGCCGAAGAACAGTAGACTGGGGCGTTCGGGTTCCGGTAACGCTTCGGGCGGGTAGAAGCTTCCATGGGGGAGGTGCACGATCGCCGCCTGGGGGAAGCGCGCCCGCAGCCGTTGGGCGTCGGCGCGCAGGGGCACCGCCACCGCCCCAATGCGGATCAGCCATCGGAACAGCCCATCAAGGATACGCCCGAGCGGGACCCCCCACAGAGCGCCTGCCTCTTCCGTGCTGACGGCACTGGCCTCGTGGAGGGTGATCAGCAGCGCGAACCCGCGCCGCGCGGCGAGGGTGAGCCCGACCAGTGCCGAGAGCAGGGCGGCGGGCGAAGGTCCGAAGCTCCCGAATCCGAAGTTCACCCAGGCTCTCCCGCAATGCGTATCCTCCAGCCCGCGCAGGAGCTGAAGGCCCAGGGCGGGATGGCCATAGCGCCAGCACCGGCGGACCTCCACGCTGGGCCCGAGGGCGGCCGAATCCCCAGCTTGCCCATCGATCTCCGCCAACACAGCGATGCGGCCCAGCTGGCCGGTTCGGGCCAGGGCTTGGCAGAGGTGCAAGCCATACTGGCTGATGCCCGTTAGGCGGGGCGGGAAAGAGGTGATCACGGCCAGATCCATCGCCACCTCCGTCGGATCCCGCGGCGCCATCGTCGCCAGCGTGCCTCCCGGTGGGGAACAATCCGAAACTCCACCGGTCCGAGATGGGGGTCTGCCTCCGGCGCTGTCTTCATCCAGATCCTCCCCCGCACCCCCGCTCGCAGGGGAGGGAACACGCCGACTAACTGCCCCCCGTGGACCAGGAGGGGGATGGGACGGGCGGTGGACTCTCCTTCCCGCTGATAAAGGAGGAGGGCGCGCGGCGAGGGAGGACCCTCTACCACGAGGAAGGCCGGGGTGTCTTCCGGAAGACGCAGCAGCCCCCGAAGGGGCATCCAAGTCCATTCGATCCATCGCGCTGGCCTTGGCCCCCCGGTGTTCGCGGGTTGGAAGTCCTCCGTCCGCAGGCGGTAAAGGCTGCCGTCCCACGCGCTGATCAGGATCTCCGGGCCTTTTCCCCCTTGATGGATCAGGGGCGCAGCGAAGATCGGGGCGCCGATTCGGATGGCGCTGAGGAGGCCGCCGTCCCATCGAAGCAAATAGAGGCATCCATCCCATCCGCCAGCTACAAGCTCCGGCCGGCCGTCCCCGTCTACATCGGCCGCCCCTGGGGCCGCCCAGAGGAACGTCCCCAGATCTACAGGGAAACCCGGCAGCGGCGTCCCGTCCCCACGCCAGCCATAGAGCCGATCGGCCGCCACCACGATCTCCTGCCGGCCATCCTGATCCAGATCCACCAGGACCGGCGGGGCGGCCGCGAACGAGCGCATGGGTTGTGGCCAGCCGGGGAGGAGCGTTCCATTCCACCGCCAGACGAAAACGCGATCCGAGGCCGCGATGATTTCCGGGCAGCCGTCCCCATCGAGGTCATCGAGGGCAGGGGTGGACCACACGAAGTGGCCCGTCGGCTGTGGCCAACCTGGGAGAGGGGAGCCATCGGCCCTCCAACTGTAGACATGGCCGTCCCAGGATCCGGCGATCACCACGAGGCTTCGATCGCGATCCAGGTTGCTGACTGTCGGAGAGGCGGAGACAAAGCCGCCGGTCGCCTGGGGCCATCCGGGGAGCAGGCAGCCGTCCGCCCGCCAGGCGTAGACCCGGCCATCATCCGATCCGGCGAGGACCTCCAGTTGCCCATCGCCATCCAGATCTGCTAAGGTCGGAGGGCCATAGACGTCCCCCTCGGTTCGACATGGCCATCCGGGGAGAATCCGACCCCGGCTGTCCAGAACGTAGACGCGGTCATCGTCGCACCCGATCGCGATCTCCATCTGACCATCCCCGTTAAGATCGCTGATGGCGGGAGGAGAAGCGAAGGCGCCTCCCGCATAGAAGGGGAAGCCGCGAAGCCGGTGGCCGTCCGGGCGGAGGGCATAGAGGGCCTCGGCGGCGATCAGAAGCTCCAGTTCGCCGTCCCGGTCCAGATCCGCCAGGACGGGCGCGGCGTGGATCGGCCACTCTGTGTGGAAGATCGGTCGCAGGCTCATCGGCGGCGCATAATCATCAGGAGATGATCGCCCCAATCCCGCCAGGGCCATCGGGCGCGCGCCATCCGGTCGAGGGTCACCAAAGGGCGGAGAAGCGGGGGATGCCGCTGGAGGAGATCCGCCATCGGGGGCGGGGGCAACAGCAATGGGAGGGCCATCGTTCGCTCAATCTGGAAAGATGGCGCGAAGGCCTTCCGGAGGACACCGGCGGAGAGGGGCCGCATGGGAAGGGGGATCCGCTCGCCATCCGGTCCGGGCAGCGTGGCGATCGCCCAGTTGTTCCCCCGCCCGCGGAAGGCTGCTTGGAGCCGGCCGTGGATGAGATGCCAAAGGGCCTCGACGAGGCAGCGGGAGTTGATGACTGAGAGGACCAGCGGTGCTCCGGCTGGAAGAAGCCCGGCGAGGGCCTGCACGAAGCGTTCGAGGGCGGGCTCGCAGTTGAGGGCGCCGAACCCTGCGTAAGCGCCGTCGAACGGCTGCGGCGGCCGCAGGGCGGCCAGGTAGCCTGCTGGGATGGCCACGAAGGTGACGCGATGGGCCAGCCCAGCCCTCGAGATCTTGGATTGGGCGCAATGGAGCATCTCTGGGGCGATATCCGTCGCCAGCACCCGGAACCCAGCGTGGGCCAGGGCCAGCGTCTCTTCCCCGGTCCCGCATCCGATCTCCAGCACCCACCCTCCAGGGGGGAGGACCTCGCGCAGAACTTGCATGGCCTCGGCGCGCATCCACGCCTGGATCGGGTTGGCTTGGGCGCTGTAGTGCTCGTCGTAGATCGGCGCGATTCGATCGAATGCTTCGGCAATGGCGGTGTAACGGAGCTCCATGCGAGGCTTCTCTCGTTTGGGTAGTCACTCCTTTCGGTGGTGGCGAGCTCCAAAGGCCAAATACCGGATGGAGTGACCACCTTCATTTGGAGTAGGGCACTTTAGCGCCTGTCGTTTGCAGTCAGGCGTTCAAGAGCCCGGTTTGAAACAGGATGCTGGAACGCTCGTCCGCTACCTCCCCTCCGCCGGGTGGAACCGGACCAGGGGTCGGCCGGGCCAACGGGCCAGGAGATGAACCATCATGCGGGCGATCCATCGCCCGATCCAAATGCGCAGGCGGCGGAGCCAGGGAGGCCGCCAGCCGGCCCGGAGGCGCGCCTCCTCCCATTCCTTCTGGAACCATCGGATCACCCAGCGATAAAAGCGGGTATCGTAGCGCTCGCGGCGGAACAGCAATCGGTTCTGGGCGGTGTAATCCCAATCAATGTTCCATTCGGAGTCAAACATGAAGCGGTCGCGCACCTGTTCGTAGAACGGCGTTCCGGGGAGGGGATAGGCGATGGTGGTGCTGAAGCGGTCGGGGAGGGTTTCGCGCAGCAACCGCACCGATTGCTGGAGATCCTCGAATTCCTCCCCGGGGTATCCCACCATCATGAAGAAATAGATCTCGATCCCAAGGCGTTTGCACCGCTCCGCCGCCTCGTAGATCTGCTGCACCTTAGTTCCCTTTTTCATTGCGTTAAGGACCTTCTGGGAGCCGGATTCGGCACCGAAGTAGATGCGGCGGCATCCCATCTCCTTCAGTGCGGCCAGCATCTCCTCGCTGGCCAGGTTGACCCGCGTCAGGCACTCGAAGGGGATCACCGCGTCTCGGGCCAGCACCTCATCGCGCCATCGCAGGACCCACTTGCGATCCACTCCGGTGATGTCGTCTACCACCCGCAGGAAATCCGGCTGATAGGCCTCTTTCAGATGCCGCATCTCCTCCGCGGCGTTCGCCGGGGAGCGCCCCCGGTGGGCCCGCCCGAAGACCGCTTTCTGGCACCACGTGCAGGCATAGGGACATCCCCGCGTGTTGATGATTGAAAGGGGCCAGTAGCCGTGGGCCTTCCGCCACGCGCGCCGGTAATCCTCCATCTCCACCAGATCCCGAGCGGGGAAGGGAAGAGTATCCAGATCGGCGATGAAGGGTCGCGGCGCGGTGGCGATCACCCGCCCGTCGGGTCCTCGCAGGCGCAACCCGGGGATCTCCCGCAGATCCCGCGGGGCCTCCGGCCGGCCGAAGAGGTGATCCGCTAGCTCCTGGATGGTGAGCTCCCCTTCATCGAAGACCACCACGTCCACAGGGAACTCCCCCTGGCTGCCCCGATAGCCGAGATAACGCTCCGGCAGCCCGGTGGGGTCCGGGCCGCCCATGATGACTGTGGCCCCGTAGCGGTGCGCGATCTCGGCCAGAATGAGGGCGTGGCGCCGAATGGTGATGAGCGAGGTGATCCCCACCACCGGCGGACGCCGACGGCGCATGTAGTCCTCGAACTCTGTGTAATCCTGACGGAATGTGCAGTCAAAGAGCTCCACCTGATAGCCCCGCTCCCGCAGGACGGCGGCCAGATACATGAGGCCCAGGGGGAAATAGGGGGTCATCAGGCGGCGCTCCACTGGATCCTTGGCGATGAAGAGCGGATGGACCAGTGTGATCTCTGGGCGCATCCGGGCCACCTCCCGACTTCAGGGTTTTCTCTCCCCCCTGCGGCCCAAAGGGCCGTGGGTCAAATCGGCGAACCACTATAAACACAAACGGTGGAACCTCTCCGCGAACGCGGCCAGGGTGCGCTGGCCATGGCCATCGAAGTGGCCCTGGCAATGGTCGGGATCGAAGCGGACCTCGCCTCCCTCCCGGGTACTGAACTTGCGAATCTTCCGCCGCATTTCCCAAGCCTCCAGCCAGGCGCCGGGGGGCGCGCGGCCGATGGCCTCCAAGCCGGCGCGGATCCACCGCCCTCCGGTCGCGACCACCTCGGCCGACCAGGGCGGCCCGTCGGCGTTAGGGAGGAACCGGGCCGTCCAGGCGTTCTGCGCGCGCATGTGCTGGTAGATCGGGCCGCCGAAGAGCGGGATCATCTGGGTCAGCTCGTGGGCGGTGAACAGGTTGCGGTCTTCGAGGGCCAGGGCTCGCTCGGAGAGGAAGTAATTCGGGCACAGGGCGATGCCATGTCGGGCGGCCCAACGGACCAGCGCGATGACCATGGCCCGGCAGAGCCAGAGCCGCCCAGGGGCGGTGACGATCAGGTAATCAATGTCATCTCCGTCCTCCGCGTTGTCCATAGCCAGCGCTCCGGTTACCGCCCCCATGCGCACGTAGGGGAGGGCGGCCAGGATCCGGCCATATCGCAGCGCGTGCGGCCATAGCCGGGCGGCGGCCGCCGCCCGCTGCGAGCGAAGCTCACAAAGGTGCTCTCGCCCGCGAAGCGTCCACAGGCCTCGCCGCTCCACGATCCGATCCGTCAGCCACTTGCTTCGGGCGATGGCGGTGCGGATCTCTAACAGCGAGGCGGGGACAGCGATTAGGTATCGGTGGATCTCGAGGAGGGTGAGGGGGTAGTCGAAGAGGTCCGCATAGACCAGCGCCCCGAGGATCGCCCGCTCGAGCGGGGCTGGCCCGCGGGGAGACCCCCGGGAAGCGGCGCATCGTTCCAGTTGTTCCCCAACCCCTACCATTGACGCTCCAATCCTTTTCGGAATCGCGCTTGTCGCGAACCCTCTTTCATCAATGCGAAGAGGCGGACAACATAGAGCCATGAGGTTTCTAAGCCATGCCGTGTTTTGTATCTTGATACGCATGGGGATCGAACTCGGATTAAGGGGAAAAAGATGCGTGGGCTTTCTGTGAGGTGCG
>NZ_JBHOQJ010000200.1:0-2228 GCF_042408365.1 Thermoflexus sp.
ATTGGCGTTGCGTGAGAAGGGCCGAATAGCTACTTTGTAACTATTCAGGCTGGTCCCATTCCGTTGGGAGCGCTTGCGAGGAGGCGGAAGGGTCCCACCCCCCTTCATCCCTCCCCCCCACGCCCCAACGGGCCGTGGGGAGGAGGGATGAAGGGGGGTGGGACCCTTCCGCCTCCTCGCAAGCGCTCCCAACGGAATGGGACCAGCCTGAATAGTTACAAAGTAGCTATTCGGCCCTTCTCACGCAACGCCAATACGAGGTGGTTTCCCCCTGGGAGCTTTGGGACCCTCCCGCCTCCTCATGAGAACTCCGAACCGAATAGGACCAGGCGGAATCATTACGGTGGAGCAAGCAACGAGCCGAATTGCTCCCTCTCCCCTTAGGAGAAGCGAATCCCAAAGGCTATGGGGAGGAGGGATAAAATGGTCTCAGGGGATGTCTATCTCCTGTGAAGAGGTGCCTGCGGATGGTGGAATTCACCTTCCATTTCCCAACGGGCTTTCTATGGGGAACGGCAACCTCGAGCCATCAGGTGGAGGGGGAGAACACCCGCAATGACTGGTGGCTCTGGGAACAGGAACCGGGACGGATCCGGGAAGGGCACCGTTCGGGGCGGGCCTGCGACTGGTGGCGCAACGCGGAGGCGGATTTCGATCGCGCCGCGGCCATGGGTCAAAACGCCCACCGGCTCTCCGTCGAGTGGAGCCGGATCGAGCCCCAGGAGGGGGTCTTTGATGATGCGGCCATCGATCGCTATCGGGCGATGCTGCGAGCCCTGAGGGAACGGGGGCTCGAGCCCATGGTGACCCTTCACCACTTCACCAACCCAATCTGGCTGGCGGAACAGGGCGGCTGGGAGAACCCAGTCACCATCGACCGCTTCGAGCGGTATGTGCGGCGGGTGGTGGGCGCGCTGAAGGATCTCTGTCGCCTCTGGTGCACCGTCAACGAGCCCAACGTCTTGGCCTACATGGGTTGGAACGAAGGGAAATGGCCGCCGGGGAAACGCGATTTCAACCTCTCGATGCAGGTGCTGCGCCATCTGATGCGAGCCCACGCCCGGGCTTACTATGCCATTCATGAAATCCAGCCCGAAGCCCGGGTTGGGATCGCCCACAACATGGTGGTTTTCGAACCCGCCCAGCCTGCCTCGCCCCTGGATCGCCTCATCGCCCGCCTGCACGATCGCATGTTCAATGGCCTGGTCCTGGACGCGATGGTAAACGGCCGGGAGCCTGGGGTTCTGTCTTTCCGCACGTTGGCGACGCTTCGGGGGACCTTCGATTTCATCGGGCTGAATTACTACACCCGACGCCTCTCGGCCTTCGATCGACGTTCCCCGGCGACGATGTTCGGCCGCACCTTTCTGAACCCCCACGGCGAGCTCAGCGATGGGGACTACGGGGAGGTCTTCCCGGAGGGGCTATATCGTCTGCTAAAGCGGCTCGCCCGCCTCGGCAAGCCGATTTACATCACGGAGAACGGGATCCCCGATGCGGATGATGACCAGCGCCCTCGCTTCTTGATCCGCCACCTCCATGCAATGTGGCGAGCCATTCAGCAAAACGTCCCGGTGAAGGGGTATTTCTATTGGTCTTTGGTGGATAACTTTGAATGGGCCGAGGGGTGGACCCTGCGCTTTGGCCTGATCGAGGTGGATCCCCAAACCCAGGCTCGGCGCCCTCGACCCAGCGCCGAGCTTTACGCGGAGGTTTGCCGGGCGAACGCCCTGACCTCGGAAACCATCGCGCGCTATGCCCCAGAACTGCTCCAGGAAATGTTCGGGGTCTAAGGGTCCATGAAATTTGTGGAGTGTAAGCGCCTTCAGCGTCCACACCAGACCTCAAGCGCCGTGGCCCCTATTATAATTTTGGGTAAAGAGGACAACTCTATTGAGCTTCGCTCTGGCAGGGCGTTTCAGAGCTCTAACATTTTGGGTTTTCGGGGCTGGGGTGTGGGCCTTTGGCCCCCCGCCCCCTGCGGTCTTTGTCAGAACTTTGAAAAGCCCTGTCGCCCTGGAAAAGGAACCCGGCGTAAGATGCCAACATCGTCGGAGGTGGGGTGCTCCTTTGACGCGCCCTCAGATCCCAAGCATCCACTTCTGTCCACACGAACCCAATTTCAGGAGGTGGGCCATGTCCCGAACCCATCTGTTCCCCCCCGACCGCGTGCACTATGTGTGGAACAACACTCTACCGCCCGTCATCGAGATCGAGCCCGGGGACAC
>NZ_JBHOQJ010000232.1:0-5802 GCF_042408365.1 Thermoflexus sp.
GCCGCCGGCGTGCCCCGGATCGCCACCTTATCCCCGGGCTTCACCGCCGTTGCGTAATCCACCAGCACCCGGGCCCATTTCTCCAGACGCGGATCGCTCATCGTGCACCTCGACGGTAGAGATGTGGAGTTTCCAGAATGCCCACCCACCCTCTTGGGAGCCGCGAACCGCCTTATTGGGGATCAGAACCACACGCCCCGTTCTCAATGAAAACGAACAGCTCAATCTCAAAAAGGAATTATAACGCGGATAAGGACGCGATCCAGTAGGGAACCCCAATCCTATCCAGTGTGGGCCGCGTAAGCGGCCCACACTGGATACTCCTAGGCGTTACGCCGTTGGTTTTCTTCTGGGGGTTTGGGGGTGGGGTCACTCCACCTCTGCTCATGGACCCCGAACGGCGTAACTCCTCACCCCAATGAACGCCGTGGGCGATCAGAAGAGCGTCAATTGCTTCGGTTCTTCTGGAGGCTGTTCCTCCTCCGCTTGAAGCAGCCCGGCCAGGAACGCCCCCAGCTTCTGGAAGTCCTCTTCCACCGTGCGCTTGAGGGCCGGCTGGTGAAGAGCTGCCGCGGGATGATACATCGGGAACACCACCCGATCCCCCACGCGGATCGGCTTGCCGTGCACCTGGGAGATCTTGGCGTTGGGCAGCCAGTGGGCGAGGGAATAACGCCCCAGGGTGACGATGACCTTCGGGTTGATCAGCTCCACCTGGCGATCCAGATACGGGCTACATGCTTCGATCTCATCCATGTAGGGGTCCCGATTGCCGGGCGGCCGGCACTTGATGATGTTGGTGATGTAAACCTCCTCCCGTTTGAGGCCGATGGAGGTCAGCAGCTCGTTCAGGAAGGCCCCAGCCGCCCCGACGAAGGGCCGGCCCTGTCGGTCTTCGTGGAACCCCGGGGCTTCGCCGACGAACATCACCTGGGCGGTCCGGGGCCCCTCGCCCGGCACGGCCAGGGTTCGCCCTTGAGCCAGGGGGCATTTCGTGCACCGCCGCACTGCTTCATGGAGCGTTTCCAGTTCGTCCATGCAACATCGCCTCCTGGGTTGAATTGTCAACAGGCCGCAGGGAAGCCAGCGATGCGACGAATCCATCCCCTCGCCTCGCCCATTGAAACACACGGAAGCGACTTTGACAAGATCCGCAAAGGATTTTGGGGGCGAGCTGGGCGTCAAAGGCGCCTGTCTGATTCAAAAGCCCTGAGGTTTTGGATTGCCTGTAGCGGGATCTGGATTACAATTCGGGCAGACGTTTAACTCCTGATCTCTTCCGGAGCGTCATCGGATGAACTGGCTGGATCAACTGCCGCCGCGGACGCGCACGCTGTATGTGACGTTCATCAGCATCATCCTGGCAACGTTGCCCTGTTACGTGCTGGGAGGGGTATTGCTGGCGCTGGCTCGGCCGGCGGGCGTGTTCCCCGCTACCCCCACCGCCATGTTCCCGACGCTGACGCCTCTGGGACTCACCCCGGGGGTGATCCCGACCCCTACGTTCCCCTTCGGGCCCACCGAGACCCGGCTCCCCACCCCCACCCAGTGGATCCCGCCGACCTTCACGCCGACCTTCACGCCTACGCCCTCTCGAACCCCGACGGCGACGCCGACCCCTACCACGACCCCCACGCCGACGGAGACCCCCACGGCGACCCCGACTCACACCGTTACGCCGACTGCTACGTCCACGCCGACGGAGACCCCCACCACGCCAACGCCCACGGGGACGCCAACGGAGACGCCTACACCGAGCCCCAGTCCTACTGCCTCTCCTACCCCTTGATCCGAGCGCTCAGGAGCTTTGGCGAGGCCTGTGCCATGCGCGTTCTGGTTCTCTCGGACATCCACGCGAACCTGGAGGCCTTGGAGGCAGTGCTCGCCGACGCGGGGGCTTGGGACGCCCTTTGGTTCCTGGGGGACCTGGTGGGCTACGGGCCGGATCCGGTGGAGTGCATCGATCGGATCCAGCGCCTGGCCGCGGCGGCCCTCGCAGGCAACCACGATTGGGGGGTTCTCGGCCGGGTTCCCCTTTACACCTTTAACCCGGCGGCTCGAAAGGTGTTGGAGTGGACCCGGGGGCAGCTCCCGCCGCGGCAGGTGGATTACCTGGCGAGCCTCCCTGCCCAGGCGGAACAGGATGGGATCACTTTGGTGCACGGGAGCCTCCGCGCGCCGATCTGGGAATACATCCTGGATCCTTATACGGCCTGGGAGAACATCGCGCGGCTGTCCACCCGCATCGGCCTCTTCGGTCATACCCACGTGGCCATTGCTTATCATGTCCCCAACCGGGAGACCCCACAGATGCACATCCTGGAGCCGCCTTACGACGAGCCCCTCGATCTGAAAACGGGGTGGTGGCTGTTGAACCCCGGCAGCGTCGGCCAGCCCCGCGATGGCGACCCTCGGGCCGCTTACGCGATCCTGGATCTCAACACGATGACCTGGACGTTCCGGCGGGTTCCCTATCCGATCGCGGAGACCCAGGCCAAGATGCGGCGCCTGGGGTTCCCCTCTTTTCTGATCGAGCGCTTGGCCTATGGGGAGTAGGGTCGAACCAATAGCCCCCCGCGTCCTTCTGATTGTCTTCGATCCGCCCGCGCCGGGCGGCCTTCCCCTCTCCCGGGCGATGGGATGGAACCGGGTGGAGGATCTGATCGCGGGCTACATCGCCGATCTCGAAGCGTGCAGCGGAGGAGTGGTTCGCTATCAGATCATGGATCGCATCGATCTCCCGCTTTTCCCGGTGAAAATCGACGGCTTCCTCTACACGCTGGAAACCTATCTTGCGGTGTGGGAAGGCCGTCAGCCGCCCCACGAGCCGGATACGGCCGATTACATGGCGATCCTCTTCATGTGCGAGGGCGTTCCTCGGATCGCGCGGGGGGAGATCAACGAGATCTGGCTGTTCGGGGGCCCCTATTTTGGGTTTTACGAATCCCGGATGGGCGGGCCGGGGGCCTTCTGGTGCAACGCCCCGCCGCTCCCCGGCACGGAAGCGGCCGGGAGGCGGTTCGTGATCATGGGATTTTCATATGAGCGGGGGGTCGGTGAGATGCTGGAGAACTTCGGGCATCGGGCCGAGGCCATCATGGGGCGCGTGTTCGCTGGGATCCCAGAGGAACGGAACTTATGGCGGCGCTTCACGCGCTACGACCGGATCGCCCCCGGCCAGGCGGAGGTCGGCACGATCCATTTCGCCCCCAACAGCGAGCGGGATTACGACTGGGGGAACCCTCGCCACGTGTGGAGCTACTGCGATGACTGGCTCCACTTCCCGGATCTGCGCGGCCGGGGGCGATGGGTGAACTGCGCTGAATGGGGCGGTGGGGATATCCGGGAACACCATCGTTGGTGGCTCCGGCATCTCCCGCGCGCCTCCGGGGAGACGGATGGCATCTCCTACAATTGGTGGCGTTACATCGTGGATCCGAACACGGTGCCATCGTGAGCCCAAAAGGGAGAGGGAACCAGGCATCCGGCCGCCCGCTGAGCATCTCCGCCACGGGGCCCGGCGCTGGGTTTATGCCAGGACGTTGTAGCGCCTGTTTCCACCGACTTGAGCTAAGATTTCAGATAAGAAGATCCCTGGAGGACCCGATGTGCGGACGATATACGATTTTCACGGAGCCGCTGCGCCTGGTGGAGCGGTTCCGGGCGGAGTGGCCGGATGTCCCATGGGAGCCCCGCTATAACGCGGCCCCCACCCAACCCTTGCCGGTGTTGCTCAACGATGGGACCCGGCGGATCCGCCTGTTGCGCTGGGGGCTGATCCCCCATTGGGCGGAGGATCCGGCGATCGGGAACCGGCTGATCAACGCCCGGGCGGAGACGCTGACCCAGCGTCCGAGCTTCCGGGAGGCCTTCCACCGGCGGCGTTGCCTGGTGCTGGCCGACGGGTTCTATGAATGGCAACGGACGCCCTACGGGCGGATCCCCTACTGGATCGGGCTGAGGGATCGGGAGCCGTTCGCCTTCGCCGGGTTGTGGGACCGATGGGAGAGCCCGGAGGGGGAGATCATCGAGAGCTTCACCATCA
Organism: Thermoflexus sp.; assembly: GCF_042408365.1. Classification (GTDB taxonomy): domain Bacteria; phylum Chloroflexota; class Anaerolineae; order Thermoflexales; family Thermoflexaceae; genus Thermoflexus. The sequence goes on from NZ_JBHOQJ010000232.1 coordinate 4,046, forward strand.
TCACCACCGCCGCCAACGAGCGGATCGCCCCGATCCACGATCGGATGCCTGTGATCCTGCTCCCGGAGCACGAGGAGATCTGGCTGGATGACGCTGCCGGCCCTCGGGCCTGGCAGGCCGTCCTTCGCCCCTACCCAGCCGACCGGATGATCGCTTACCCGGTCTCCTCCCGCGTCAACTCCCCTCGGGCGGATGACCCCACGCTGATCCAGCCCGTGCCCGGATCGTAAGGCTTCCCAAGGGGATCGGTTCGCGGGAACCCCGAAGATCGTTATTCGGGGGCTCCAGTGGACCTTTGATGCGATGCCGGCGAGGTCACCGACCTGGCCTCCGCCCATCGGGCCCGCAGGGCTCGGATCTGTTCTTCCACCGCGGATCGCGCTGTCCCCCCGCGGACCGTTCGGCGCTCCACCGCGGCCTCCGGGTCGAGGACGGCGTACACATCGGCTTCGAAGGCCGGATGGTGCTGGCGCATCACCTCGAGGGGGAGGGCGGAAAGGGGCTTCCCTCCGCGCAGCGCGGTTTGCACCAGCCCGCTCACAGCCCGATGGGCCTCCCGGAAGGGCACCCCCTTGCGCACCAAGTAATCCGCCAGCTCGGTGGCCAGCATGGCCTCCTCCAGAGCGCCCCGCATCCGCTCCGGCCGCGGACGCATCGTCCGCACCACACCAGGCAGCACGGCGAACAGCGCATCCAGCGTGTCCACCGCGTCGAAAACCGGCTCCTTATCTTCCTGCAGATCTTTGTTGTAGCCGGAAGGCAGGCCTTTTAACACGGTCAGGAACCCCACGAGGTGGCCGATCAAACGTCCGGCCTTGGCCCGGGCCAGCTCGAGGGCATCGGGGTTGCGCTTCTGGGGCATCAGGCTGGAGCCGGTGGTGTAAGCGGGATCCAGCTCCACGAACCCGAACTCCGCGCTGGCGAAGAGGATGAGGTCCTCCGCCAGCCGGCTGAGGTGCGCGCCGATCATGGCGGCAATGAATAGAAACTCCGCGACGAAATCCCGATCCGACACGGCGTCCAAGCTGTTCGGCGAAACCGATGAAAAGCCCAACTCCTGGGCGAGGGCCTCCCGATCGATCGGGAAGGGGGTCCCGGAGAGGGCGCTGCTCCCCAAGGGCAGCGTCGCCAGGCGCGGGTGGGCATCTCGCAACCGTGCCCGATCCCGCTCGAAGGCCCAGGCGTGCGCGAGGCACCAGTGGGCGTAACGGATCGGCTGCGCCCGTTGAAGATGGGTGTAGCCGGGCATCAGCAGGTCTATATGGGCCTCTGCCTGGGCCACCAGAGCGGCCTCCAGGTTTCGCAGCCCCTCCTCCAGACGAGGCCAGGCCTCCATCAGAAAGAGGCGCAGGTCCGTGGCCACCTGATCGTTCCGGCTGCGGCCGGTGTGCAGCTTGCCGGCGACCGCGCCGATGCGCTCCCTTAACCTCCGTTCGATGGCCGTGTGAATGTCTTCGTCGGTGGGCTGGAAGGCGAACGCCCCGGCGTCCAGCTCTGCCTTCACCGCCTCCAGGCCGGCGACGATTTGCTGGCACTCCTCCGGCGTAAGCAATCCGGCCCGGGCCAGCGCCCGTGCCCACGCGATGGAGCCCTGGATGTCATACGGGTAGAGGCGACGATCGAAAAGAAGCGATGCGTTCAACCGCTCGAAGGCGGGATCCAGCGCTGAGCCTTCCGGAGTTCCCCATAAGCGCATCGAGCAACCTCCCATGTGGGGATTTTGTAGCCGAGCCAGGCGCCCTTGACGCCCGGCTCGT
>NZ_JBHOQJ010000247.1:0-16825 GCF_042408365.1 Thermoflexus sp.
CCCGGAGGTGGAGTTCTTTATTTTCGATAGTATCCGGTTCGACCAAGGAGCCCATTATGGGTTCTATAGAACCCATAATGGGCTCCTTGGTCGAACCGGATACTATCGAAAATAAAGAACTCCACCTCCGGGCCCCAGTAACTGACATCCGCGATCCCGGTCCGCTTCAGATAGGCCTCCGCCTTCTGGGCGATGTAACGGGGATCCCGGGTGTAAGGCTCGCGGGTCACCGGGTCGTAGACGTTGCAGACGATGCTGAGGGTGGGCACCTCACAGACCGGGTCGATCACCGCTGTGGTTGGGTCGGGGATCAAGATCATATCGCTCTCATCGATGGACTGGAAGCCCCGGATGCTGGAGCCGTCGAACCCTAACCCCTCCCGGAACGCCTCCTCGGAGAGCTCCGTGATCGGGATGCTGAAATGCTGCCAGGTCCCCAGCAGATCCACGAACTTCAGGTCCACAATGACCACGCCCTGGGCGCGGGCGAACTCGATCACTTCCCGAGGCTTTGTGAGAGGTTTCGGCGCCTTCCCGTTGCTGCGCTCCAGGACTTCGCGGGCGACTTCCGTGAGGGTCTGCCGGGCCATTGTCACCTCCTCGAGGCGCTAAAGAATTCCTTCTCATTGTAAAAAGGGGCACGAACCTTGGCTACGGGCGAAAGAACCGAACGAACGATCCTTTCATTTGTGCAGCATGCACAAAGACCCCGGAACGGGGGCTCAGCTGTTGCCGAGGGGTTGGGAAGGCAGGGGGAGGACCGTAGATTGAAGGGATGAGTGGGGAACCCTAGCTCTTCCAATATGAGGCCATCTGTTTAAAAATATTAACCATTTTAGCTAACATGTTAACCAAATTTGATTAATTATTGATCTTGATCGGTTCAAAAATTTTTTTAAAATAAATATCAACTGTGAAGGTGAAGGGAGATTGATGATGGAGCGACAACAGTGGGAGCATCGGATATGCAACGGGCCATGCGCTCAATCTTACGAGGTGGAGTATTTGGGTGGCGATTTGTGGCGGGTGGAAGGCCTTCTGCAAGCGAGTGTCATCCCCCTGTGCCCACTCTGCTGGTCCCCGTTGATCACCCCTCTAGAGGCGATGGAACTGGAAGAAGCATCCGTCCCACTGGATCGAGAGCTGTGGAAGATATAAGCCAAAGCGCTGGCGCTGGCTCCTAATTCAAATCAAAGGAGGTTTCCATGAAACGGCTCGGTCGGATTTCGTTCGGTCTGATGGTGGCGTTCCTGTTCCTGCTTGGAGCCGGAGCGGTCCTGGCGGTGAGCGGAGCTGGCTACACGACAGTGAATGAGGCGGTGGACGGGCCCAACCACTGCCAGAACGGCAGTCCCAACATCAACTGCAACATCTATGACGGCAAGGAGTTTGTCTGGTTGAACGGCGGGCCGGCGGCCAATGGCCTCGGCCCCGACGGTCGCTACTTCTTCGCGGTCCTGGAGCCGGGCGGACAGCCGAACCCCAACGACGGCGGCGCAAAGAATCTCTCCGATGACTTCGACGCCTTCACCAACCGCACGTTCACCGTGACCAACGGCGAGGTCAGCGCCTATGGCGGGACCCATGATGCGACCATCCCCCTCATCCGGCTCTTCCCCTATGCTGACACCAGCAACCCCGGTGGCGTCTACATCCTGGCGATCTGCTCCCTAGCGAATGGCTACCCGGTTGACCCGCGGGCTTGCAAATACGACGCCTTCAAAGTCAAGAAAGGCGTGGGCAAAGTTCAGGCCTTCCTGAGCGGCAAGAAATATGAAGATGCCCATACCCTCGGGCAGTTCGATGGGGAGAACGGCCTGGCCGGCTGGCAGATCCGGATTCAATGCACCGACGGCACCAGCGCCACCATCACCACGAACGCGAACGGGGACTGGTCCTTCGCCACACCGCTACGCTTCCCGACCGCCGGCACGACGACCTGCACAGTGAGCGAGGTGCAGCAACCGGACTGGCTTCAGACGGGGAACACAGTGGATCAATCCATCGCGACCGGCGGGGCGGTCGTGAGCCTGAGCAACTTTGTCTACACGGTGGTCCTGCCGAACGACCGCGTGAGCACGGTGGACGGCCTGTATTTTGGCAACGTGTGCCGGTTCAACGTGAATCATTAAACCTGGCGCCACCCGAGCGATCGGAAAAGGGGGCGGGCCCATGCGGGCCCCGCCCCCTGGAAGGCAGCGACTTTCCCAACCCCGATTCGGACAAGCGAATATTCCCTTCATGCGGTTCTGCTCGAGGAATGAGTCGGGCGCCAAAGGTGCCCAGCTCGCCCTCAACCTCCCATGAGAAAGCCGACTGCTTTAAGGCGATGCAACCACGCCGATCTCCCATTCCCAGAGCCGCTGGCACAGTCGGGCGATCCCCAGCTTCAGATGGCGGCGATATGTGCTGAAGGGGCGGTTCAGGCGCTCGGCGGCCTGCTCCTGCGTGGGCGCGGGATGCAGGTAGGTAACGTACAGCGCTTGATAGAGCTTCTGATCCCGAGGCGCTATCTCCCAATCCGCCAGCGCCTTCTTCAGAAGGGCCTGGAGGGCTGCGATCCGTTCGCTTAACGAGGCGTTCGGGCCGGACCGGTCGAGCACCAGCCGCGTGTTGAGCAACGGATTCGTTTGCAGGACCTCCGGGCGCCCGAACCCCCGCAAGGCCTCCCGGACTGCCTCGTCGAACTCCGGTCGCCGGAGCACGCGGACCGTGGAGAGGAACTGCTCTGAAGAAGACGAAGAGAACAAAGGCTCAAAGACGATCTCGCGCTCGGCCATCCAGCTCAGCCAGGCAGAGGGAGGCATAACGCGCCAGTCATGGCCATAGACCCCATACCGGCGCCCTCCCACCTCGAAATCCGCCTGAGGGATCCGTTTCATGCCCATATAAGCGAAAACAGGTGCCCAGAAATCCGGCTCCGCGCATGGGAAAAATGAGAACGCCAGCCCACGCGCGCTCAGGTGGTGCTGCACAGCACAAATGAAACAAAGAGTCTGGACATCTGAGACCGCCTGATAGGTCTCCCGGGCCATCCAGAAGCGAAACAGCGTTGCCCGCTCGCCGGGGCGCAGGGGGGCTTCTTGCTCCAAATAGGCCCGGGCGGCTTGCACCGCAGGATCTGGCAAGGAATCCTCCGGCCCGGCCGAATGGAGGGTGATCCGTAACAGGAAGCCCAGCGGCTCGCCGCCCGGAGCCCGTAGGATCACCGCGCCATGGGGTTGATGCGCCAGCCATCCGGCAGCCAGGTCCGCAGAGGCCCGGCCTTCATGGCGCTTCACCATCGCGATGACTGAGAGAAGGTCGCCCTCCTGCAGGCGGTCTACCCCGATGGACCCTGCGGTTTCCCAGCAAAGCAAGGGCCGAAGCGCCGGGTTCATCCGATGCAGATAGAGGCAATCCAGAAGCAACCGGGGCTCCCAGGCGCGGGGGCCGTGGCGCAGGCGCTGGATATAGGCCGAGCGGGCTCGATGATGGAGCGTAACAAACCCTTCCCGGTTGCGCCAGCACAAATCCGCGATAATGACCTCCCGAGCCGTCTCATGCACCACTAAGCCCTGAGGACGAGTTTCCATAAAGGGAAGCTCCTGCAGCCACGCGAAAAGCTCATGGGCCTCACCAGGAGGATCGATGAGGTCGCCTAACAGGTCCTCCGTGAGGGCCCGCACCAGCGCACAGGCCTCCAGGGCAGCCTGATGCATGGGCCCGGGGATCTCTGGAATGAATCGTTGCCGCAGCGCCTGGACAACTTCAGGGGCGTCGTTCGGATGGAAGGGACGATCCGCATGTTGAAGGGCCCAATCCGCCATCAAGCGCAGCGCGAGGGGATGCCCATGGGCGAACGCCAGGATAGAGGCCCTCTGGGCCGGAGGGACGCCCCGACGCGCCAGATAATCTTGGGCCTCCTCACGGTCCAGGTCCCCCAGGGGGGCGATCCGGAGCAGGCCGGACCATGTGGGATCTTCCGGCCATAGCCGCAAGGGGGGATCGCGGCTGGCCAGGAGGAGGAGCAGCGTCTGGGGGAGCCGGGAGAAGAAGACGCCGCGCAACCATGGATCGATCGGCTTCAACCGTTCGTAATGATCGATCAGAAGCACGGCCCGCCGGGAGCTTGAGGTACCGTTCAGCGCTTCATTCAAAAGAGGTTGTAAGGCCTGGAGGAATGGGATGGGATGAGGATCCAACACCCGCGCATCAACATTGAGAACGACAACACCGGCGTCCCGACAGAGGTGGGCGTATTGCTGAAGCAGGGATGTTTTGCCGATCCCCGGAGGCCCGATCACCATCCATGCCTGGAAAGGCCATTCCGGGGCGGCCAGCACTTCCTCGTAGAATGCACTTAACTCCGCTCCCCGCCCCACCCACTCCTGCTGCCGCGCCGCTGCCCACCGCTCCTGCCAGAGGGAGACCATCCTTCCCACCTTTCGCAAGGGTCGGGCTCTGTTCCCCTTCCCTCAGATTGAGCTTCATGATAACCCCAGAAGGTTAGAAAAGGGTAAAGCAATTGATTAAAAATAATGGGTCGTCAAGTCCGTTGGCGGCTCTGAGGATTGCTTCACCGAGTAGTACGGGCGCAGCACCCCAGCCCCACCGGGATTACCGGTTGCGGTAAGGATGACCAAGTTCGTCAGCGCCGCATTGTACAGTCCGCTGCCCTAAGCAAGGCGAGGGTTTTCCCACCAACCGCCTCTGGGGCGTTGACTTGATATTCACGCCTTTACACCCTCCACCACTCCCAGCATCTTGGACGCAGGGTACCACGTCTGCCGGTACGTCCACCCCGCTTCTTCCAGTAGCCCAGCATACTCCTCCGTGGTTCTCTCTCGTCCGGTCGCCATAACAAGCATGTGAATATCCAAAAGCTTGGAAAGATGAGGGGCGTCCGGGCCGGGGACCACGGCTTCCATAATAAAGACCCTCCCGTCCCGGGGTGCTGCCTTGTGAGCGTTGGAGAGAATCTGGATACACTCCTCGTCGTTCCAGTCATGAAGGACGCGCTTCACCATATAGGCGCCTGCCGGGGGTACCTCGCGGAACATGTCCCCGGACATGTAGGTGCACCGATCCCCCACGCCCATCCTGTCAGCCCACAACAGCTCTTTTTGTTCGATCACATTGGGCAGCTCCAGGACTGTCCCCCGTAGGTGAGGGTATTTCACCAAGAGACTACACAGAGTCAAGCCATGGCCGCCGCCTATGTCACAGAGATGGGAGATGCCGGAGAAGTCGTAATTCTCCAGGGCTTCCAGCACCAATGCGTTATCCATGCTGGATAAGCTGCTCATGGCCTCATTGAAAACTTCTCCATGGCTTGGGTTCTGGCTGAGATACTCGAAGAGAGGCCAGCCAAACTCCCTGACAAAGCCGTCCTGCTTCCCCTCTTTGATCAGGTCAGCGAGGTGCCGCCAAGCGAAGTAGCTTAACGAGCCTCCTTCCCAAAGGGTCACGCCTCGCAGTGTTTGCGGGTGGTCCCTGCGCAGCAACTCGCCTATCGGGGTCAGGGAGAAGTTCCCGTTGTTGTCTTCTTTTAATAGTTCCAGAGAGCCCAGGGCCCTCATGAGCCGGTAGAGGAGGCCCGCATCCACGTCCAGCTCTCTAGCCACACGGACGGCGTTCTTAGGGCCGTGAGCTAGAGCATCGAACACACCCAACTTGACTCCCGTATACAGTATTTGGCTGCGCCACATCCCGGAAATCAGCTCCATGAGCTTGGCATTGGCGTCCTCCACCAGGGGTCGCCTCCTTTCCTCACATCAGTGCGAATCATCGTGGTGTTGACACCCCTCCATTTTTACATTCCCAAGCCGGTTTCACCTCTTTTCCAGAAGGAAGATCGGAAACGAATGTGCTCAAGCGTGATATCCGACATTCGAGACAATGCCGACGCTGCGGACAGCCTCTGATGTGGCGGTGCGCCGAGTGTACCTGGCGCTAAGGTATGTTCGACGACAGCATAGGCGCCCTCGGTCGCCGAGCCAGGGATCTTGACCGCTGCGCCAAGCCCCCCGATCTTCGCGGTGCCACCAGCAGTCGATTGATTGCCTTGCTGCATAGCGTACCTTCAAACCTGGAACCACGGATGTGTAGCACCGAATGATCGCTGGGCAGCCAGGTATCCTGGGTCTTCCGGCTGAGCATACAGATGGAACACCGATACGGGAGGATCCACGCTGGCTAGGGCCTGAAGGGAGCTCCCAGCCTTGGCATACGCCGCACCGATCTCGCGGCCGGCGCGGGCCCACATCTCAAAGAGATACGAAAGGTTAGACGGCGTCTTCTGGCGCATGCAACTCTGGTGCCGATTTCCTATCGGACGAACTGCCTTATCACACCAGCAGTCTCGTCGGGCACCTCGAGCATCGGGAAGTGGCTCACCGCCTCTAAACGGCGTACACTGAACCACGAATGTTCCCGCGCAAATGACTCTTGTGCCGCGAAGTACTCGGGCGCGCTGGGTTGCGCATACACGTGGAGCACAGGCACCGCTGGACTAAGCCTGCTCAATGCCTGGAGCGGATTGCCTTCGCGTGCGTACATAGCGGCGATCTCGCGTCCCGCCCGCGCCCACATCTCAAAGCCGTGACTCCCCATCTCAGTTCGAATATGCGCATCCACCGTGGCAGGCGCACCGCTCAGCCACGTGGTAAACAACTGCTCAACGGTCTCACGCCAGCGCATGTTGTCCTGCAAAGCCTGCAATGCCCTGAGAAACGGCGGGGGCGGATCGAGGAGGTACCAGCTGGTAAAAATCATCTTTGGCACACGCTCTCCCAGCCGCCGTTGCAGCTCAATGGCCACCCATCCGCCATGCGATTGAGCGATGGGAATCACGGACTGCGCACCGCTGGCTTGAATGACGGCAAGTGCGTCCGCAAGCAACTCAGCGTAGCCAAAGTCCTGGTCCGGTGCTTGGGACTCGCCGTGTCCGCGCCAGTCCATAACCAGGACACGATGCTGTGCGCTCAAGCGCTCTGCCAAGGGCACGAAGGTTGCGCTATGTACACACCAACCGGGCAGACATAGAAGGGCCGGCTCGCCCTTGCCCCTATCGTCGTAGTAGATGCGTATTCCACCTGAATTCGCGAAAGCCATCGGTTTGTTCTCCTTTCAGCGCTTCATCTGCGCCACGCAGCGCAGCGAAGCGGCGTCAGATCGAATGAGAACTTAGCCAATGGCAGTAGGTTCGTCTGAGGCAGGTTCAGACCCTATCTAGGTTTGCTCTCTTTGCCCTCGTAGTCGCGGCTTAAAAGGGTGTTCGAAGGATCTTGCGCCGCCCAACGGCTAGACCCCCTCGTCCACCCATTTTAATCCACAGGGATGATCATAATCCAGATCAAAAATGGATCAAAGGATGCTCACTTTCTGCTCAATTTCGAGGGGGAGGAGCCTCCTGGCGGGCGATCGATGGGGGCGACCGTTGCTCTGGCCAGGGCGGCTGATCCCAAACCGCTTCTCTTAATCAATAGACATGTTGCACGATAATTTTTTCCCGTAAGGAAGACGGTTTACCCTTACGGGTGGGGGAACGGATTAGGCGATGCTTTCTGCTCTCCGGCACCGTCGGTCCATCCGGAAGTTCATGATCCCCACCACCGCCAGAAACACCGTGTCATCGAGGGAAAGCATATGGCGGAACACCGACGCCAAGATCTGAAAGCGCTTCCGCCAGCCGATCATATGCTCCACCCCCATCCGCATCGAAGCCCGTCCTGGATGGGCCCGCTTCGGATCCGGAAGCAAGGGAGGATTCCGCCGCGCCCGGTGCGGGGTGGCCATGCTCCGGTCCGGGTAGTCGTTTTGAAGTCCATCGCAGCCCGCATCCCCAATCACCGAGATGGATTCGGAGATCGGCGCGATCATCCCCGATTCCACCGTCAGGCTCCAATCGGGTGGGGAGCCGGGCGCCGAGGGGGTCATCGCCCGGATGTGCCCCTCGTTGTCGACCGCGATGATCGTTTTGCAGGTATGAGTCTTTCGGCGCCCCGAGTCATGGGGCTGCTGCGCCTCGGGGTCCTGCGGGCGCTGGATGCGCGGTTCGGTTCCATCAATGATGGCCAGGAGAGCCTCCAGGACTTCCCCAATGCCCCTGGCGTGGGGGCTGAGGCCATCCCAGCGAGGCCACTCCCAGCTTCTGGCGGGCGCTCCACACCCGCCGAGTGTTCCGACCAACCGTGGCCGGGTCCACTCCGAAAAAGAAGGCCAGAGTCTCGGTGTTCCAGCATTGCCGAAGCCAAAGGAGGGTCATTCACAGCTGATGGGGGAGGGGAAGGCGATCTTTTCGCCCGCCGCCGGGCCATCGGCGGCGGGCGGGGCGGCTCAATCGCTCTCGTTCCTGCTGCTGCCAGACGGGTAGAAACCGGGCGAACCGTTCTTCGAACTCATCCAAAGTCAGGCCCGTGAGGGATCGAAACCGCAGGGGCTTCGAACGGAGGATCTCCCACCGAAGCACGGCTGGCCCTCCCCAACGGGCAGTCTTCACTGGAAGGATACCTCAACCTATTTGTGCAACAGGTCTAATATTGACTCCTCCCGCCAAAGCGGTTGTAAGCGCGGCTTGGGTGCAACTGTCTGGCGTTCTATCTCCCACGACACTGCCCGCATGGGCAATTTGAGCTGCGAAGAATGTTGCGAGCAAAACATTCGCAATGGCAAAATAACCCTCAGCAAATAACTCTCTCAGTAGGATTTGTAAGCATCCAACACTGAAGGTGCGGGGCGCCGCGCTTTTTGCGGCGTTCCTCTCCAATGCCTCGTTAGGTGCTTCTGGCAGCATCTTTACCAGTTAAATGGCTTAAGTTCCGGGCCGACGATATGCCCTCCCGCATGGCTCGCGTCATGGAGAAAATGCCCCGCATACCAGATCACCACATCTCTGTCTTCAACAACTTCACCAGTAAGGAATTTATCCAGGTTGGCTTTGGATTTAATGGGATCAGTTGTAAATCCCTGACCATCATCAATTTCAGAGCCGTGGTAGCGCAGAATCCACACATCCCCCACGCCATAGCTACTGGCGGCACCGTCATTGACCCCTGGGATCAACTCGTAACCTTCGCCGGTCACCGTATTCCTAATGCGCCACTTCCGATGGCGGGCGCTGTCCCGCAGACGCCGGATCTCGTACGTTTTTTTATGCCAATTCGTGCCGGCAAACAGCGGCGGATCATTGAACTCCTCGACGACATTGTTCCCAGCGGTGCGGATATCGAAATCCAGTCTCCAATAGGCGTGGTGATGGTGCACCTTGCAAGTGCAAGGGTTATTTACAGCGCTAAAGCCAAAGCGCGGGCGGATGGTGCCATCGGCGTGTAAACGCCACTCGCTGATATAGCGGTACCAGCCGGCCTGCATTTCGCTGACCAAGACTACTTCCTGCCCCTGCACATAGATCGCCACACCACGGAAGTTACCTGCATCCGTTCCAGAATCAAGAATCGTCTGTGCGGGGCTTGAGCAGAGACGAAATCCAGGAATGATATCTGTCCCAACGGCTTGAAAACAGGCTTCCGAATTCTGCCAATCCCGATACGTTGGGCCGCAACCCGCACTGATACCGTCCTGAAAATATTCTACGTTGAGGATCGGCACATGAGCCCGATAAAGCACTCGCTTGCCGCGATAGTTGACATAGCGAAGCTCGATCCCCGAGCCGTTAGTGCCCGATGAGGCAGCTGGCCTTACGGCAGTGAAGGTCCAAAGCACAGTGGAACCTTGGATGACCGTGACTCTCACCTGTCCGCTATTGCCAGTTTGGGGGCAGCCCTCACCAAAAGGGACACCGCACACGTCGCCTGACGGCAAAGCGACTCCGCGCACCTCGCGTAACACCGTCTCGCGAACCATGTTCACGCCGACGATGCGATGCCGGGTCTCCTCGTTTGGGGCGAAGAGACCAATGGCAAGCGTTCGCTCTATGCGACCGTCTGCCAGCTCGGTCTCGATGAGTGGCGGTATAGGGCGGTAGGGCAACAGACGCCGCTCGCAGAGGGCGGAACCGAACTCGGGATCATTCAGCAAGATCTCCGTTGCTGCCTCGAATTCCTCATCGCTCGGCAACGGCTGGAGGCTGGACTCTGTCACCTCTAAAAGTTCCGGTTGGTCGAGTCGACCGTCCACCAAAAGAGTACGATTGTGAGTGTAGTCGTAGATCGTGGCACGATAGAGTTGTGACACTACGGGAAGGCTGGTTTTGTCTTCAGGATCGACCGATTGGAAAGACAGCAATCTGTGTCGCGTTCCCTTCAGGCGCTCCTGAATCAAGGGGTGCTCGAACAAGGCACGCGTGGCAGCGTTGATCGTCGATTGAGTGGGGCACCAGGGAACGACCTTCACACTGAGATTAATATCATTTTCGTTCATGATATGCTCTCCTATACTGACTCACAGATGATTGCGCCTAACGGCCGGGTTCTGCGGCGGCGCGCAGTGCCATCCGCCACAAGCGGCAGCACCGTCGCCTGCATGCAATAGTTAGCCCGCCCTCAGCCATGCAAGAAATCAAGCCCGAGCAGGCGTGCAAGCAGCTTAAGCGGTGTTGCCTTGACTGTGCTGTTCGCGCCAGATCTGCGCCCCGATGCGCTCGACTGCCTCCACCAATCCATCCACATCTGCCAACGTTGTGCGCGGATTGATATAGCACGGGCGAATTGCGAATTCGCCGTTGAGTTCGGTGCCCGATGGAACGTGATGATGCTCGCTATGGAGTCGCGCGAGTATCTCACGATTCAGGTCATTGAGTAGCCGAGTCTTGCCGTCACGCTCGCGCAGTTCAGGCGGCACATAGCGGAAGCAACAGATCGAAAGGGTGACGGGCGCAAGCAATTCCAAAACCGGCGATGCCTGCACCCGTGCGGCCAAGTGCCGCGCAAACCCGTTGTGTCGGGTCACACGGGCGCGCATCCCCTCCGCTCCTATTTCTGCCAGGGCGGCCCACACGGTGACCCCGCGCGACCGCGCTGATTGCTCGATGTTGAAATTGTGAAAGGTGTAGCCTAAGTCATCGAATTGCGAGCCAATCGTTTCGACGCGACGCGTCGCGCCCTCTAAATAGCCAGCAGGCTCCAAGGTGAAAGCACGTCCCAGTAAGCCAGGATCACGCACAAAGGTTGCGCCGCAGCCCAGCGGTACTGCCAGCCATTTGTGCGGATCAACCACAATCGAATCTGCTTCGCTAAAGCCATTAAACAGCGGCGCGATTTCAGGATCCAGAATACCGAATCCACCGTACGCACCGTCTACATGGAGCCAAACTTGCTCTTCGCGGCAAACCTGCACGATTTCGTGCAGTGGATCAATCGCCCCGGTATTCACAGTGCCTGCGCTGGCAATCACGGCAATTGGCGTACAGCCATCCGCTTTGTCTCGGCGAAGTTGCTCACGCAATCGACTAACGTCGAGGCGGAAAAAGTCGTCAGTCGGCAACTGCACCAGCGCACGGCGGCCCAATCCAAGCACTCCTGCGGCACGATGGACTACGTGATGAACTTGATTCGACGCATAAAGGCGTGGTTTCTGAAGCGCACCGAGCCCGTCTCGTGACGCGTCAATCCCGCGCTGCTCACATGCCCATTGTCGCGCCGCACCGAGTGCGATCAGATTGGCGACCGAACCCCCGCTGCTGAATGTGCCCTGATAAGATGGTGAAAGGCTTAGCAATTGTTTAAGCCATTCGAGCGCAAGATTTTCCAGGAAGTTATACGACTGGAGCCACCAACGCTGTGCACCAGCGATGCTCGCGCTAAAAGCCGCTACGGTGGGCACAACCGTCGGCATCGTTGTCACCCATCCAGCAAACCCAGGCGCACCTATACGCAGGCCATGCGGAATCACGATTTCTTTCAAGATCCTCAATGTCGCCTCAGCGCCTATGCCTTGCTGAGGCAATGGCTGATTGAGTGCAGCACTCCATTGTGCGTAGTTACTCGCGGCCAAATCCTGATCTTCGAAGCGCATAAACTGCTCTAAGGCAGGCAGCAGTAGATCCACTGCTTCCTTCAAGCCAGTAGTTACACTCTGATCCGTCGTCGCTTGCATAATGTACTCCTCCCGTCGCACTTTCGATGCCAAAGTAGTTACGACGAGGCGGCCTAACGGCTTGCGCTTCACCTGCGCCGCGAAGCGGCGTCAGGTGCAACTCTCCCTGGCTGGCGCGGCCGGCCTTCCTAACCGAATGAACACGCCGATGGCACGTTCTTAGCAAGCGCGGGTTAGGCAGCGCTGTTCTTCGAGTGGTGACCTCGGGTTAGACCATACCCAGGGCCGGCTCCAGCAGTCACCAACTTAACCTTTGACGTAGGAGAACTTCTCGGCTACCTTCCCATCCCGCACGCGGAAAACATCCACGCCTCGGACGTGTCCGCGCTTGCCATCCTGCTCAACCCAGCGATAGAGCCAGCGAACCACACAGCGGTCTCCACACGCGAAGATCTCCTCGGTTTCGAAAGTTGCATGGGGCGAAGAGCCGAAGAAACGCTCCCAGAAGGCACGGACAGCCGCTTGTCCTTCATATCGCTCGCCATCCGGCGGTGGATAGGTGTTTTCGAACACGCAGTCCTCGGTCATGGCTGCCATTACCGCGTCAACATCATGCCGGTTGATGGCGTTGTTGAAGCGTTGAATCGCTTCAAGCGTGGACTTCGTCAGCATATCGTCATGCAAGTTACCGGACATGGTTTATTTAGCCTCTTTATTCTTGGTTCGTTACCCACCACCCAAGCGTCATGTCCAGGGCGTATGATCACCACGTCCCCCGGACCGAATTCCATCTCGGTGCCGTCATCCATCCGTATTCGTTGACGTCCTGCGAGAAAGATCTTTACGAGGGTGGCACCCGGTATCGTAGCAACCACACCCCAGCAGGGGTCGGTGAGGCCTGCCCCCATAGCCGGGGTGTGGCTAGGCTGATGCGGACGTCCGTATGTCCCTTCCGCCATCCTCTTAGGTGCATGGCAGGTTGCGATTAGGTAGCGGGCTTGAAGAAGCGGAAATGCGCAAGATAGATGGGCAGTTCTCGTTCCGGGAATTGCTCAAAAAGCCAGTCGAGGAACTCGATGCTGAACAGGGGATAGAGTTGCAGGCGTTCTTTGCTCACCGGGTCGCGGGTCAGAATTTGCGCATTGGTGAAGCCGGCGCTCTTCGCTTCGCGGATTAATCCTCTCTCCGAGAGGGCACCGGCCAGTCAGCCCGCAAACGCGGCTTCGCTGTCGAGCACCGCGCGCGGCAGATGTCCGTTCACCACAGAATCGGCGAAAATCAGGCGTCCGCCAGGTTTCAACACACGATAGAATTCGCGAAACGCCTGTCCCTTTTCCGTCGAGAGGTTGATGACGCCGTTCGAGATGATCACGTCCACACTCGCGTCGTCGAGCGGAATTTGCTCCATTTTGCCTTCACGGAACTCGACGTTGGTCATTCCAAGGATGCGTTGATTCGCCCGCGCCCGGGCGAGCATTTCCGGCGTCATATCCAGGCCGATGGCGCGCCCCGTTGGTCCAACCTTTTTCGCCGCGAGGAACGTGTCAATGCCCGCGCCGCTCCCGATGTCCAGCACAACTTCGCCGGGCTGCAAATCCGCGTAGCGGACCGGGTTGCCGAGCCCGAGGGCGTAGGCTGTGACCGATTCGGGCAGCCATGCGATTTCGTCCGGGCTGTATAAACTCTCCGCGACCCTCATCCCCTGCGGGATGACGGCGCCGTAGGATTCGCGGACGATGCGTGCTGCCTCGTCTGCGGAAAATCGAATGCTTTCGAATTCGTCACTCATGGTGTCTCTCCTTATGGTTCGCTCATTTTCAAGGCGGTTTGACAGAATCAACGCAGGGCCTGGTATAGATCTCTGTAGAGAAGCCCAGCAAAGCCAGGATGTGCTGTTGCACCTCACAAAGCGACGTAAGATGACGACGGGTTTGTGGCAAGATCGACGAGCAACACCTCGACGGCAGCTGTTAGGCGCAAGACCTCCTCTCAGGCCGGCTTGATGTTCTGGTTCATCCGGAAGAAGTTCGTCGGGTCGTACTTCTTCTTGAGCTCCACCAGCCGGTTGTATGTTGTACCGTAGGCGAACGCGATGCGATCGGTCTCGTCTTGGGTGAGGAAATTGATGTACGCGCCGCTGCTGGCGAACGGCTGCGACTTGGCGAAAAATTCGCGCGCCCAGGCGATGCAGCGCTGGTCCTCGGCAGCCGACTCCCAGCGACCATGCACGTTCAGCACGTAATTGGCGTCTCGGCTCGAGTAAGCCATCGCCTCGGGCGCTACGCGGCCCGTCTGGCCGCCGATCGTGCCGATGAAAATCTCGCACTGCGACGATGGCAGCTTGCTGGCGTATTCGATGATGGTGTCGATCGCGCCGTCGCTGAGCCGCGAGAAGTTGTGCGACTTCCAGTAATTCCGCGCTCCTTTCGTCAAGAGTGGATCGAAGGCCTGCTGCCAGGCGGTGTACGGCTGCACGCCGATATGCTCTCCGAGCGGCTTGCCGAAGCCCCTCAGCGGCGCAATCAGCTTCTCCCCTTCTTTAGGCTCACCCACGTAGCACAGCGCCAGGACGACGACCTCCTTCCCATGTACTTCCGCGGGAAGGAACGGGAGCGGTGGCGCCTTCCGGGTGACCATCCAGACGGTGAGCTCGTCGGGCATCGCCTCGGTGAACCAGGCGAATTGCGTGATCACGGACTTCGCCTGGTCGAACGGGAAGACGATGAGCCCACTCAGAACATCCGGCCCGACGGGATGGAGTTGGAACTCGAAGCTGGTCACAATACCGAAGTTCCCACCGCCGCCACGCAGCCCCCAGAAGAGGTCCTCATTTTCCGTTTCGCTGGCGCGCACCTGACGGCCGTCCGCCGTCACGACGTCCGCGGAGAGGAGGTTGTCCACGGTCATGCCGTACTTCCGGCTCAGCCAGCCGAAGCCGCCTCCGAGCGTGAGACCGGCTACGCCCGTGGTGGAGTTAATCCCGAGCGGCGTCGCCAGGCCGTGCGCTTGCGCGGCCGCATCGAAGTCGCCGAGGGTGCAGCCAGGCTCGACCATGGCCCGCCGATCCCTCGGGTTCACCTTGACGCCTTTCATCAGCGAGAGGTCGATCATGAGGCCGTCGTCGCAGACGGCATTGCCCGCGATGTTGTGCCCACCCCCTCGGATCGAGACGAGCAGATCGTGCTTGCGCGCGAACTTGACGGCCTGGACGACATCCTCAGGCGACGTGCAGCGGACGATCAACGCGGGCCTGCGGTCGATCATAGCGTTCCAGATCTGGCGTGCCTCGTCGTAGCCTGCGTCGCCAGGAAGAAGCACATCCCCACGGAAGTGCGCTTTGAACTCGTCGATCATTGCTCTTTGTAGCTGCTTCACGTTTGTCTCCTTTGTTTGCGTCTAACGAATTGGCGAATCACCCGCCACAAGCGAGTGGGCAGCTGCATTCGCTTGTTAGGCGGCAGATCGCTCACGGCCCGGCCTCCACCGCCTTCTTGATATTTTCAAGTTCCGCCAACGACTCCTTCCCGATCTCGCGCCCAGCTATCCATTCGAGAACACGCCACAAGCCCTTCATCCTTATGGAGGCAGAAACACTCATGTGGGTCGCTTCGCCTCCGGCTATGGGCTCGAAAATGAACTCTCCCTCGTAGTGAACCAGCCTTCCATGCTTCGCGCGATCCCCCCTAAAGCCTAAAGCGCTACCAAACGGCCCAAGGCATTTTTCACGCTACATGCTGGGCACACGGCTTCCAAAAACGATCTCCCCATCGTGCCATTCGGGGTCACTCTCCAGCAACGCCCTGATCCGCTGGTAACGTGCATCCTGCTCCGGACTCTCCGCATTGGCCATATACGTCGCCCGATCTTGGAAGAGCACAACCATATAGTATTCACGGGGATTGGTGTCCATACGATAGAGATATTCGGCGACGGCCCCCGGTACCCCCAGGACGTCGAAAGCCTGGAGCTCCTGGATCAGCGCGCTCTCCATCCCCGGCTTGACACGCAATCGGGCAATGGTGCCATACATGGTTTGCCTCATCATAGGCCTCCAATAAAACCCCGGATTGCCATTCCGCTCTCTATTTTGATTCACAATGATGATCATAATCCAGACCAGAAATGGATCAAAAGATGCCCATTTTCTGCTCAATTTTGAGGGAGCCTCCTGCGGGCGATCGATGGGGGCTACCGTTGCTCCGGCCGGGCGGCTGATCCCGAGCCACCCACTGGCGTTGAATCGGCAACCCAGCCTTTGCACGATGCCTCCCCTGACCTCCGACATGAGCCGGGCACGAAGGCCCGGACTATCAACAGGCGGGCAGCGCTGTTTGGAAGAGACAGCACGTGAAGCGTTCATTCTGTAGACTGTAGACGCAGAACACCACCAACACGACGACGATCAATACAACAATGAGCACAATAACGATCTTTTTCATCGATCCTGCTTCCTATACACGCGCGCCTTTGCTAAATCGCAATACACAATGCCAATTCCATCGCCTGTGGGGTTAAAGCCTTAAGGAATGGTCCGCGAGCAAAGGCGCAACAGGGGAACGCGATGGGGAATCGCCCCAGTCCGGAGATGATCCCGTTAGGATCAGCCAGGAGTACGATGGATAGAATGGCGAGCGCTGGCATAGGCGGCGGGGAGTCGGTATCGGGGGGAGCGAGATCGGTCCGCAGCGTGGGAACAGAGAAACCGGCGGAGGAATGAGAGGCAGTTCACGGTCGGGTTCGGCTACTCACAGAGGAACCGGAACAACGCCGGCCGCAACCGGGTGTTTTCGTCCTCCCTTGTCGCTCCACTAGGCGGCCCACCGTCCAGCATCAGCGGACGGCGCTGATG
>NZ_JBHOQJ010000253.1:0-3530 GCF_042408365.1 Thermoflexus sp.
AATCAGATCGAGATCTTGAGGCAAAATGCCCGCGCGGGCCATCGCCTCTCGCGCCGCGGCGACCGAGAGATCGGACATGGTCTCGCCCGGCTCCGCGATCCGCCGCTCCCGGATCCCCGTGCGGGTGAGGATCCACTCTTCAGTGGTGTGCAGCTGCTGAGCCAGCTCCCGGCTGGTCAGCACACGGCGAGGGACAGCCATCCCCCATCCCGCAATTCGGCTATACCATGGCATCTTTGCCTCCTTTCTCCCTTCAGGTGCGCATCTTGGGAATCACACCATGGGTTTCCTGTGGGAACTTTGAGGGGTAGAGCCGGGCGCCGTTAGCACCCGGCTCTACCCCCGAAAACCGCTTCGTTTCCCCCCTCCCCTCTAAAAGACGGGCGGTGCCATCCTGAAAGCGCTTCGGATCTTTAAAACGATCCAGAGGATGGCCGGGCCGAATGCAAACGGCGATAGGCCCACAACCCCAGGGCGGCCGTCCCCAGGGCCACCCCCAGCCACCACTTGGGAATCGGGAGTCGTGAAGCAGGCGTAACGGAACAGGGATGCTGAGCCTCCTGCATCAGGCGCTCATACAATGAGGCCACCCACATCGGTTGGGGCTCCACCGGTTGCAAAACATCCGCCAGACGCTCCGCGAGCTGAAAGAGCTCCCGCTCGGAGGCGGAGAAGGCCACCGGGGGAAATGGATAGGCCGCATCCCCTCGCAGGCCTTGTTGCAGGCGGGTGGCATGAAGATCCAGCCAGCGCGCTAGATCGGACATAGATTCCTCCTTTGATGGCCATGCGCCAACCGGGCCAGCCGGATGACTGCTGCTTTACCCCTCCTTGCGAAGGCACCCCTCCGAGCCGAGGGATATAGCAATCCAGGCGATCGGGGAGATCAACCCTCAGCCTTCGCGGGCGAGCTCCCGCCGGAGAGCCTCCAACGTGCGATGATATAACACGCGGATCGCCCCTTCCGTTCGCCCCATGATTTGAGCGATCTCCGCGTTGGAGAGCCCTTCGACAAACTTCAGGATCAGCAATTGCTGACGATCTGACGGCAAGCGTCGTATGGCAGCCAGCAATCGCTCCCGCTCCTCTCGCCGTTCCAGCACGGCCTCCACACGCTCCGATCCCCGATCGTGTCCGTTCTCGGAGAGTGGAACGGTGGGATGGCGCTGACGATCCCGATGCCAGTTGGCGACCAGGTTATGGGCGATGCGGAACAGCCAGGCGGCGAAGGGCAGGCCTCGTTCTTGGAACCGCGGCAGATGCTGGAGCGCCTGAAGGAAGACCCGGCTGGTCAGATCCTCCGCCTCCTCGGGATCACCAGTTCGATAGAAGATGTAATTGTAAATCGAGCGGACGTAACGAAGGTACAGCTCCCCGAAGGCTTCCGGATCACGCCGGGCCCGCTCTACCAATCTCCGCTCATCTTCTTTAGAGCTCATCGGAAAACGTCGAGCATTCATAAATATAGAACACCGTTCCGGTCGATCCGTTTACTGGGCCAATCCCAATGCGCGACAGCCCCTCCGGAGAATTGCGAGCAAACCACCGCCCGGCGAAGCAGACCCACTCCGCGCCCTTCTCCTCTCCCCGTGCGACGAAATCCCACGGGGAGGGAAAAGAATAATCTCCCGTGGGGTGCGGGCCGCTTATGCAACCTACAACCTCGCAGAAATTCCACAAGGGAGCGATTGCTTGATGCGCTTCACAAAGGCCAAATTGCCCTCTATTGCTATCGAAGGCGCCGGGCATGGCAGCTTTGTCTTGGGATTTGGGTGCGGGCTGCTGGACTTGCCTCGCGCCTGCAGCTTAAGTATACCAAGGAGCGGAAAGGGGGTGGCGAATCTCCATAGATAAGAGGGAGGGCCCCGTGGACGAGACCCGGGTCATCGAAACCATCCGCAAAGAATCGGTGTTGATCGATCGCGCCGGGCTGATCTCCCTGTATGGCGCCGTGCTCCGGCTGGCGGGGCTTGGAGTTGGAGGGGTTCTGTATCAGGCCGGGCGACACGCTGGGATCCGAGGTGCCCAGCTCCTCCGTGAACGCTTAGGGCTCCAGGGGGAGGAGCTGCTGGAAGCAGCTCGCCTCGCCTTCGAGGCCGCCGGTTGGGGCCAGGCTCGCTGGCATCGGGAGGGAGCCTCGCTCTCCATCGAGGTGATGGGCTCGATCCTGGCCGATGGCTTACGGCCGCAGAGAAAGCCGATTTGCCACCCCCTTGCTGGTTACATCGCGGGTTTTCTAGAGATCGCCTTCCAGCATCCGGTACGGGTTCGTGAGGTGGCGTGCGCTGCCGTGGAGGGTTCGATCTGCCAGTTTGTGGCAGAGCTTGAGAAATAGAAGAACTTCTTAGAGGAATTACGCCGTTCGAGCCCGTGAGAGGGAGAGGAAAGGTCCTACCTCCCCTCATCCTCTCTCCCCACGGCCCTTGGGGTCGTGGGGAGAGAGGATGAAAGAGGATGAAAAACGGTTTTTGGGGGCGGAGCCGGGCGCCTGGCTCCGCCCCCCGAAAACCCCTACAAGGAGGCTCACGGCGTAATTCCTAATTTACTCATCCTAACCCTCTCAACGCCCGGGGGATCATCACGGAGGTGATCTTTGCCAGTTCATGTACGCCCGGCCACCCGGGCCGACCGAACCGCCATCCTCCAGCTGGTCCGACACCATCGACGGGCTCAGCTGGCTCTGGACTGGTGGTCTTTGGAGGAATGGCTGGATGCGCCCACGGCATGGGTCGTGGAGCGCATGGGGCAAATCGTCGCCTTCTGGTTAGGGATTCAGGTGGATAGCCCGGTGGCGTGGTTGCGGGGAGCAGCGGTGGCGGATGGCGAAGACGCGGTGGCCCTGTTCCAACAGCTCTGGCCCCCTTTCGCCCGTGCCCTGGCCTCCCAGGGCGCGGAGCAAGTGGTCGGGATGGCATATGGGGAATGGCTAGAACCCGTCTATCAAGCGGCTGGCTTCATCCGTCAGACCGTGGTGATCACCCTTCGCAAGGACGACTGGCGGATCCCCGAGATCCCTGCCGTCCCCGTGGATATCCGGCGGGCTGCGTTGATCGATATCCCTCGCATCGCAGAGGTGGACCGGCTGGCCTTTGAGCCGATGTGGTGGTACGGCCCGACGATCCTGACCCGGGCATGGCATCAGGTGCCCTATTTCATTGTGGCAGAGGAAGAGGGGGAGATCGTCGGTTACGCGTTCCTTGACCTCTATGGCATGCACGGCCATATCGTTCGTCTGGCGGTGCACCCGATGCACCAGGGCCGCGCCATCGGAGCCCGCCTGCTGGCCGAGAGTCTGCGCTATCTGATCGATGTAGGGGCTTACCCGATCACTCTCAACACTCAAATTGAAAATCAGGCCTCCCAAGCGCTTTACCGGCGTTTCGGTTTCCACCCTACAGGCCAGGAGATCCCCATCTGGGGATGTTCGCTGAAGGCCTAGTGCTTCATCCATAATTTGTTTTCGGGTATGCAATTCAGGACGACAGGTGGCCCCTTCCCCCTTTCTCCCCCCTCCCCGCAGCCCAGAGGGC
>NZ_JBHOQJ010000296.1:0-30587 GCF_042408365.1 Thermoflexus sp.
GCCTTTGGCGCCCGGCTCACCCCCAAATCCCCACGAGGAAACCAACGGCCTAGGTTCGAGAAAACACCAGGTGGGAAGGCCATTGAAGGCACCATCCCCCTTGATTATAAGGGGAGATAACCCCGTAGTATGGAAGGAAAGAGCGCATAGAAGGCGGTGGCTTGGACCACCTCGCTCAGCGGGATGTGTTCATCGACCCGATGGGCGTAGGTCTCATCCCCGGGCCCGAAGCCGATGCTGGGGATGCCGGCCTTCCCCGCCCAATAGGTGCCGTTGGTCGAGAAATCCCATTTCCCGGTGGGCCGTCGCTCTCCCCAGAGGGCCTGGATCGTCGCCTGGCCCGCCTGGACCAGCGGGTGGGATTCCTCCAGCGCCCAGGCCGGGAAGTATTTCTCGACCGGATACCGGAAGCCGGTGTAACTGGGGTCCTCGTAACGCAAGATCTCCACCCGCATCGCCCTTCGATGCTCCGGCGGGATGCACGCCTCCACCTGGGCCAGGGCCTCCTCCTGGGTCTCCCCGAAGGTCAGCCGGCGGTCGATGTAGATGGTGCACTCGTCGGGGACGGCGTTGATGGAGGGGGTGCGGCTTTCGATCATAGTGACCGTGATGGTCCCCCGGCCGAGGAACTCGTGGGATTTCAGTTGAGGATCCAGATCCCGGATCGCGGCGATCACCGGGAGCATCTTGTAGATGGCGTTGTCGCCGAGCCAGTTGGAGGCCGCGTGGGCGCTCCGCCCCTTGGCCACCACCTTCAACTCCACCCGCCCCCGGTGCCCGCGATAGACGCGCAAGCCGGTGGGCTCCCCGATCACCACCGCGTCGGGCCGGATCTTCGGGTCGACCTCGACGAAGATATTCGGGGCCAGCCCGTCACACCACTCCTCCATGTTGCCAAAATAGTAAACCGTCCACCCTTCCAGCAGCCCCAGGTCACGGGCGATGGCCAGGCCATAGATCATGCCGGGGGTGGATCCCTTCTCATCGCATGCGCCGCGGGCGTAGAAGAGGTCGCCCTCCAGACGCCCCCGAAACGGATCCCAGGCCCATTGCTCGGGGTCCCCGACGCCGACGGTATCCAGGTGGCTGTCGTAGACCAGCACGCGGGGGCCGTGGCCGATCCGCCCCCGGATGTTCCCCATCACGTCGAAGCGGATGTCCTCGAACCCCAGGCGGCCCATCTCCTCGGCCACCCGTTCCCCCACGGCCCGGATCTGGGCGTCATGGCTGGGGATGGCCACGATATCGAAGAAGAAGCGCAGGAGCTCCTCACGGCGCGCTTCCACAGCCTGACGGATTTTCCCAACCACCTCGGCGCTCATGGTCGATCTCCCTCCAAAAGATAATTTACAAGGGGCGGACCGCATCAGCGGTCTGCCCCTTGTGGAAAATCTTCCCGAACGAAACATGGGGCGGGCTGTGCAGCGGGCCGCCCCATGCTCCCCTCCCCGGCCGCTCCACCGCCTATAAGGTCGGAGGGGGTTTAACGCGTGAGCAGGCTTTCCGATTCCGCATCCTTCCTCCAGCCTGGAAAGGCCGAGCGGCCGGCGAACTGGGCGCTCTCTCCCAACTCCTCTTCGATGCGCAGCAGCCGGTTGTATTTGGCCACCCGGTCGCTCCGACACGGCGCCCCCGTCTTGATCTGCCCGGCGTTCAGGGCCACCGCCAGGTCCGCGATGAAGGTGTCCTCCGTCTCGCCGCTCCGGTGGGAGATGATCAGCCCCCACCCCGCCCGCTGGGCCAGCCGCGCCGCCTGGATGGCCTCCGTCAGCGTCCCGATTTGGTTCACCTTGCACAGCAGCGCGTTGCACGCCCGCTCGGCGATGGCCCGGCGGATGCGGCTCACGTTGGTCACCAGGAGGTCATCCCCCACCAGTTGGATCCGATCTCCCAGCCGCTCGGAGAGATGCCGCCACCCCTCCCAATCGTCCTCCGCCATCCCATCCTCGATGGAGAGGATGGGATACTGCTCGACCCAGCGGGCGTAGAGCTCAGCCAGCTCCGGCGCCCGCAGGGACCGGCCCTCTTTGCGCAGCACGTAAACTCCATCCTGGTAGAGCTCGCTGGCCGCCGCATCCAGCCCCAGGGCGATCTGCTCCCCCGGCGCATATCCCGCCGCCTGGATCGCCTCCAGGATCAGCTCGATGGCCTCCTGGTTCGACCGCAGGTTCGGGGCGAAGCCTCCCTCATCCCCTACGTTGGTGCTGTAACCCCGCTTCTTAAGGACCTTCTTGAGGTGATGATAGACCTCCGCTCCCCAACGCAGGGCCTCAGCGAACGAGGGGGCACCCACTGGGAGGATGAGGAACTCCTGGAGATCCGCCGAGTCATCGGCGTGTTTGCCGCCGTTGAGGATATTCATCATGGGAACCGGCAGCACCCGGGCCTCCACACCCCCTAGATAGCGGTAGAGGGGAAGGCCTAAGGAACGCGCGGCCGCGACCGCCACCGCCAGGCTGACGCCCAGGATGGCATTGGCCCCCAGCTCCTGCTTGTTCTCGGTGCCGTCCAGGCTGATCAGCGCCTCATCGATCCCGATTTGATCCAGGGCGTCCCAGCCCACCAGCTCCTCGGCGATGCGGGTGTTCACGTTCTCCACCGCCTTGAGGACCCCTTTCCCCAGATAACGGGAAGGGTCCTCATCCCGGAGCTCCCAGGCTTCGTGGGCGCCGGTGCTGGCCCCCGAAGGCACGGCCGCCTGACCGACGGTGCCGTCGGCCAGATGCACTTCCACTTCCACGGTCGGATTGCCTCGTGAGTCCAGGATCTCCCGCGCCCGCACCATCTCGATCCGCGTGGGGAAATCCAGCGCTCGCGCCATCGTTGCGTTCCCCCCATAAAGTCTCTGTTCGATTATAGCCAGCCAGGACGGAAAATCCATCTTTATTACAATCCGAAGGGCTACCCGAAACTCTTCCGCTCACTCGATGCAGCGCCAGATCCGTTGCTGGGATCACTGCTTGGACAAGAGGTAGTTCGATCCTCTTCGGAGGCATCCGCATGGAGGCCTGCAATGCAGGTCGGAGTTCCGCGGTTGGTTTTCTCCTGGGGGCTTCATGAACGGAGCTGCGCGCAGAGGGACGCAGCTCCGTCCTCAAAACGATTTCATAGAAGCTACGCCGTTCGGAGCCCACTAGAAGAAGCGGGAGAGCCCCACCCCCAAAGCCACTAAAAGACGGCCACCTGCGTAACTTCTATTCAAAGGGGGAAGGAATTTCCCACCCCTATGCCCTATTTCCCGCGCCTTCCCCGGACGGATCGGCGGGAAGGCCCAATGCGGCAAGAAAGGCAAACAGCGTTCCTCCCACCATCCCCAGCCCCATCCAGCCCATCCACCCCCATCGCTCTATCCACTCCTCCCCCAACCGCAGCAACATCACTCCTACCCCCCAGCCCCCCAAGCCGCCGCCCAGCCCGCTTCCCACCATCCACGTCCACGAATCCTTGGCCAAGCCCCATCCCAGGATCCACTGCGCCGCTCCGGCCCCCAAACCGATCCCCAGCCCGATTCCCGCACAAACCCAGGCCCAGATCCCCATCCCGGCGGGCCCCTGAGGGATCAGCCGCTCGGGCCCTACCGCCCAGAATAACCCCCACAACCCCAACAGCCCGAATGCACCGCCCAGGCCGCTGCCGAGCACCCAGCGCCCTAACCTCCATCCTCGACCTCTCAGTGCCCATCCCTGGCCCCCACCCAGAAGCACCCCCATCCACAACCCACTTAGCCCCAGGAACAAGGTGATATCGAAGGGGCTTCGAAGGAAAACCCATCGCTTCAACGCGGTCAGCGCCTGATCCAGCCCGACCATCCCGCCGAGCCCCAGGGCCCCGATTGCCCAATGCGCGCCGAACCAGCGTCCCCACCAGAGCCATCGCTTCATACAGCGCCCTCCCGAAGAATTGCCGATGGATGTCGCAGCCTCCAGATTGTGCTTCCCATGATCCGAGCTGCGGGCAAACAGTTCTTTGGTGATCCCCTCGACCGCCCCGGCTTCCTCACAAGGATCCGTAAAGACCCCATGGACGCCGGCTCGGGCATGTCCTGCTGCATCCGTCGTCCCGACCCCGCTTCACGGCTGCTTCCCCGTTGGACTTGGGAAACGCGCGTATTCGATCCACGGAAACACCGGCATCACCCGGTCGGCGTAACCCAGCCGACCACCCCACATCCGGTAAACCCAGTGGGTGCGTACCCAGGCCTCCAGTTCAGCCCCGATGGCGTCCACCAGCTCCACCTCCGGACGGTGAAGCCAGAACCGTAGATCCTCCGGTTGGTGCAGCCATCCCGTCAAATGAGTAATGATGGGCGCCTCCTCCGGATCGCCTGACCATCCGGCATGCTCCAGCCAACGAGGATCGATATCCTCCCGACGCCAGGTGCGGGGATCCATCCAGCCGCCCCAAGCGAAGTCCGGCGCCAGCACCCCTGCCACACTTTCGAACTCCAGATGATTGGAATCCAGCAGCACCCGAACCGCCCGCAGGGAGAGCGGCGACCGGAAGGTGATTTGAACCGGAATCGGACCAGGCCACGGCGCTTCCAGCAGACGGCGAAGGCGGGCCGCGTTTGCGCTCCGATAGGCCTCCAAATGCTCAGGGGTGTTGGCGGGGAGCTCGACGCGGATCACCCAGAGGCCGCTCGGCTCTCGGAGGGCCGTTGCGCGCTCGGTTTCCGTGCGCCAGTCAAGGGGGATCGTCGCCGCTTGGGGAAAGGTAGCCCCCATGAACAGCACGATGAACAACAACCCGAGCACGATCTTTGCTTTCATTGTGATCTCCTGATCAGTGTCATCACGTGGTCATGCCCATGAACCCCAATTTGGGAGTTCGAGCTGGCTTTGCTTTGTCATGCGGGGTGGGCCGCGTCAGCGACCCCCCGTATAGCAATCCCACGAACCGTGAGATCGACGCCGCGAATTGGAGAACTATTTCTGTTCGCGACAGAGCATCCCCCAAAATGGATAAGAGTTACGTAGTTCGGGGCGCGTG
This sequence comes from Thermoflexus sp., assembly GCF_042408365.1. Taxonomy (GTDB): domain Bacteria; phylum Chloroflexota; class Anaerolineae; order Thermoflexales; family Thermoflexaceae; genus Thermoflexus. The sequence continues at coordinate 4,990 of NZ_JBHOQJ010000296.1, forward strand.
GGGAGAGGCGGAAGGCCCCCCTTCCCACGGCCCTTTGGGCCGTGGGAAGGGGGATGAAAACATTTTTTGGGGCGGAGCCGGGCGCCTTCGGCGCCGCCCCAAAAACTCCACGAGGAAATCAACCGCATAATTCCTAAATGGAAAAGCGTTGGCTTGTTTTCATTGTAATTAGTGGGAAGCTCATCCCACAACGGTATTTTTCACAGGAGGCCTCCTGTGAATTCCCACAGGCCTCCTTCAGGGTTGGACTTGGAAGAGACGGACAACATGGCCTCCCGTCCGGGCTCCCGGCCTACGCAGGATAAGCCCCTGAGTGGGCACGGTGGCCTTTGGCAGCCCCACCCGCTTCCAAATCCCCCCGGATGGAAAATCGGCTGGGGCCTTCGCCCTGCCTGGCCTAGCCCCCGAAACCCTCAATCAACAAGAGACCTCCTCCCCGGAAGGCCCCTCAAGCCAGCCCCGCCGGATCGCCTCCCGAACAGCGGCCGCCCGGTTGTTGACCCCCAGCCGCTGGAAGATCTGGCCCAGATGATACCCCACCGTCCGCGGCGAGATCCCCAGACGGTGCGCGATGGCCCGATCGGTGAGCCCCTCCGCAACCAGCTTCAGGATCTCGCGCTCCCGCTCCGTCAGCCCCTTGAGAAGAGCCAAAGCCTGGGCCTTGGCTCGGATCTGCGGGCTGAACGATGTTAAACCCCGCGCCACGCTCTGCACGGCCGCGGCGATGGCCTCCATCCCCTCCTGCTTAAGCAGATAACCCTCCACCCCAACCGCCATAGCCTCCTGGATCAAAGCTTCGTCCTCGTAAGCGCTGAGCAGGAGAACCCGAATGGGCCATCCCCGACGCCGGATCTCCCGGGCGAGGGCCAGCCCATCCCGACGGGGGAGTCGGATATCGAGGACCGCCACATCAGGCTGCAGACGCTCCAACAGGACGAGGGCCGTTTCGCCATCTCCCGCCTCGCCCACGACTTCGAAGTCGGGAAGCGTGCTCAAAAGAATCCGTAAACCCAGCCGCAACAATGGATGATCATCCGCCAGCAACACACGAACGGGCATTTGCCCTACCTCCCAAGCTCTTCAGGAGGAAATCGATCGCGGAAGACAGGACTTAGGCTTAAATCCCCTGGGCTGCTCGGTTGCGAACAGAAGCCGTCCGTGGGATTCCTGTAGAGGGCGGGGCGCTTACACAGCTCGCCCTTCACAGAAATTCCACAAATCGAAAGCTCGCCACTATGAGCCGGGACGACCTCCGCGGTTGTTTACGACAGAGCATGTTCAATTAGGGCTGCAGGGAGGGGGGAGCAAAATCCTTTGGGGGTGAAGGGCCGCCGAAGGCAGTCCCTCGCCCCTATAAGAAACTCGCCGGAAAGCGCATCGGTCATATTTAAAAATCAAATCCGGATGAAGCAGTATGTGCTATGATGGAAACATGCCCTCCATTGAGACTTCAGCACGTCGCGCATCGAATTTTCCACACACTTTCAAAGAGACATTGCCCATTCAGTTTCGAGGTGAAACTGCCATGCGGAATTGGATCGGCGTGTTGTGGATGGGTATTTTGCTGCTGTTCGGTGTGGGATGTGGGGTGGCGACTCCAGCATTCCCCAGGGAAACCCCGACCCACACCCTGAGCTGGACAGTGACCCCCGTGTTGGAGAGAGAACCGACCTCCACCGCTACACCCGGGGGAAGCCTGCCGGATCTCCGTTTGCGAAGCCCGGCCTTCGCGGAAGGCGAGACCATTCCCCGTGAGTATACCTGTGATGGGGCCGATCGCTCGCCCCCTCTGCGCTGGGATCCTCCTCCACCAGGCACCCGGAGCCTGGCCCTGGTGATGGACGACCCCGATGCCCCCGGTGGTCGCTTCGTCCATTGGACCCTTTACGGGATCCCCCCGGAACGAACGGAGCTTCCTGAAGGGCTGCCTGCCCACCCGGCTCTCGAGGGCATCGGAAGGCAGGGACGGAACGATTTCAGGCGCATCGGCTATGGAGGACCTTGCCCGCCCCCAGGTCCGCCCCATCGCTACCGGTTCACGCTCTACGCCCTGGACATCCCGCCGGAGCTCCCTCCGGGCGCAAGCCCCACGGACGTGGAGCGCGCGCTGGAGGGGCATATTCTCGCCGTCGGACGCCTGACCGGGCGCTACGGGCGGTGAGGAGAGCCGGGCTGGGGGCCATCGAGCCATGTCTCGGTATGTTCAGCCGGGCGCTTTTCGCCCCCCGGCTTCCCCGATCGCTGCGCTGTCCTCAATGGAACGAAGGGCTCCCGGACGGAGGGGGAGGGCCTCTTGCTTCCACACGGGCGCGAGAGAAGGGCCACTCGAAGATTTCTCCTCCGCCGGTCAAGGGAGGGCTTCCAGAGCCCGTCGGATCTCCGTCGCGACCTCCGAGAGGGGACGTTCCCGGCGCACCACAGGCGGGCGAGCCAGCCGTAATCCATCTCCAACCCAGCGCGGGATCACGTGAACATGGAGGTGAAAGATCTCCTGGCCTGCGGCCCGCCCGTTGCTCTGCACCAAGTTCAGTCCCTCCGGGGCCAGGGCGGCGCGGATCGCCCGGGCCACCCGGACCGCCGTGCGCATGACCGCCGCGGCGTCCTCCTCATCGATCTCGAAGATGGTCGCCGCGTGGCGCTTGGGGATCACCAAGGTGTGGCCTGGGTTCGCAGGGTTGATGTCCATGAAGGCCATCGTCCGCTCGTCCTCGTAGACGATCTCCGCAGGCTGCTGGCGTGCCACGATGGCGCAAAAGATGCACGAGCTCATCGGATCCCTCCCGGTGAGGATTTCGGTGAAGCACACTGGCGTCGGAACGCCCGCCTGATCGCCTTCTATAGTATGGCGGATCACCAACTACAGGAAGAAGTTCGCCTGCCCGAAGGAGCAGCGGCCGAAATATTGGCCAATGGATCCATGGCCTACGGCCCCAAGCGGACTTGGCGTTCGGAACCATTGATCAACCGGTCAACGAATCGATCGACGAAGGGAAATTTCCTATGCGGGGCGGGCCGCTGACACGGCCGCCCCGAAACCCTCACTACAACCAACGGCATATCAATCAAGATCGAAGAGGCATTACGCTCGGAGCAGCGTGAGGACGTATGCTGGATCTTTCCCGCCAAGAGAGGTACCGCGCCTGGTATCAGAGGCGACGGCCCGGATGGCGGCCCGCCGGTGAGGTGTTCAACACCATGCTGGAGCCGCTGCTCGCACCGGATGCCCGCGCGCTGGACGCCGGGTGCGGCCGGTTCGGGGCGCTGGGCCGCTTCCGGGAGCGGGTCGGGCTGGCCGTGGGGGTGGACGCGGATTTCCTCTCCCTCCTGGAAAACCTGATCCTCCCCCTCCGCGTCCAGGCCCGGCTGGAGGCCCTGCCCTTCCCGGCCCACACCTTCGATCTGGTCCTGTGCACCTGGGTGATCGAGCACTTGCCGGACCCTCCGACCGCCTTCCGAGAGATCGCCCGCGTCCTGAAGCCCGGAGGGGCGCTGCTCCTGATCACCCCCAACGCGCGCCATCCCCTCATCGCCCTCAGTCGCTGGATCCCCGCCTGGCTGCGCCCCCGCCTCGTCCACCGTCTCTACGGCCGCGCGCCTTCAGACATCTTCCCGGTTTTCTACCGCGCCAACACGCCCCGAACGCTCCGCCGCCGGTTGCGCGAGGCCGGCCTCCGGGAGGCCGCCTGGTTCGAGATCGAAGACCCTACTTACTGGGCCTTCCACCCTCTGCCCTTCGCTTTGGCATCCCTCTACGAACGGCTCACCGCATGGCCGCCGCTGCGCGGATGGCGGATCCACCTCGTCGGCATGTTCCAGAAGGCATAAGCTCCAAAAGAACGGCGGCCATGGGCCGACTTCCATCTGAGATCTCGCCTCAGAGGGCAGATGAGCATCGCAGCGGCTCACCCGCTGGGATTGTCGATTTAAGGCCGGACAATTAAAATTTTCAAGATTTTCCATCAGCTTCCAATGCGGCCTGCAGCCGCGCCGTTTTTAAGCCCATCACACCTCATCGCTGGAGGGCCTTCGATGTCGGAGCTCAAGTGGTGGCAGAAGGCGGTCTTCTACCAGATCTATCCCCGCAGCTTTGCAGACACGAACGGGGATGGCATCGGGGATCTCGAGGGCATCCGACGCCATCTGGATTACCTCCAGGACCTAGGGGTCGAGGCGATCTGGCTGTGCCCCCATTACCCTTCCCCCCTCGTGGATTGGGGCTACGACGTGGCGAACTACACGGACGTCGCCCCCGAATACGGCACCTTGGAGGACTTCCGGCGCCTTCTCCAGGAGACCCACCGGCGGAACATCCGGGTGATCGTGGATTTCGTCCTGAACCACACCTCTGACCAACATCCGTGGTTCCAGGAATCCCGCTCCAGCCGGGACAACCCGAAGCGGGACTGGTATATCTGGCGCGAGGGTCGGGACGGCGGGCCGCCGAACAACTGGTACTCCACCTTCGGAGGTCCCGCTTGGGAATACGATCCGCGGACCGGCCAGTACTACTACCATTTCTTCTTCAAGGAACAACCGGATCTGAACTGGCGCAACCCGGAGGTCAAGCGCGCCATGTTCGACGCGGCGCGCTTTTGGCTGGAGATGGGGGTGGATGGATTCCGGCTGGACGCGGTCGGGACCCTCTTCGAAGATCCCGCCCTCCCGGATCAGACGGCACCGATGAGCTATGAGGAATGGCTGAAGCGGTGGAGCGCCGCCGCGGACGAGGCGGAGCGGGAGCGACTGCAGCGCGTTCGCCAGGAGATGTTCCGCTATCAGGAGGACCTGCCGGAGGTCCACGACGTCATGCGGGAGCTTCGGGCGCTGGTGGATACCTATGGGGACATCGTGCTGGTTGGGGAGACGGAGGACCTGGCATATTACGGGAACGGCGAGGACGAGCTGCACCTCGTTTTCAACTTCCCCTTGATGAAGGCCCCCCGCCTCACGCCGGCCGTGGTGCGGGCGAACCAGCGGGAGCGGTTGGCCGGCATGCCCCCAGGCGCATGGCCCTGCAACACCATGGGCAACCATGATGTCTCCCGGGCCCTCAGCCGCTACGGGGACGGCCAGCACGATTTGGAGATCGCCCGCCTGGCTGCCGCCCTGATGCTCACCCTGCGGGGGACGCCCTTCATCTACTACGGCGAGGAGATCGGCATGCGGGATCTGATCCTCACCGATCTCTCCCAGTTCCGGGATCCATTGGGACGCTGGTGGTATCAGGTGGAGCGGGAGCTGTTCGGGACCCCCCATGAGGAAGCGGTGGTCCGTGGGGCCCGGTTCGGGCGGGACAAGTGCCGCACCCCCATGCAGTGGTCCCGCGGCCCCAACGCCGGCTTCTGTCCGGCCGCCGTCCGGCCCTGGCTTCCCGTCCACCCCAACCACGCTGAGGGGGTCAACGTGGCGGACCAACTGGAGGATCCCGACTCCCTCCTCTCGTTCTACCGACGCCTGATCCACCTGCGCCAGCGGACTCCCGCGCTGGTGGCCGGGGATTATCTCCCGCTGGCGGAGGACTCGAACGAAGCGCTGGTCTTCCTCCGCCGTCTCCCCGAGGACGGTCAGGCCTGCCTGGTGGCGATGAACATGACCGCGCACCCGACCCAGGTCGATACCGGCCTTGACGGGTGGGGGCGCTGCTTGTTCTCCACCGATCGCGCCGAGCGGAGGGAGGAGGCGCTGCGGGAGCTGCGCTTAGCGCCCTTCGAGATCACGATCATCGAGCTCCATCCCCAGAGGCAGAGCCATGGAGCGGCTGAGCATCCGTGAGGGTCCGGAAGGTTGCACATTCAGCGTCCACGTCGCCCCCGGGAGCCGGGAGGACGCCATCGTCGGGCTTTACGGCGATGCGTTGCGGGTTCGCCTGCGAGCCCCGGCGACCCGGGGGAAAGCCAATCAGGCCCTGCGGGCCTTCCTGGCCCAACAGCTGGACGTACCGGTGGAGGCGGTGGAGATCCTCGCGGGCCACAACTCCCGGCATAAAGTGATCCGGGTGGTAGGGGTGTCCGCCGACTGGGTGCACATGCGGCTGAAGCTTGAACCGCGTGGGTGACCTCCGGGGGAGGGTGAACCAAGCCAGAAAAGCAACTTGTCCACGCCTGGGATCGGTCGCCCACCCGCTTGCCGTCTGCGGGAACGCGAAGCCGCCGCGCCGTAAACCCAAAATGGCTTTCCCGTTCATCGTCTTCCACGGTAATTCCGTTTCCAGCCGTGGGGCCTCAAGCGCTACACCGTGTAAAGGAGATCCAGGTATCGATACAGGAGGTCCCGTACCACCCCTCGAAACGGCAACGTGGCGGCCAGGCCGTAAACGGGCGCCAGCTCCCCCCGCTCCTCCGGATGCGCTCGGACCCACGCGACGCTCTCTCCCAGATCCCGCAAGAACCGATCGGCCACCCCGGGCTGGGCGTGTCGCAGCGTGACCGCCAAATGAAGCGCCGGGGGATGCTGGAGGGCGTTCAGGCTCCAGCCCCGCCGCCCCATCTGCTCCAGGACCCGGTAAATATCGATCGTCTTCGATGTAAAGGCGATCACCCAGAGGGGGTCCCCCAGGACCTCCAACTCAGGGATGCCGCGGATCCCTTCTTTGATCCGGGCCCCGGTCTCCAGGATCGCCCGGGCCGCCTGTAAGTACCCCTGCTCGCCCATCGTGACCATCGCCGCCCAGGCCGCGGCGATCAATCCGCCCGGACGGCTCCCCAAGAGCGTCGGGGTCGCATAAAGGCCGCCCGGCCAGTCCGTGGCGGCAAAATACTGGTAACGGCGGAGACGCGCCCCTCGATACAGGATCACCGAAACGCCCTTAGGGGCATAGCCATATTTATGAGGGTCCACGGAGATCGACGTCACCCCAGGCACCCGGAAGTCGAAGGGCGGCACCGGATATCCCAAGCGCTCCGCCCACGGAAGGATAAACCCGCCCAGGCACGCGTCCACGTGACAGCCGATGCCGTGCGCGCGGGCCAGCTGGGCGATCTCCGGGATCGGGTCGATGATGCCGTGGGGGAACGAGGGCGCTGAGGCCACCAGGACGACGGTGCGTCGGGTGATGGACCGGGCCATCGCCGATACATCCGCCCGATACCCCGAGTCCACCGGGACATAAACCAGGCGCAGGCCGAAGAGCTGAGCGGCCTTCTCGAAGGCCGCGTGGGCCGTCACCGGGAGGACGACCTCCGGCTGGGTGATCCCTCGGGTTTCCCGCGCCCAGTCCCGATAGGCCTTCATCGCCAGCAGGATGCTCTCCGTGCCGCACGAGGTCACCGTGCCGGTGATCTCCTCCCCGGCGGCATCCGCGCCCAGCATACCAGCGGTCATGGCCACGATCTCCGCCTCGAACCGGGCGACGCTGGGCCAGAGGTCCGGATGGAGCGGGTTCGCCTGGGAGAAAAGCGCGTACACCCGGTTCAGGAACTCGATGTGCTCAGGGCCTCCGTGATACACCGCGCCGGAGGCGTAACCGTCCCGCCAGCGGGCTTCCTCCCGCTCCGCCAACGCCCGGAGCTGCTGAAGCACTTGGTCCGGGGGTTGCCCCTCCGACGGAAGCCGGGAGAACCCCGGGAGATCCCGGTAAGGTTTCAACATCGGCTCCAGCTCCCGCAGCACGGCCGCGTATTCGGCCTCCAGGCGGCGCTCCACGCCCGGCACCGCCCGCAACGGCCGTTCCAGATGGGAGAAGGCGCCCCGGATCCTTTTCATAAATCCCAGGATCAACTTGCGCAGTTGGAAAGCCGAGGTTCCGTTTCCTGCCATCTCGATCTCCTTCGCCGATGAGCGCTTCACCTTCCACCCGGCTAGGTTCCCCCTTCGCCGCTCAACCTCCCCAGGGTCCGCTGAAGCCGCCGATAGATCCCGCGGGTCGCCCGATAGAAGGCGCGGAACTCCCGAAACAGCGCATCATAAAGGGCGCGATGGGCCGGGTTGGGCTGGAACGTGGCGGCGATCGGCACCCGCTCCGGGATCGCTTCCCAGCTCAGCCGGCCGAGGGCAACCCCGGCCAGCAGCGCCACGCCCCGCAGGGCCGCCAGCTGGGGCTCCTGGACCTGATGGATGGTCCGGTTCAGCACATCCGCCATGATCTGACCCCAGATCGCCGACCGGGCTCCGCCCCCGATGAACCGGATGTGGTCGATCCGGTGGCCCAGGAAGGCCTCCACCGCCTCCAGCAACCAACGGGTGTTGTAAGCGACCCCCTCGAACACCGCCCGCACCAGGTGTTCCCGTTGGATCCCCAGCGAGAGATTGAAGAACCCGCCCCGCAGGGAGCTATCTTCCACCGGCGTTCGCTCGCCATACAGCCAGGGGGCGAAGAGCAACCCGCCGCTTCCCGGCGGCGCCTGCGCGGCGATCCGATCCAGGACCGGTTCGGGGAATTCGATGGAAGCGGACGGCTCCTCGAGGAGCCGGCGGAGCACCTGAAGGCACGCGCCCGCCGTCTCCTGCTCATTCGCGATAAAGTAACGGCCCGGGATCGCCGACGGGAGCGTGGTCATGTTGCGGATCAGATCCACCCGCCGGAACGGCACGTGACAGGTCAGCCACGAGGAGGTCCCCAGATACAGATGGGGCTCCTCATCCCGAACCGCGCCGGATCCGATGGCGCTGGCCTGCACATCCGGGGTTCCCACGATCACGGGGATCCCCGGGGGAAGGCTGAGGTCCCGCGCCGCCTCGGGCCGGAGGGGGCCCAGGATCTCCACCGCCGGGCGGAGATCGGGGAGCTTCTCCCGCTCCACCCCCACCTGTTGAAGGAGGCGGGGGTGATAATCCACCCGGCGGATGTCCCGGTTATCCGTGAGCCAGAAGAGGGCGATCGAGTCGTACGAAGCGGCAGCGCAGCCGGTGAGACGGAGGTTCAGATAATCCTTGGCCTCGAGGAACTTCCATGTCTCCCGGTAGATCTCCGGGACGTGCTGGCGCAAATATAAAAGATGCGCGATGGAATCCTTCCCGGAATGGCCGGGAACCCCTCCGGTCAGGCGAAGCCAGAGGAACAGGCGATCCAGGCGGTAACCGGCGATCGAGGGGAACCCGCCCCACAGGCGCGCCACCGCCTCGGCGCCCCGCGTGTCCATCCAGAGGATCGCGTTCGTGAGGGGGACGCCGTTGGGGTCGACGGGGACCAGGGTGGACCACATCCCGGTGCAGCCGATGGCCGCGATCCGATCCCGGGCGCCTGGGATCCCATCCAGCAAGCGATGGGTGGCCCGCCGGATCGCTTCCCACCACTCCGCCGGATCCTGCTCCGCGCCCCCGCCGGGGAGGAGGATCAGCCGCGTCGGCTCCTTCTCCCAGCCGAGGATCTCCCCATCTAAGGAAATCAACCCCACCTTGGGCCCGGTGGTCCCCAGATCAACCGCCAGGATCCAGCGCTCACTGTCCATCGGCGGTCCCTCCTTCGCCATCCTGGATATTTAAGCTGCCCGTCCGCACCCCTTCAGCATTTTAGAGGTTGAGCCGGGCCTTCAGCCCTCAGCCCAACCGCCACTCATTATTTTCATTATTTCCTTCCTCATCGTCCATCTCTTCTTCCCCCTTAGAACCCCTCTCCCATGGACCGGCGATTTTTGGAGCGCATGGCCTGGATATCCTTCGCTTCTCTAGCGTCTACGACCCTCAAGGCCGGCTGCTTTTTCACCATATCAGGATATGGGAGGATGCGGTATCATCATCGTCCCACCTTACGAGGAAGGATCCGAGAGGCATATTAAGGGCATCCTCTCAGGAGCCTGACCTTACTCTCAGTTGGGGTGCCCAGCAGGCCTATCCAGGGCTCGCAGATGGAACAATCTACGGGGCAACCTGACTGCTCTAAAGAGGGGGCCGATCCAGTTCCCGCTACGTCCGTTCTGAGTCAGAAAAACAGAGCACGCGTGTAGCCTCCCCGTTGGCTTAAGGGATCTCAAATGATCTCCAAGAAGATCCGCCGAAGGTGAGCTCGCAGCCTCCAGACGCCAACCAGACCGTAAGGGAAGGCCAGCACCACGAGGATGTAGAGGAGACCGAAGAGAAGAAACCATATCGGGCCGAAGATCCGATTGAAGAGATAACCGGTGAGTTCCAGGAGCGCCGCGCCGAACATCGGGCCGCTTAGGGTTCCCACCCCTCCGACCAGTGTCATTAGCAACGCCTGAATGGTGGTGCTCACGCTCAGCAACGAGGGAGTAACATTTTTGTTCAGCAGGGCGTTTAGCGACCCAGCCAGCGCGGCGAAGGCCCCAGAGAACATGAACGCCAGCAGTCGGAACATAAAGGGGGAATAGCCTAAGGAGACCGCACGCTCTTCATTCTCCCGCAACGCGACCCATACCCGTCCGGTCGGCGAATCCACCAACCGCCGCGCCATGAAGTAGGCCCCAAGCATAAATAGCAGCGTGAAGTAATAGAAGCGCAAACGATATTCAGCAGGATCCAGCCAGGTGGGAACTGGGATGCCGTGGAGCCCATCCTCCGCGCCGGTGTATTGTCGGAAGTCTGTCGCCTCACTCAGGATGAAGGCCGCCTGGGCCAGCGCTAAGGTGATCATCGCCAGATACACCCCCCGCACCCGCATGGAGAGCAAGCCCATTAGCCCGCCCAGCCCTAGAGCGAGCAGCACGGCCGCCAGCAAGGCGATTCCCAGGGAGGCGTGGAAGTGCTTAAGAAGGATGCCGGTGATATATGCTCCTCCGCCGAAGAACAACGCATGGCCGAAGGAGAGGATGCCAGCATAACCCATCAAGAGGTCATAGCTCATTGCGTAAACCGCCATCAGGTAAACGCGAATCAACAAGCCTTGGATGAACTTTGGCCATCCGGTCTCCACCGGCTCGCCGAAGAACCCACTCAGCAGAAATGGCAATCCAAACAGCAAGGCTAAGCCAAGCGCTGACAGTCCACGGCGTCGGATCCACAAGCGAAAGGCTATGCCCAGGGAGAGAGCCTTTCGACGCGCCTCGGTTCGTTCCATCCTAAACCCCTCCTCCGAGTGGGGCTCGCGGGGCGAGAAGATAGCGGCCAAGGTTGCTTATCATTTTGCCTTCCAGTAATTCAGCCCGACTTTTGCCCGAACAGACCGCTCGGTCGGATCAGGAGAACCGCGGCCATAATTAAGACCGTAGAGGCCCGGGCGATGGCGGGGGAAAAGCGAATCGCCTCCGTCAGGCCGGGGAAGGCTACCCCGACGGTGACCAGGTAATCTCCAAACGCCCGTGCCAGGCCGACCAAGAGAGCGCCTACCGCCGCGCCGCCATAATGGCCCATCCCGCCGATGACCACCGCAATGAAGGCCTGAAGCAGAAACTCTAGCCCCATCGCCGGGCTCAGGCCCAGAAAGGGCGTGGCCACCACGCCCCCCAGAGCCGCCAGGGCGGAGCCCATTGCGAACACGCCCGTGAACAACCGCCGCACCGGGATCCCCAGGGCTTCCACCATCTCCCGGTCCTCCACCGCAGCCCGGACCGCCATCCCGATTCGGGTCCATCGCAGCAACAGCCCGATCCCCACCCACATCCCGATCCCCACTCCGATGATCAGAAGCCGATAGGTGGGGAAAGGACGCCCCAGCACATTCAAGGAGGCGCAACCCTGAGCGAACCATTCGCCCAGCGAATTCGCCAGGCAAGGGGCAGCAAACAGAGAGGGACGGGGAAGTGGGGCATAGTTCCCCGGTCCCCATACGACCCGGACCAGCTCGGTGCCCACATAGGAGAGACCGAGAGTGAGAAGAACCTGATAGATTGGGCGGGCATAGAGGGGGCGGATCAAAGTGGATTCGATGAGGGCGCCTAGCGCACCACCCACAAGCGTGCCGACAGAAAGGGCAAGGAGGAAGCGGAGATCCGGCGGGCTCTCGAGGACCCAGCGCTCCACCATCTCCCGACTCAGCACCATTAAAGTCCCTATTAGAAAGAGACCTGCCGCGAGCCCTCCAGCCCACTTAGCGGCGGCCCGGCGTGCTCCGCCCAGCAGCAGCCCACCCCATGAGCCGGCCAGCCCCATGGCCACCATCCGGGCAAAGACGATCGCGAATGGTTCCTGGGCGAGCGGCGTGGGGATGGACCCGCCCGGCACTGTGCTTCCGAAAGCTACCAGCTTTCCCACATTGTGGTTCCAGAAAGCGATAGCTCCGAAGCTGATCAATCCTATCCCACAAGCGATACGAGGGATCGGAAACCGGCCCGCCCCCGCCTGCCCGAGCACTATCCCTGCCCCAAGGGCCAGAAATAGGGGGGCCGTGTTCAGCAACAGGCGTGGGTTCTGATAGGCGGTCCACCCCACATATGCCCCCAGCATAAACAATGTGCCGTGGGCGAAGTTGATCACATCCATGAGCCCGAAAATCAATGAGAGCCCGGAGGCGACCAGGAAGAAGAGAGCAGCCAGCGTAAGGCCGGAGAGCACAATCGAAGCCCATACGGGCAAGGGGAGGATCAGAGCGAGAAACCCGATGATGCCCACTAGGATGAGCACCAGCGCCCACGTTCCTTTCATATCACCACCCCCAGATAGCGCTGGAGCAATCCGGGATTCCCCACAAGCTCTGTCATCGGCCCGCTCCGGATCACCCGCCCATCCTCCATCAGGATGTAGCGATCCGCGAGCTGACGGATCGCGTGGAAGTTCTGTTCCACGAGAAGAATAGGCATCTCCTCCCGCAGCCGATGGATCGCTGCCATCACCTGCTTCACCAGCATAGGGGCCAGGCCCTCGCTGGGCTCATCGATGAGGAGAATGCGGTTCTCCGGCACCAGGGCGCGGGCGATGGCCAGCATTTGCTGCTGACCGCCCGAGAGCAGACCCGCCGGCTTCCTCAGCGCAGCCTTGAGGTCCGGGAACAGGCTGAAGATCCAATCGGCCCGCCGAGCCAAATCCCCTCGACGCCGTTCGGCAAGCCGCAGGTTCTCCTCCACCGTCAGGCTCCGGAAAATCGCCCGATGCTCCGGAACGTAGCCAATCCCCATGGCGGCGATCTCGTAGGTCGGTCGCCCGCGAAGCTCCTCTCCAAGAAACCGAATGCTCCCTTCAGCGGCTGACCAGAGTCCCATAATCGTGCGCAGGGTGGTGGTCTTCCCTGCACCGTTTCGACCCAACAGGACGGTCAAGCTCCCCGGCTGGACAGCAAAGGAAACTCCTTTCAAGATATGGAAGGATCCAATGAACGTGTGGACTTCCCTCAACTCGAGGACGGCGTTCATATCCGCTCCCCTAAATAAGCCTGTTGCACCGCCTCGTCCCGAGCGATCGCCTCAGGGGTCCCTTCAGCGAGCACACGACCCTGGTGCAGGACGGTCACCCGATGGGCCAGGCGCATCACCAGATCGATCTTGTGCTCAATTAAAAGGATCGTTGCTTCATATCGTCGATGGACTTCCTCGATCAATCGGATCAGGTGTGGGATCTGGTCAACAGCCATGCCGGCGGCGGGCTCGTCCAGCAACATGAGTTCAGGTTCCTGAGCCAGCAGCATAGCAAGTTCTAGCCAACGCCGATGCCCATGGGAAAGCGCCCGGGCGGGGAGATTGGCCACATCCGCCATGCCCACCTCATGCAATACTGCCCAGGCCCGATCCAGATAGCGCCGGAGCTGAGTGGCCGGAACCCAAAACCGGAAGTTGTCCATGCCCATCGCCTGGGCTGCCAGGCGGACATTCTCCAGGACGCTCAGGTTAGGAAAGACATGAATTAGCTGATAGGCCCGGCCGATCCCAAGGCGCGCCCGGCGATGCGGAGGAAGGTCGGTGATATCTCGCCCCCGATAGAGCACCCGGCCAGCGGTAGGGCGCAGGTTCCCACCGATCAGATTGAACAGCGTGGTCTTGCCGGCTCCGTTAGGCCCGATGAGAGCATGGATCGTGCCGGCCTCCACCTGTAGATCCACCCGATCTAAGGCTCGGAGCCCTCCGAAATCCTTCGTCAGCCCACGGGCCTCCAAAAGGATGCCGCTGGCCATGTCTTCCCTTCCACTTGCTGGATTCTCCAGCCTCCTCTATGCTGTAAAGAGGGTTCGCCCTAGGTGGGGGCGGGCAGCGTCCCGTGCCCCCTGCTGCCCGCCCCTCACCGCTAAGGCTTCGGACAGCGCTCCTGATAAGGCCCCTCCAGCATGCACGGCGGGGCCGTCTCCTCCGGCGAGAACTCCTTAATCAGCTCAAAGAATCGGAATTGGGGATCCTTGGGATCCTTCAGGCGGACCAGATACATGGGCTGGAGGGCAACGTGGTCATAGGGCCGGATGATGTAGGTTCCCTTGGGACCCATGAAGGTCATGCCCTCGAAGACAGGGATCAGCGCCTCCGCCCGGGCATCGCCGTTGGTCTTCTTCAGCCCTTCGACGACCATGATCGCCGCTGCCATGCCGCCTGCTGTGAAAAGATCGGGTGGCGTCCCGAACTTCTCTTGGTGGCGCTTCACCAGCCAGTCGTTGACCGGGTTCTTGGGCAGTGTATAGTGATAGACGCTCACGCCGACTGCCCCTACAGCCGAGACATAACCGGAAGCGATGCTCTGGTTGTCGCCCATCCCGGTCGCCACCGTCATCTTCTGGAAGACCCCAAGGTCCTGCATCTGCTGGAAGAGGGGCACAAACCCTGCACCGGCCCAAGTCACGATCAGGACCTCGGCATTAGCATCCAGCACCCGCTGCAGGTAGGGGGTGAAGTCCGTTGTTTCTAAGGGGATGAATATGGATCCCGCGCCCTCCGGGGTGTCGTTAATTGTGAAGCGCCCCCCCAAGCTCTTCACGACGGTGTAGAAGGCGCGGGCGGAGCCATGGCCGAAAGCATAATCCGGGGCGATTTGAACGAAGGTCTTGCCCATCTCGACGAGAGCCTTACCCATGGTCAGAGCATCCTGCACGCTGGTCCGGCTGGTTCGGAACGTGTAGGGATTGAAGTTCTTCCCGGTGATGTCCGGACTGGCCGCCGGCTCAGCAATGAGGATAACCTTGTGCTCCTCGGCCACCTTTTGGACAGCCAAGGTGACACCGGAGCTGGGAGCTCCCACCAGGATCTCTGCCCCCTCCGCCTCGATTAGCTCCCGTGCCTGGGCCACACCTTTCTCCGGATCGCTCGCGGTATCACGGATGATCACCTGGATCGGGCGGCCGGCTACCTCCATGGTGCCATTGGTGGCGTATTCTAGGCCCAGCATGAAGCCGTTCTCCAGCATCGGTCCGTAGAGGGCCAGGGAACCGGAGCGATCGGAGAGCAGGCCGATCTTTAAGGGTTTGCCGGGTGTTGGCGAGGGAGAGGGTGTTGCCGTAGGCGTGGCCGGGGCCGGTGCAACGGTGGGGGTCGGCGAGGGAGTCGCCGGCGCCGCACAGGCCCCAGCCAGCAACACGAGGGCTACTACGCCTTTCAGCCAGCGACGATCCATGGGTCACCTCCCGGAAAGCAAGGTTTTAGCGTAACCCTAGTTCAAGGGATCAGATAGATCGCCTAGAGCAGCCCATGTCCCCAAATCCTCAGGAAGCGGCTTCTTAGCAGTCAACACGAAACCGATACCAATACCCTGGCTGGGGAAGCCCTCAGCCTATGGATCCTCAGCAGGACGGTGAGGGCTGTCCTCTGGAGCCAGGACGACCGCCTCGCCGCGCAACACTTCCTCCCCGTTTTGGTTGACGCAACGTGTGGCCAGGGTCACGATCGGCTTATCCTCCCGAATGCGGATTACCTCCACGGTGGCGGTGATTGTGTCGCCCGGATAAACCGGCCGGACGAATTGAAGGCTCTGGCTAAGATAGATCGTTCCCGGGCCAGGGAGCAGCCGGCCCAGCACCGTTGAGATCAGGCCCGCCACCAGCATCCCATGGGCGATCGGTCGCCCAAAACGAGTGTTTTGGGCGAAGACTTCATCCAGATGCAGGGGGTTATTATCGCCGGTCAGCGCAGCGAAGGCCTCGATATCCGCTTGCGTGATCGTCTTCGTCCATGAGGCTGTTGCGCCCACCCGAAGCTCAGTCATAAGGGCCTCCCCAGCGGATCACCGTTGCTCCCCACGAATAGCCCGTTCCTGCGCTCACCAGCACCACCACATCGCCGTTCCGAAGCCGTCCCTCCTGCCGGGCCAGGTAAAGCCCCAGCAGCGGATCCGCGGCCGAAAGGTGACCGTAATCCGAGAGATAGATGGCTTGGGATTCCGTCAGTCCCAGGGCCGAAAGCAACGCCAGGAAGAGCGAACGCTTGGTGTGCAGCGGGATCAGGAAATCGAGGCCGTGGCAGCCGCTTCGAGCAATCGCCTCCCGCACCACGCCCACGAAATGATCCAGGGTGATGGGATCGAGCATGGCCTTCATCTGTGCTGGATCGGTGACGTCGAAATAATGCAGGCGCTGTTCGATCGTTTCATGGCTCGGGGGAAGCACTGAGCCCCCGGCGGGAACCCGTACGAAATCCGCGAAGCGGCCATCCGTGCGGAAGGCGGACTCCAGGACGATGTTGAAGGGATGATCCCGTCGAAGCAGGCAAGCTGCCGCCCCATCGCCGAAGTTGAACATGAACCGGGCGCGGTGGTTGGTGTAATCCAGAAGCATGGATTCGGTTGAGGCGGCCACCAGCAGTACATGGCGCAGGGAAGGATCCGTTAACATCATGCTTCGAGCCGTTTTCATAGCGAAGGGGAGCCCAGCCGAGGTGCCACAGATCTCGAAGGCATAGGCCCGATGGGCGCCCACCAACACCTGGATGCGCGGGGCAGCCAGCCATACGTAGTAATCCTTATGCATGCTCCCAAAATAAATCACGGCGTCCACCTCTTCAGGCCCGACCCCCGCATCCATCAGGGCTCGCCGCCCTGCCTCAGCGGCCATCATGGAGACAGTTTCCCCTTTCCCTGATATGTCGGCGATGTGCTTCTGAGCCAGCCCAAACTTGGTCCGGATCACCTCGGCCGGGATGCCGGAAGCCACCGCCAGCTCCTCTGCTGTCATTACCCGCTCTGGAAGGTAAATGCCCAGCCCAACGATGCCGACAACGGTCATGGTTGTCCTCCGTAGCGGGCCTTGACCTCCGCGCGTAGGATCTTCCCCAATGCGTTCCGAGGCAGGGCCTCCACGAAAACCACGGACTTTGGGATCTTGTAACGGGCCAGCCGCCCCTCACACCACGCCAGCAACGCCTCGGGCTGAACCTGGTGGCCCGGGCGCAGGACCACAACCGCCCTTCCGACCTCCCCCCATTTCGGGTCCGGCACCCCAACGACACAGACCTCTTGGACGGCCGGGTGCTGTGCCAGCACAGCCTCAACCTCTGCCGGATATATATTGAGGCCCCCGCTCTTGAACATCTCCTTCAAACGCCCCACGATGTAGGTGAAGCCCTGCTCATCGCGGTAAGCCAGATCCCCTGTGCGGAACCATCCTTCACAGAACGCCTCCGCGGTCGCCTCTTGGAGGTTCCAGTAGCCGGCGAAGACGTTGGGGCCCCGCAGCCAGAGCTCGCCGACCTCTCCTGGCTCCGCCTCTCGCCCTTCCGGTGTCACAATGCGTGCCTCGGTGAAGAAAGCTGGCCTCCCGATGAAGCCTAAGGCTTGGGTTCCTTCCACGAACTCTTCCGGCTCCAGCATAAAAGCTGTGGGGGAGGTCTCCGTCAGCCCGTAGCCCCCTCCAAAGGGCAGGCCCCTCCGGCGAAAGGCCTCCACCACCTCCAGCGGACAACGATCCCCTCCGTTGTAGAAGGCTCGCACACTCGAGAGGTCTACTTGGTCGAAGAGAGGAGAAGCCAACAGCATCTGGAAGATGGTGGGCACGCCCATCACGATGGTCACTCGCTCCTGTTCGATCAGCCGGAGGGCCTCGTCGGGATTAAAGCGACGGGGCATGATAACCCGGCCACCCATAAGCAGAGTGGGAAGGGTGAAGAGCCCGATGCCCCCCACGTGGACTAACGGGAGGAGTGTGAGAGTGGTGTCCTCCGCGGTGATGCGAAGGGCGATGATGTCGTTCATGGCATTCCAGAACTGGTTTGCATGGGTTAGCACTGCTCCCTTGGGCCGTCCAGTAGTTCCTGAGGTGTAGACGATCAAAAGCGGACGATCCCATGAGATAGGGTCCCCGGGTTCCTCCTCGGGTTGACCGGCCACCCATGCCGGATACGTTATAGCCCCAGCCACCGGTTCGTCGGCCAGCTCGACCACCGCCTCCACAGGGGCCTGCCCCTGCAACGCTTCAACCATTCCCGCCTGTTCTAGTCCTACGAAGAGAATCCGCACCCCCGCATCCTGGATTTGGAAAGCCAGCTCTGGGACGCTGAGACGATAGTTAAGGGGAACCACCACCACGCCTACTTTGGCGGCGCCGAAAAGCAGGATCAGGAAGCGCGGATCGTTCATAGCCAGGATCCCGATTCGATCCCCCTCATGGAGCCCCATGGCCCGCAGCCCATGGGCGGCCCGGTTGGCCTCGCGGTTCAGGAGACCGTAGGAGAAGCGCTCCGTCGGCGTGATCAATGCTTCGCGTTTCGGATGGAGAAGCGCATGCCGAGAGAGCCAGTAGCCAATGCCATACATTCGCGTCTACCTCCCCAGAAAAGCGAGGAAGATCTCCCGAAAGATCTCCGGGCGCTCCAGATATGGAGTGTGCCCAGCGCCCTGGATCACTTCCTCTTGATACTGTCCCCCGGCCGCCTGGTAGCGCTCCAGGACCGCCCGCGTCTGGGAGACCATCGGCTGGGGCGGGTAGATGGCTTCCCCAGGCCATCCCGGGATCACCCCCAACATGCCCAAGTAGCCGAAATCGAAAAGCGAGGTGTCCGAAACGATGGTATCCTCTGCCCCACGAACCCAGAGGATCGGCGGCTTCGGCGAGATCCCTGCGAGGGGGCTCAGGTTGCAATACTTCGGGCTCATCGCGTTGTTCACCCCACGGGTGCCCGGGGCGAGCCCCGGCCAATTGGGGCTGGTCTGAAAATCGCCGGGATAGTTCTCCTCGCCGACAGCTGTGAGGAGCATGGATTCCACCAACAGATCCTCACGGGGGTGGAGGAACGGCGCCTTGCCGTAGAACGCTCGAAGCACCCGACGGGGGGAGAAATCGCTTTCCTCTCCTCGATCCCCAGCCGCCAGCCGGCGCACGAACTCCGGGCTCGCTGTGCCGCCGCCGGAGCCGGCGTAATCCGCCCAACACGGCGTCCCTTCTATATCTTTAGTTCCCCCAAACCCGAACGGTGAGAGAGGATCGACCAGGACCAGGGAAAGGATGCGATCCGCATGGTCGATGGCATATTGCATCGCGATCCCCCCGCCCATGGAGTGGCCGACCAGATGGAAACGCTCCAGCTTCAGCGTCTCCACGAGGGCATGGAGGTCATCGCTGAAATCCCGAAGTCCCCGGGTGGCGTCCACCGGGCGTCGCTCAGATTCCCCATACCCCCGTAGATCCGGCGCGATGGCGCGAAACCTGGAAGGGAGGTCGCGCATTGTCTCCTCCCAGAACGTCGCGGAAGAGACATTCCCATGAATGAAGACCACCGGCTCCCCATCCGGCGGCCCCGCGAAGAGCACGTGATGGGTTAAGCGCGGGGTGATTATCTGATCACAACGAATCCCGTCCAAATGGGGCATCCTCATGGCTTTTCCCCTCCTTCAGCGAGCTGTCCAGCCCAGGTCGATCGTCCAAGCGGCACCGGTGACAGCCGATGCTTCATCCGAGCACAGGTAGGCCACCAGCGCCGCGACCTCCTCGGGCTCAATCAGCCGGCGGATGGCCGCCGGCTCCAGCATGACCTTCTCCACCACCTCCTCCGGGGGAATCCCCCGCGTCCGTGCTTGATCCTGAATTTGGTTCTCCACCAAGGGCGTGCGCACATAGGCGGGGCAGATCGCGTTCACCGTGATGCCATAGGGGCCGCCCTCCAGGGCCGCAACCCGGGTCAGGCCGATCAAGCCGTGCTTGGCGGCCACGTAGGCACCCTTGAACGGCGAGGCCACGAGCCCATGGATCGATGCGATGTTGACGATCCGCCCCCAGCGCTGGGCCTTCATGGCCGGCCACGCATACTTGGTGAGGAGAAAGGGGGCAGTGAGCATCACCGCGAGCATCGCCTCCCAGATATCCTCGGGGAACTGCTCAATGGGGTCGATGTGTTGAAAGCCCGCGTTGTTAATCAAGATGTGGACTGTCCCGAAGCGCTTCGAGGTCTCCGCGATGAGGCGATGGCAGTCCTCACGCCGACGCAGATCGGCGTAAAGAAACGTGCCCCCAATCGCCTGAGCCACCGCATGTCCCTGCTCCACCTGAACATCCGCCACCACCACCTGATCCCCCTCCCGGGCCAATCGTTCCGCAATGGCCCGCCCGATCCCGCTCGCCGCCCCCGTCACCACCGCCACCCGGGCCATCCTCGCCTCCTGCCGGTGGATCCACCTGCGCCGACTCGGGATTCAACCGCCGAATCGCCGTTTCAATGCGGTCTTATCGACCTTCCCAGCCCCCGTCTTGGGCAACTCTTCCACAAAGACCACCGATTTGGGCACTTTGTAGCTTGCCAGGCGGCCCCGCAGATAAGCCAACAGCTCAGCTTCCGTCATGGTGCTTCCCGGCCGTCGCACCACGATCGCCCGCCCCACCTCCCCCCACTCGGGGTCGGGCACCCCGATCAGCGCTGCCTCGACCACATCCGGATGGCCGAGCATCACGCTCTCGACCTCCGCGGGATAGATGTTCTCCCCACCGGAAATGATGAGGTCCTTGATCCGACCAACGATGTAGAAATCCCCCTCCTCATCGCTCATGGCCAAATCCCCCGTCCGCAGCCAGCCCTCTACGATCGTCTGCGCCGTTTCCTCCGGGCGGTTCCAATAACCCGGGATCACATGGGGTCCACGGATCCACAGCTCTCCGACCTCTCCGGGCTCGGCATCATGGCCATCTCGGACCACTCGGACCTCGATATGAAAAAGGGGGCTTCCGACCGAGCCCGGCTTGCGCTGTGTTTTTTCATCCGGCAGCCAGAAGTTATTGGGGCCGGCCTCGGTCAACCCATAACCGGTCTTAAAGGGCACCCCTTTCTCGAAGAAGCGCTCAAAGATCGGCATCGGGCATGGCGCACCTCCACTGATGACGATGCGACAGCGGGAGAAATCCGCCCGCCCCCACCGGGGATGCTGCTGGAGGCGGATGAACATCGTCGGCACGCCAAAGAGGAGGGTGACCGGCTCGCGCTCCAGCAGGTCGAAGACCTGATCGGGATCGAAGGCGGCGCAGAGGATCGAGGCGCCGCCGATGTGAACCAACGGGGTGGTGAAGACATTAAGGCCGCCGGTGTGAAAGAGAGGGGCGTTAAGGATAGCCACATCATCCGGCCGGAGGCCCCAACTCATCACGGTGTTAACCGCGTTCCAGGTGATTGTGCCATAGGTGAGGATTGCTGCCTTGGGCAATCCGGTGGTCCCGCCAGTGTAACACAGCACCCACGGATCCTCGAGGGTGAGCAGGATCGGAGCCGGCGGACGGTCTGAGGCTCGGCTCACCCACTCCTCCCATCGCCGGTGAGTCCCCCGTACCGGCTCATCCAGAGCAATCATTAAGGGAACGGCTTCTTCGAGAGCTGCCGCTTTCTCCCCCAAATCCCCGCTGTAAACCAGGGCCCGCGGTGGGATCTCCCGCAACAGGGCTTGAAGCTCGGGGACGGTCAGACGGGTGTTCAAAGCCTGTAGGATCACGCCGGTCTTCTGGCAGGCAAACAGCAGGTCCAAGTATTCCAACCGGTTGGTCGAAAGGACAGCCAAGAGTTCCCCCTTGCGCAATCCCAGGGCCTGCAGCGCATGGGCTGCCTGGTTGGCCCGTCGATTCCACTCTGCATAAACGATCCGCCTCCCCGTGGAGGCCTCTATCAGCGCCACGCGGTTTGGGGAAAGCCGGGCGCGTTTCGCCAGCCAATCCACCGCCGGGATCATGCCAAGGCCTCCTCCCCCTGCAGGAACGCGATGGCCACCCGGTTAAACGCCTCTGCCTGCTCGATGAAGAAGAGATGCCCAGCCTCCGGGAAGAGCACTAGCCGACTGGAGGCAATACGAGCGTGAAGACGTCGGGCGTTCTCCACCGGAACCACCCGGTCCTCCACCCCGTGGGCGATTAAGGTGGGGGCCTGGATTTCATGGACGCGCGCCTCCAGGTTAAAAGCCATGGCGGCCGCAAGCTGACGCTGGTAAGCGTAGAGAGGCTGAGGATGGGCCCTCCGCCAGGCCACATAGGCCTCCAGGGCTTCCGGGTGCTCCCGAAGGAATCGCTCGGTCACAGAGACCGCCCACAAGCGCCGGAGGTCGGTCTCCGGATCGCCCGTGCGGTTCATGAGAACAGCCAGGGTCTCAGGGGGCATCGGGATCATATTGGGGCCGCCAAAGGAGGTGCAGCAGAGGATCAAACGGTTCACTCGGTGAGGATGGCGCAGGGCGAACATCTGAGCGATGAAGCCGCCCATTGAGGCGCCGACGATATGCGCTCGATCGATCCCGAGACCCTCCAGCAGCCCGGCCACATCATCGGCCATCTGCTCGATTGTATAAGGGACATCCGGCTTGTCCGACTGGCCTGCGCCCCGGTTGTCGATGGCAATGGCCCGAAAGCGATGGGCGAAGGCAGGTAGCTGGCGATGCCATAGATAGTGATCTCCTCCAAGGCCGGGGATGAACACCACCGCCTCGCCCTGGCCTTCCTCCACATAAAAGAGGCGGATCTCACCCACCTGCACGTGGGGCATCTGTTGCTCCTTTCGCCTCAGAAGGGAGGGCGATCCCGTGGCGAATGAAGGCCATAGCTGTCTCCAGCACCTCCTCCGGAGGCTCTCGGTTCTCCCAGAGCACCCAACGCATCCCCAGGAAGTGAGCGATGCCCATCAGGCAGTAGGCCAGCGTCTCCGGAGCCATAGGGCGGATCTGGCCAGCCTCCATCGCACGGGCGAGGCCCCGGGTGTATCCCTCGGCTAGACGCTGGTAGTACTCCCGATAGACCGCCTCGTCAACAAACTGGCTCTCCAGAACGATACGGTAGAGGAAGCGGTGCTGGAGGACAAAGCGAAAGAATGCCCGATAGCCTTGACGTTCGATCTCCAGGCGATCTTGCAGCCCTGCCACCGCCATGGCGATGAACTTGCGCAGCTCGTGGCTCATATAGCGGACCAGAGCGCGGAAGATATCTTCTTTGGAGTCGAAGTAGAGGTAAAAGGTGCCCTGGGCCACTCCGGCGCGACGCACGATCTCAGAGATGGAGGCTCGTCGGAACCCCAGCTCCCCAAAGACTTCCTCCGCCGCCTCCAGCAGCCGACGGCGAGTCTGCTCCCCCCGAACCGTTATGGGTGTCCGTGCCATGGCCGAAATATGACATATGATTCACCTATCATATTACTGGATTCCAATAAGATTTGTCAAGCCCCTCTCCCTGATCGGAATCCCCGTCCCCGGGAAGAATGCCTCCCAACGCGACCGTCCTTGGTTCTCAAGCCCTCCGGCGGGTGGTTCCCTACGGCCCTCCAGCGCCTTGTCCGAAGTCACATCCGGAGGTCAGCTTTTCCCTTCCGGGGAGGAATAGATGCCTCTACCACTACGCACGGGCAGGGGAAAAGGAGAAGCAGGACACCTGGAGGGGCAAAGCGCAGGTTGGTGCATTTTAGGAGATAGATCAGGCGCTGAAGGCACCCGCCCCAGTCCCAAAATTGAGCAGGGTAGACGACAGCAACACCTAACACATCCCCAGGAGAACAGAGCTCTCCCTGGAAGGCGTGATCACCCCGTTTCCCAGAAGCTGATCTCTACGCGTAACTATTCAGCTTGATCCCATTCGGTTCAGAGCTCTCGTAAGGAGGCGGAAGGCCCCCTTGATCCCCCCCTCCCCACGGCCCGAAGGGTCGTGGGGGGGATGAAAAATCTTTTGAGGGCCGCGCCGAAGGCGCGCGGCTCGGCCCCCAAAAGCCCCCAGGAGGAAACCGCCCACATAGCGTATCGGCATTGCGTGAGAACGGCTGAACAGTTATCTCTGCGCTTAAAACCATCGGGTGATCACGACCTTGCGATCCGTAAAGAAATAGAGCGTATCCATCCCTTGGCCGTGGAGATCGCCGAAGAAGGAGCTCTTCTGGCCCGCGAAGGGATAGGGGGCGATCGGGGCGGCGACGCCGATGTTGATCCCCACATTGCCCGCCCGCACCCGCAGCTTAAACTCCCGCGCCGCCTTCCCGTCGCGGGTGAACAGCGAGGCGGCGTTCCCATAAGAGGAACGGTTGATGATCGTGAGAGCCTCCTCCAAATCCCGCGCGGGGATAATCCCCAGCACGGGCCCGAAGATCTCCTCACAGGCGATCGCCATCGAGGGCTCAACTCGATCAAAGATGGTCGGCCCGATGAAATAGCCCTTCGGATACCCCGGCACCTGGATCCCCCGGCCGTCCAGCAGGAGATCCGCCTCCTCCTGCAGGCCGATCTCAATGTAGCGATGGATCCGCTCCAAGGCTTTGCGGGAAACCACCGGGCCCATCTGCACGCCCTCCTCCAACCCATAACCCACCCGGATCCGGGAGGCCCCCTCCACCAACGCCTCCGCGAGCGGCCGGTGGATCTCCCCCACCGCGATCGCCAGGGAGCCGGCCAGACAACGCTGCCCCGCTGACCCAAAAGCAGAGGAGAGGATCGCGGGGACCGTTCGCTCCAGATCCGCGTCCGGCATCACCACCAGCGCGTTCTTCGCGCCCCCATGGCACTGGGCCCGCTTGCCGTGGGCGGTGGCGGTCGCATACACATACTTCGCCACCGGTGTGGACCCCACGAAGGACACTCCAGCGATCCCCGGATGGGCCAGCAGAGCGTCCACCACCTCCTTGCCCCCGTGGACCAGGTTGATCACCCCGGGCGGGAAGCCCGCTTGCTGGATCAACTCGAAGAGCCGGGTCTGAGTGATCGGGCAGATCTCCGACGGCTTGACGATGTACGTGTTGCCCGCCACCAACGCATAAGGGAAGAACCAGGAAGGGATCATCGCCGGGAAGTTGAAGGGGGCGATACAACAGAAGACCCCCACCGGCTCCAGGATGCACTCTTCATCGATCCCATCGGCGATCTGAGGGGTGTGATAACCCATTAACGAGGCGAACATCCCCGCCGCCGCCTCGATGTTCTCTAAGGTTCGCTGCATCTCCCCTCGGGCTTCCTCCAGGGTCTTTCCGTGCTCCTGCACGATGGTGCGCGCCAGATCATCGAAATGCTGCTCCACCAGATCCCGCAGGCGGAGGAGATAGCGCGCTCGGGCCTGGACCGGGAGGCGGCGCCATGTTTCAAAGGCTGACCGGGCGGCCGCCACCGCGCGATCGACCTCCTCCGGGGTGGACAGTGGGACCCGGGCGATGACCTCATCCAGGGCGGGGTTGCGGACCTCCAGAAAGTTCTCCGTCGTTGAGGCTACCCACTCGCCGCCGATATAGTTGCGTAGAATCTCCACCCCCATGACCACCTCCTTTTGTTAGGAATTATGCGGTTCGGGGCCCACCTCCGAAGCCCACGAGGGAACCCACCGCGTAACACCGATCCTCAGTGAGGAGGCCGATGGCCCCTCTCCCTTCCCTGCAACCCTTCGGGGCGTGGAGAGAGGGGATGGAAAATATTTTGGGGGCCAGCCGGGCGCCGAAGGTCCCATTGGC